>CAZFHP010000016.1:0-30329 GCA_964519365.1 uncultured Pseudomonadota bacterium
TTTTACTACAATATACACGGGGGTGTGCCTGATATCCGGGACATTCAGATAGATTTGTCGGTTTCTCATGAAAAACAAACGGCGATAGCGTTTGTTGTGATTTCGTCTTTTGGTGAGGTTTAAGTGTGTTTTAAATGTTGGATTTCTAAATAATCTGTTGATAATTCCCGTAAAATTTTGTTTTTTATTGCAAGCTTGTATAAGCTTAAGATTAAACGACTTCGTGTTTTACATATAGATTTACTAAAAAGCGTCACTTGTTTATAAGAAAGTTATCGTTATGTGTAACATGTATAAAGGGGAGTACCATGAGTAGTAAAAGCATAGACGTTGAAAAGATACGGGCTGATTTCCCTATTTTTTCGCATATTCAAAAATCTGGACAGCAGTTTATTTATTTTGACAGTGCTGCAAGTGCTCAAAAACCAAAGGTTGTCATTGATGCGATAACAAATTTTTATGCTACACAGTATGCCCCTGTCCATAGGTCTTTTTATGATCTTGGTGAACAGGCAACAGAACAGTACGAACAAGCCCGAGCAACAGTTGCTCGCTTTATTAATGTTCAGCATACAGAAGAAGTTATTTTTACAAAAGGGACAACTGAGGGGATAAACTTTGTTGCACAGACGTGGGCTTTAGAGAATCTTAAGGCTGGTGATGAAATACTGACGACGCATGCAGAGCATCATGCTAATTTAATTCCATGGCAACAAGTAGCTCAAAAAACAGGGGCAAAACTTACTTTTGTTCCCATGGACAAAGAAACATCACAGTTAGTATTTACAGAAGATTTAATTACAGAGAAAACAAAACTTGTAGCAGTAACGCATGCTTCGAATGTAGTAGGTGAAGTTTGGGATGGTCAATTAGAAAATGTCATTAAACAGGCTCATAGTGTTGGAGCTAAAGTTTTGATTGATTCGGCCCAATCAGCGATGCACAAAAAAATTGATGTGCAAACGTTGGCTCCAGACTTTCTTGTTCTTTCTGGACACAAAATACTTGGGCCAACAGGTATTGGGGTTTTGTATATCAAGAAAGACTTACACGATAGTATAAGTCCGTATCATTATGGTGGTGCGATGGTTAACTTTGTTGCGCTTGATCATGCTACATGGGCTGATGCGCCTCAAAAATTTGAAGCAGGGACTCCCAATACAGGTGGGGCTATTGGGTTAGCTGCTGCGATAGATTATATTAATGCGACGATAGATTTTGATGTGCTTAAAAATCACGAGACCGTTTTATGTACAAAGCTTTTAGATGGGCTTAAGACCATAGATGGTATAGAAATAGCGGGTAATTTAGATATCATACAGAAACATGGATATCTTGTAAGCTTTTCTATTGATGGGTTGCATGCGCATGATCTGGCAACGACTTTGGGGGCTAGTAATATTGCTGTTCGGGCTGGTAACCATTGTGCTCGCCCTATAGTAGAACTTCTTGGGTTTGATGCCCTTTTACGTGTTAGTTTTGGGATATATAATTCAGAACGAGATGTTGAGATATTTTTGCAGGAACTTGGAAGAGCAATTCATTTTTTTAAAAAATTAACAAAAGGGCGAACATATTGTCGATCTAATGGGCAGTCGAATGCTCGTAATTAAAACATATGAACAGAAAGATTTACGAAGAAGAATTGCTTGATCATTACAAGTACCCACAGAATACTAGACCTATAGATAATCCTGATTTTTCTGTAGAGTTAACTAATCCTGCATGTGGTGATAAAATCTATATCGAAGGGTGTGTAGAAAATAATAAACTAACAGGCGTTTGCTTTAAGGGTAGTGGGTGTGTTATTAGTCAAGCAACAGCTTCTATGCTTACAGAAGTGTGCAAAAATAAAACGCTCGATGGAATCGAACAATTGTCACACAAAGATATTACAGCTTTAATTGGGGTAGAGCTTGGGCCGGTGCGGCTTAAGTGTGCTTTGTTATGTTTGCAAGCGTTACAAAAGGGGATTGCGCAATACAAAGAAAAAAATAAAAAATAAAACTTTGATTTTATAAAACGGGGTGAATCATGATTAAGTCTGGAATTACTATTCAAACGACACAAGAAAAGTTTTGGGACAACGACGTAGAAGCGTATGTTTTCTTTATGCAAGAGGGACTTGAAAGAACATCTGATGTTTCGCACATTAAAAAAATTGAAAGCGATTTTTACCCGCATGTTATGTCTGTTTTAAAGCGTCATAACTTTACGGGAAAAACAGGACAATCGTTTATGTTAACAGCCGCTGATAACAGAAATACGAGTGGGAATAAAATATCAGAGTTTATTTTTATTGGGCTGGGTGACCTTAAAAGTAAGCCCAACGTTGTTTTAGAAGACCTGCGTCGTGCAATGGGAAGTCTTGTTTTGAAGCTCAAAAAACATGGAATTAAAAGTGCTGTGCTGCGCTTGCCGGAAAACCCTGATAGTGTGTATGGGGTTGACCGAGCAGAACTCTTAAAACAAGCTGTGATTATTGCCAACATGGCTGATTACGATTTTTCGCTGTCCCAAAAAAAACTAAGTAAAAAACGATGGGATGGGACTTTACTTATCGAAACACATGAGCATGATAAAAAAATTACAGATCAAGCCCTGTGTACAGGTAATATTATTGGGACTGCTGTTAATAATGCGCGAGAATGGTCAGACACTCCGGCCAATATTTTAACGCCAACAAAGTTAAGCCAGGAAGCGCAAACGATAGCAAACGATCATGATTTGTCATGTACGATTTTTGGACGAGACAAGGCACAAGAGCTTGGTATGGGGGCTTTTTTAGCCGTTGATGCGGGCTCTGAGCAGCCAGGTAAATTCGTAATTCTCGATTACCAGCCAAAAGTAAAACCTAAAGCAACGATAGTTCTTGTTGGCAAGGGTGTTATTTTTGATTCTGGCGGACTTTCGCTTAAATCATACGCAGGTATGGCTGGCATGAAGTATGACATGTCTGGATCAGCGACTGTTATTGCGACTATGAAGATTATTGCTCAATTAAAACCAAATATTCGCGTGATTGGCTTAACCCCGCTTGTCGAAAATATGCCGAGTGGGAGTGCTACGCGTCAAGACGACGTTATTACAGCCATGAACGGGAAAACAATTGAAGTTAAGAGTACAGACGCCGAAGGTCGTTTGATTCTTGCTGACGCTTTGTGTTACGCAGAAAAGTTTTATCAGCCAGACATCATGATAGATATTGCGACGCTTACAGGTGCGTGTCAGCATGCTCTTGGTTTTTTTAATGCAGGTCTTATGACGCAAGACGATCAGCTGCGAGAAGTACTTTTTGAGCTTGGACGTGCTACGGGTGATCGTGTATGGCCTTTGCCATTAGGTAACGATTATAAAAACGCGAACAAATCAAATATAGCTGACGTAAGCAATGCAGGAAATCCTGTTTATCGAGCAGGTTCTATTACTGCAGGGAGTTTTTTAAGTGAATTTGTTGCAAAAACTCGTTGGGCACATATAGATGCAGCATCTGCTCATGATGTTCCTGATATTAATTATTTGGGCCAGGGGAAGGGATCAGCAGGCATGGGTGTTAGACTTTTGACTGAATTTGTCATGGGGTACGAAAATAATTTGGGCAAATAGCTGTGAGCAAGATAAGGTGTGGAAGTATCGTTTTTTGTTTGGTATTTATTTTTTGTTTAGAGGGATTAATGGCTCACGTTAATAAATCGACAGTTTGTGTTCCAGGCGTACAAAACATATTTTTAAACTATGTGTATACGTTTCTTGATGAAAATACATATGATGATATTAAAAAATCAGATTTTTTAAGACGTGAGTTTGGGCACGGTGAAGAAAAAACACATTCGGGTTCGAACGAAAGCTCTTGGACCGGTTTTTTCTTAGTCGGAGAAAAAACATATATCGAACTTTTTCGAGAAAAATACAGAAAAGATTTGCATGCAATTGGAGCAGGAGATAATGGAGTTGCTTTAAGTGTTGATCGGGGACAAGATCTTAAAAACATAACTGAGTATTTAAAAGAGAAACTTGATGGCAATATAGATCGTGGGCTTTTTGAAAAAAATATTGATGGTACGCTTGTCCCATGGCTTCATTATGTAGCACCTGAAAATAAAACGTCTATGCTCCCAGAGCTTGATGTATGGGTTACTGCGTATGATAAAGATTATGGGGCGTTAAAAAATTTAGAAATCGATAAGCATACAGGTGTTACTCGAGAAGTGTATAACAGAACCGCAAATGCTGTGCCATTTGATAAGAGCAAATTATTTAAAGACATAGAAGAAGTAATGCTTGTTTTAAATGCTGACGTTATAAATAAGTTCGTGAAATTATTTTCTTTGCTGGGCTACACGTGTGAAGAAAACGAAGAGATAGTTGTTTTGCGTGGCCCCGGCATTACTTTTATCTTAAAGCAAGCAGACGATAAAGCGTGTAAGATTACGCACTTGCGTATGAGCTTGAACAGGCCTGTTAATGCTATTCAGACGCATACGTTTGGAAATTCTACCCTTACGCTTGAAAACAAAACAGCCGTATGGTTATTGAAGTGAGTTTGATAATTTAAAGAGAGCCTGGCTAAGACACGTGATATTCTTTTACTTTACCATCAAAAAATGGTATCGTTTTTTCGACTTAATCCAATTACTATTTGTTTCATAGTTTAATCTTGTAAAAGGAGATGCTCCATGAACATTAAAGCTATTTTGTTAGCAAGTGTGTTGCTTTTGCCGTGTTTTGTAAATACTGTTTTGGCAAAAGATTCTTATATTTTTTCGTCAGAGTCTGTAACCGAAGGTCATCCAGATAAAATGTGTGATCAAATATCAGACGCTGTTCTGGATGCAGCGCTTGCACAGGACCCTAATGCTCGTGTTGCCTGTGAAACACTTGCAGGGCTTGGTATGGTTGTTGTCACGGGAGAGATTACGACGAGTGCAGATCTTGATATTCAAGCGATTACACGAAATGTTATTTTGGATATTGGTTATACCCATCCAGATTTTGGGATGAGCTATAATTCCTGTGCTGTTCTTGTTGCGATTAATAAGCAAAGTCCTGATATTGCGCAAGGGGTTGATGAAACTGGAACTCATGAACAAGGAGCTGGAGACCAGGGAATTATGTTTGGTTATGCATGTAATGAAACACCAGAGCTTATGCCATTGCCTATAAGCTTGGCTCACAAACTTGCTCGTCATCTTACGTACGTAAGAAAATCAGGCAAGCTCCCTTGGTTGCGTCCAGATGGTAAATCTCAAGTAAGTGTTCGTTATGAAGATGGCAAGCCCGTTGAGGTAACAAATGTTGTTATTGCAGCTCAGCATGACCCAGCATTGAGCTATGATGTTATTAAAAAAGAAATTTTTAAGCATGTTATTAAACCTATTTGTAAAGACTATATCAATGATAATACGTCGTACTTTGTTAACGAAACAGGAGCTTTTGTTATCGGTGGGCCCGAAGGTGACACTGGGTTAACGGGAAGAAAAGTTATCGTTGATACATATGGTGGTATGGGGCGCCATGGTGGTGGTTGTTTTTCTGGTAAAGACCCATCAAAGGTTGATAGGTCTGCTGCTTATATGGCCCGTCACATTGCTAAAAATATTGTTGCGGCAGGAATAGCTGAGCGCTGTGAAGTTCAAATGGCTTACAGCATTGGGGTTGCGGACCCTGTTTCTGTTTATGTTAATACGTTTAACTCATCGACGGTGAGTTCAGAAAAAATAGAAGCTGCTGTGCGAAAAGTATTTCCATTGAAGCCTGCAGGTATTATTAAGTATCTTGATCTTAAAAAACCGATTTATCAAAAAACGGCAGCGTATGGTCACTTTGGCCGAGAAGATGATGCTGGGTTTACGTGGGAAAAGACAGATAAAGCGATTGAACTTAAGCAAGCTCTTGCAATGCTTGGCTAACAATAAATTGATGATTTATTGACATTAATTGTGCCCCATTACCATAATACATAATATATGTTTAATCATGTATTTAATATTTTGGTGTGGGGCCAATAATTTTTTTTACGAATAATCTTATCAGGGGGAGCGGGTTATGAGGGGTTTCAAACAAGTGTGTGTTCTTGTTTTCTTAGGTGTTAGTTGTTCTGTGCAAACAAGTTATACAAAAATAACGATCGAGCCAACAGAAAAAGCTTTTTGGGAAAATAATACGCAAGCGTATGTATTTTTTATGCGCGATAATCTAAAGCCAGTTTCATGTGATGCTATGCTGGAAAAAGTAACACAGGATTTTTATCCAGATTTGATTTCGGATTTAGAAGATTATGATTTCACGGGCAAAGCGGGTCAATTGTGTATGCTTACTGCTCCGAGCAAAGAAGATAAGAGACCATTAGGGTTAATATTTATTGGGTTGGGAGGTTTTAAAAGCAAAGCGCATATAACCTTAGAAGTATTGCGTCGAGCAATTGGTGATCTTGTTTTAAAACTCAAAAAGCATAAAATTTCAAGTGCTGTTATGCAATTACCAGAAAGTGACTTGTATGAAATAAGTACACAAGAGCTTTTAAAACAAACTGTGACTATAGCACATATGGCTGATTATAAATTTTCGTTGGCAAAGAAAGAACAAAGCAAAAAACAGTGTGAAGTTAAGCTTTTAATAGATACGTGTGAGTATGATGGAGAAAATATAGAAGAAGGTTTTTGTGAGGGGAATATTATTGGGCAGGGAATTAATAATGCTCGTACATGGGCAGACACACCCCCTAATATTATGACGCCCCAACGATTGAGCGAAGAGGCGCAAATAATCGCTCAGGAGCATAATTTAGTCTGTACGATTTTTGGAAGACAAAAGGCTCGAGAACTTGGAATGGGTGCTTTTTTGGCCGTCGATGCTGGTTCGCGGCAGGAGTGCCGTTTTGTTGTTCTGGAGTATATTCCTGAAACCTCTGCACAAAAAACAATTGCTTTGCTGGGCAAAGGAGTAATGTTTGATTCTGGAGGGTTAAGTTTAAAAACAGCGGCTGGTATGACTGGTATGAAATACGATATGTGTGCGGCAGCGGCTGTTATTGCAACTATGAAAATTATTGCTCAATTAAAACCCAACGTTCGTGTTGTTGGGATAACTGCGCTAGCTGAAAACATGCCTGATGGAAACGCTGCGCGTCAAGACGATGTTGTAACTGCGATGAATGGGAAAACAATCGAGATTAAAAATACAGATGCTGAAGGTCGGTTGACTCTTGCAGATGCGCTTTGTTATGCAGAAAAATATTATGAACCAGATGTTATGATTGATGCGGCGACACTTACAGGATCGTGCCTGCATGCGCTTGGCCATTTTTATTCTGCGCTCATGACCCAAGATGAGGAGCTTCTTGAAGTATTACCTGAGCTTGGCAAAAGAACAGGTGACAGAGTTTGGCCGTTGCCATTAGATGACGATTACAAAAAAGCAAACGAATCGCTTGTTGCTGATGTTGCCAATACGGGTTCGCGGGCGTATCTTGCCGGGTCTATTATCGCGGGATCGTTTTTAAGTAACTTTGTTGATCATACGCCGTGGGCACATCTTGATATTGCTGGAACGGCTTTTGAAGTGCCTGGTATTAGTTATTTTGGCAAAGGGGCAGCTGGTGCCGGTGTGCGATTATTTACAGAGTTTATTATGGGCTATGAAAATTAGAGAGAATTAAAAGGCCCCCGTAAATACGGGGGCCTTTTTAAGCAAGATGTTTTTTGAGTAACTCTTGAATAATTTTTGGGTTGCCTTTGCCCTTAGTCTCTTTCATGGCTTGGCCAACAAGAAACTTAAATACACGTTCGTTTCCTGCTCTATATTTTTCGACATTATCTGGATTTTGCTCGATAATACTCAGGATTATTTTTTCGAGTTCTTCTGACGAGCCTATTTGTTCTAAGTTTTTGTCTTTGATAATTGCGATAGGCGATTTACCTGTTGTCGCTAGTTCTGCAAAAACTGTTTGAGCGGCTTTACTGTTAATAACCCCGTTATCTAGTTCAAGAATAAGTTCGCCTAAGTATTCTGGCGTAATTTTTGCTTGTTCAACTAATTGTTCAAGTGTGAGCTTTTGTTCTTTTAAGTATCCAAGCACGTCTCGTAAAATCCAGTTGCTTGCTTGCTTTGGTTTGTCGCATGCTTTGACTGTTTGTTCGTAAAAGTCGGCTAATAAACGATTACTTGTTACGATCTCAGATTCGTATGGAGAAAGATTATAGTCTTGTTCTAATCGTTTACGTTTTGTGTGTGGTAATTCGGGTAAGCTTTCGCGTGTTTTTTGTATCCATGTATCTTCGATAAGAAGTTTTGGCAAGTCTGGTTCGACGAAATAACGATAATCGTTCCCCTCTTCTTTGGAACGCATGAAATATGTTTGATTTTTTTTGCTATCCCACAAGCGTGTTTCTTGAGTAAGCTTTTCTCCTGCTTCAAGCATAGAAATTTGACGTTCTATTTCGTATTCTATTGCTTGGGTAATAAACTTAAACGAATTAATATTTTTAAGCTCTATCCGCGTGCCAAGTTGTGTCTCTGTTTTTTTCTTAACAGAGATATTAACGTCTGCTCGAAACGACCCTTGGTCCATGTTTGCATCGCTAATATCTAAATAACGCACAAGTGTGTGCAAATTTTCAAGATATGCTCGTGCTTCATGTGAGCTTGCAATATCAGGGTAGCTAACGATTTCTAATAATGGCGTGCCGGCCCTGTTAAGATCAACCCAACTTTTACCTGTTGTGCTGTGAATGTTTTTTCCGGCATCTTCTTCCATGTGAATTCTTAAAACTCGAACCTTTTTTTCTTGTCCCTGATCGTTAGAGATAAAAACGTGTCCTTCGTAACAAATGGGTTTTTTGTCTTGAGTAATTTGATAGTTTTTGGGTAAGTCAGGATAAAAATAGTGTTTACGATCGAATTCTGATTCTTGTGTAATGCTACAGTTGGTTGCAAGTCCGAGCATAATGGCATAATCAACGACTTTTTTATTTAAAACGGGGAGAGTTCCTGGATAGCCGGAGCATATGTAACAAATGTTCGCGTTAGGAGTGTCGCCAAATCTATTTGGGCAACTGCAAAATATTTTTGTTTTTGTTTTGAGTTGAACGTGAACTTCTATACCAATTGTTGCTTCGTAATCAGGATAGTTTATAAGAATACTACTCTTTTTTTGTATGCTTTTTCCCTGCGCATTATTTTTTTGCATAAGCGTATCCTTATTTTATAAGATTTACCGTAAACTGTGTTCCTTCAAGTTTTTCGTTTCCTTCAAGTATAATTTTACAGCGAAGTTTTTTTTCTAGCTCGAGAATTGATTTATATTCGTTATGGACCAAGTAATCGAATACTTTTAATGGGCTTGAAAGAACAACTGATCCTGTAATATTTTTTCGAATAACGTCTTCTTTAAACTGTTTGAGAATTTCAAAGCTATTGGTAGAAATTGATCTGACGTAGCCATTTGCGCTACACATTGGGCATACATGTGTAAGTTGTTGAACTAATGTTTTTCCTGAGCGCTTTCGTGTCATTTGAACAATACCAAACTCTGAAACTTTCAAAGTTACAGACTGGTATTTATCGCGTTCTTTTAATGTTTTTTCAAAAAACCGAGAAAGTTTTTGACGATTATTCGCTGTAGACATATCGATAAAATCGATGACAATTAAGCCGCCAATATTTCGTAATCTTAGCTGAGTAACGATTTCATCTGCTGCTTCTAAGTTGGTTTGTAAAATTGTCTCGGCAAGACTTTTTGAGCCGATAAATTTTCCAGTGTTGACGTCAATAACAGTCATAGCTTCTGTTGATTCGATAATTAAAGAACCTCCAGATTTAAGTAATACTTTTTTTTGTAATGCTTTGTCTATTTGTTTGTCGACATTGTACGTATCAAAAAGTGGAGGTGGTTCCTGATAAAACATAACTTTGCGTGCGAGCTCGGGCGTGAAGCTTTTGACAAATTTGCAAATAGCCTGTTGGTCACTTTTATCATCGGTGATTACTGTTTCTACGTCATCATCTAGGTGATCTCTTATAACTCGTAATGATAATGGTAAGTCTTCGTAAATTTTTTCACTAGGGTGAGCACGTTTAAATTTTTTGCAGATAGATTTCCATGATGATACAAGAAAGGCCAGATCTTTTTTTAGATCTTTTTGTTGTCGATTCTCTGCGGTTGTTCTAACAATTGCTCCCATTCCTGCAGGTAAGCACTGGGTTACGATTTCTTTAAGTCGTGTGCGTTCGTCTCGATCCTCGATTTTTTTTGACACACCAACTTGAGGAATATTTGGCATAAGGACAACGAACTTGCCGGGTAACGTAAAACAGGTTGTAAGTTTTGCCCCTTTTTCATGAATGGGTTCTTTTATTACTTGAACAAGAACATCTTCATTTTCGTTAAAAATCTTACTTATATCAAGTGATGTCTTTATTTCTCGAGCGCTGAATTCTTCTCGTTCGCCATCTTTGTTTTGAAGTGCTTCTAAAACTCGTTCGGTTGCCAAAGCGCGATCTATTTCTGTAATATGTAAAAAACCAGCTTTGCTTTGTCCAATATCAACAAAGGCTGTTTGAATGCCGGGCAATATTTTTGATATCCGCCCTTTAAAAAAGCATCGTTCTAAATAATCTTTGCTTTTTGCATCGAAGAAAATATCTTGCAATTTTCCATTTTTTAAAATTGCGACACGAGTTTGCCAAATTTCTTGATTAATCAGTATTTTTTTTGTCATTTATATCCATTAATAATCCGCAATAATACGCGATAACGTTCGAATTTTTACTTAGTATACCTAATTATGCCAAGAATTAAAAATTATCAGTAGCAAATTTAGATTAATTATGATAGTTTTGTAGGCGTTTAAGAGCTCTTGGTGGAAAAGTTAGGTAAAAATCACTTATTTTTTAAGGGAGATTTCTCTATGATGACGAAAAAGATGACGGGATTATGTGCGTTGTTAGTTGCGATGGTGATGTTTTCTAGTTGTGGGAAGAAAGAAGAAAAGAAAGATACAGCGGTCGCGGCAAAAAGCAGTAAAGAATTAGCATCTGTACAAGACGTTACTGGAAAAAAAGATATTCCTGTTTACACGGTAGAAAATGAGAGCCTCCTGGATGAAGAAGCGATATCTGATTTTGCGTTTATAGATGACAATGACGGATTTATTGAACAGCAAGACAAAGCAGAGATGGCCGTGGCTTCTGCTCAAGAGTTAGAAGATAGTGATAATGATATTGTTATGCCAATGATTAAAGAAGAGAAGAGTACAGAGGTTCTTGCATCACGAGAAGAGATGGAAGATGAAGACTTTGAAGAATTTGATCGTATTCAGTTTGAGTTTAATAGAGATAAGCCCCAAAAAGATCAACAAGGCATACTCAAGAAAAATTGCTTAAAAGCAAGTAGTGCTATAAAGCAAGGTAAAGATGTTGTTATTAGCGGACATACGTGCCAAATGGGTTCAGCTTCATATAATTTAGCACTTTCTCAAAAACGAGCAGAAGCGGTTAAAGCAGAAATGGTAAAAAATGACATTCCTGCAGACAAGATTAAAACGCTTGGTGCGGGATATGAGTCACCATTAGTATGGTCTGACAAGACAAATCGTATTGAAAAGATCAGAGAACTCTCTCCAAACAGACGGGCTGAAATCACTCTTAACTAAGTTTAGATATAAAGAAATTATATTGGTTTTTGTTACAGGCACCCAGAAGGGTGCCTGTTTTTGTATGAGGGGGATTATTTGGGCCGTTCTCAAACGCGAAATTTTGTGTTAAAATAAAATTTACGTAAGTGGTTGTTGTTTTTATATTTTTATTACACGTAGAAAGTATTTGTGGAAGAAGTGAAAAAAGAAGAAGAAAAAATAAATAACGATAAACAAAAGCCAGAAGAATCATCAGAAAAGAAACTTGATAAAAACGAAGAAACGTTTAAAGAAAAATATCTTCGCTTAAACGCTGACTTTCAAAATTTTAAAAAACGCATGACCAAAGAGCGGGCTGAATGGATGCATGTTGCTCAAGTGCATGTGTTTGAAAAGGTATTACCAGTTTTTGATGAATTTGATAGGGCTCTTACTCTTGCTCAAGAGCATTCAGAGAAGACCAAATTGCAGGATGTTCAAGTTTTACTTGATGGTTTTAAGCTTATTCAAAAAAACGCAAAAAAAATATTCAAAGAGTTAAAAATTCAAGAAATAGATACGTCGCACGATTTTAACCCAGAACATCATGAAGCGCTTATGCAAGTAGAAAGTGATGAAAAAGAATCAGGCCAAATCGTCTGTGTATTAAGTAAGGGGTACATGCTTGATGGGAAAGTTATTAAGCATGCTAAAGTAAGTGTTGCAAAATAAGGGTCTCTTTTCATTAATATCCAAAGTTCTTGCTTTATCTCCAATTTTGACATATACAACTAAAAGAGGGACTTGAAATTTGTTTTTCATGAAACAAAACAAAGAAAGTTTGATGGTCTATGTTTGCGACAAAAAATATTTCCGTTCTTGAACAATCAGAACAACCAAGAAGGCGATACCTCAAAAGAAAACGTTTTAGGCGTTTCCGTCGTCGGGTCAACTTACGCAAGGGGCTTCACCTTTTGCCAAATCTTTTTACATTTGGAAATGCATTTTTTGGATTTTCGTCTATTGTTTCGGCTGCATCGGGGGATCTTGTTGCTTCAGCATATTTTATTTTACTTGGTGCCTTGATGGATATGCTTGATGGAAGAATTGCCCGTTTAATTGGTATTTCTAGCGAATTAGGGGCTCAGCTTGATTCATTGAGTGACGCTATTTCTTTTTGTTTGGCACCTGCGTTTTTGGTATATGTATGGAAGCTTAAAACTGTTGGGTTTTTAGGTTTTTTTGCGTGTGTTCTTTTTCTTCTTGCAGGCTTATTGCGTTTAGCACGGTTTAACTTGACAAGCCAAGAGCAAAAACACTTTTTTATTGGGACCCCGTCAACGTTTGCTGGATGTTTTTTGGTGACCGTATTTCTTAATGCACGAAATACTTTTTTTAATCCCATGTTTTTGTTTTTGTTGCTTTGTTTTGTTATCGTGCTTGCGTATCTTATGATAAGCACTGTTCGTTTTCCAACATTCAAATATGTTCATAAAAGTAGGGTGACATTTGCAGTTGTTGTAGCAACTGCATTTGCTGCCATAATGGGACTTCTTAAGGTTTTAGTTTTTATTTTTTCGATCTATTTTATGTATGCTTTGGGAGCTTTTTTCCATTTCAAGATAACACGATCTAAAAAAAGAAGTCGTAACAGATAAAAACTTTCATGTTATTTTTTTTTCAATCTGATAGACTAGCGATGTTATTCATACTAAGAAAGTAAGACTTGATAGGGAGATGTTACATGAGGTCTGACAATAAACTATTTGTATTTATGTTGTTGGTTGTTGTTTTGGTTGCGAGTACAAGCTTTTATGCTTTCTATAAAAACGAATGTGTGCTATCAAAGATTCACTCTGAGCAGCGGATAACACAGCAATCGCTTGCAAAAATTTTACACAAAGAAAAACAAATAGGGCTTCAAAAGTCTGTAGGTCAATTTAATACGAAAAAAGTATCAGGGTCATGGTTGGATGTTCAAAAAAAAGTAAAAGACTCTGTTGTTCAAATATTTACCGATGTTAATGCGTTTAATTGGCTTGAACCCTATAAAACGCCAGCTCAAGGTGAAGGTGCGGGGAGTGGCTTTTTTATTAACGCTCAGGGAAATATTGTTACAAATTATCATGTTGTTGCTCAGGCAGTAAACGTTCACATTCAAATTCCTACATTTGGGATGGAGCGTTTTGATGCAGATATTATTGGGGCAAGCCCAGAACGAGATATAGCGCTTTTAAAAGTTACCGATGAAGCGCTTAAAAAAATTCAGGAAAAACTTAAGCCGATACCATTTCTTGAGTTAGGAGATTCGGATCATATTTTGCGTTCGCAAGAAGTTCTTGCCCTGGGTTACCCTCTAGGTCAAACGCGACTTAAAAGCACATTGGGTATTGTTAGTGGCCGTGAACGTCTAGGGTACTTTGGGTATATTCAGGTGACAACACCACTAAACCCTGGTAATTCTGGCGGTCCGGCATTAAATGTCCAAGGGGATGTTATTGGGATTAATTCACGTAGTGTTTTAGAAGCGCAGAATGTTGGATATATTATTCCTATAAACGAAGTTAAAACGGCACTTAAAGATTTATATCATGTTCAGATACTTAGAAAACCAACGCTTGGGTGTTTATTTACGTGGGCAACTCCAGAGCTTGTCGAATATTTAGGCAACCCTGGTGACGGTGGCTGGTACATAGCAAAAGTATTTGAAAATACACTTTTAGAAGAAGCAGGTGTTCAAGCAGATGATATGCTTTATGAAATTAATGGGCATAGAATAGATCGTCATGGTGAACTAGACGTTCCGTGGAGTGAAGATAAAGTTTCTTTGTTTGAACTTCTTAATCGTTACACGATTGGAGATACGATTGATCTTTTGGTATATCGCAAAGGGAAACCCCTTACGTTTAGTTTTAAACTTGCGCATAAATATTTACCAGCAATTCGTATGGTATATTCTGAATTTGAAAAAGAAATGACTGGTTATGAAGTATTTGGGGGTATGGTTGTCATGAACCTTACGCTTAATCATATTGGCCATTTGATTTCAAAAGTTCCTGCTTTGGTCAAATATGGGCGCATTGAAAATCAGCAAAAGCCTGCCGTTGTTATCACCCATGTTTTACCAAATTCTCAAGCAGCTAAAGCCAAGGTTCTTTCTCCTGGGGAAGTTATACAAGAGGTAAATGGAGAGAAAATAGAAACGCTTGATGATTTTAGACAAGCTGTTATAAAAAGCAAAAACGATGGATATCTGACAGTTAAGACAAGCGAAGATCTGTATGGTGCTTTGTCACTTGAAAAGATTATTAACGACGAGCCCTTATTTGCCTCAAGATATTTCTACACACAATCAAAGTTACTTGAAAAACTGGTATAAACTTATGAAAATAATTACAAAAGTTTGTTTAGTGTTTGTGTTATTATTATTCGCTAACACACAGAATAATCTATCTGCTATGCAGCAAAATAATAAAGACTGCGTTGTCATAAATATTGGGTTGCCCGAAGGGACGGGGCAATGTCTTTATTGTTGGAAATCGCATGTTTTTGGCGAAATGCTTAATGATGTTTTGTGTATTTGTTTTGAATGTTTAAAAACGAAAAAAGATTTATGTATTTCTAGTGATACATTTGATGGTGACTTTGAAATGCGAGATTTGGAAAAACGAGGTTATTGTTCAGCAATTATGGAATGCTTTAGACTTTGTTGTCTTCAAGGCTTGCCTCCGTGTTTAGATTCGATAAGAAAATTATTATGGGGGAATAAGCATAGACATCATCGAAAGATTAAACGTTCTTAGGGGTATAAGCGTGGGACAAAGGGTTCTGAGTTTTTGTTTTACTTTTTTTATTGCTTTCAGTAGTTTTGCGTGCTTTGGGGGAGAAGAATCTTTTGATGATAATAGAGCCTGTGTTTCTTGTCACAGACAATTTGATTTAGAATCTTCTGATGGCGCCAGTATTATTAAGCTTACGTGTAATCATAGATTTCACCAAGAATGCTTTCTTTGTTTTTATCGATCAAAATGGTGTTGCCAGCGTTTGCAGTGTCCTAAATGCAGGAAAAGAATTTATTTAGACACGTGTGTGTCTCTTTCAAGGGTTTTGAATTTTGGGGGTAACTTAAGATGCTTTATTTGTGCCAAGCGTTTTTCTCGAGATGCGAGAACAGTGCTTGTATCTCAAAACAAACACGCACATTTTGAGTGTTATCTTAGGTATGATCCGCCAAGTCCGTGTATTGTTAAGACAGCTGTTGGGTGTTGTTGCTTTGCATGTGTGTCTCTTATTCTTAGTTATTTGTCTATTCGTAATCTGGTGCAATAATAAAAGAAGAGATAAGTATGGGAAAAAAAGAAAAAGTTCGTTTAGATATATGTGTGCAGCAAAAGTACTCGCATCTTTCACGTACTCAAATCAAAAATTTTATTCTGGATGGTTCAGTAACTGTCGATGGGAAAAAAGTTACAAAGCCGGGGGTTCTTGTTTTACCAGAAAGCTCTATAGAGCTTTTGGTGTCAGAACCCACATATGTTAGTCGGGCGGGGCTTAAGCTTGAAGCTGCACTTAAAGTATTTAAACTCGATGTTAAAGATCTGGTTGTCCTTGACGCAGGTATTTCTACTGGCGGGTTCACTGACTGCTTGTTACAGCATGGAGTAAAGCATGTATATGGGGTTGATGTTGGTCAAGGGCAAGTGCATGAGAAAATAGCCCAAGATAAGCGTGTAACGGTGTTAGAAAAAACAAATTTGAGATACTTAAAAGTGCTGCCGGTAAAACATACAGGAGAAGAAAAAGTTGACCTGGTTACGCTTGATCTTTCTTTTATCTCGGTGCTTAAGGTAATTCCAGCGATAAAAAAGCTTTTAAAGCCCGATGGGCGTATTATTATTTTGATTAAGCCCCAATTTGAGGTTGATAAAAAAGATATTGGACGGGGTGGGATTATAAAAGACTCAAAAGTACATGACAAAGCGATTGAACGAGTTAAGCTTGGCATGCAAGAGTATGGCTTTATTATGGTTAATCTTATTGAATCACCTATAACAGGTATTTCTGGGAACAAAGAGTTTTTGGGATTATTTACGCCGGACTAAACAAAAAAAGCTCTTGCTTCAAGTTCTTTGAAACAAGAGCTTTTTAAAATTAAGTGATTAAGTCTTTAATTTTTAACTCTGTGCTGGACAGTGTATGCAGCAATTTGCTCGATTATTTTTTTTAGGGAACATTGTTAGCCCGGTCCATGAGCAAATTCGATTTAGCATTGTTTTTTCTGGCCATACTTTCTTTTCAAGAATAGCTTGGCGTGCATAATCTGCAAGTAATGCGATTGCTGCATATTTAGCTGTCATGAGTGCCATATTGTTGAATTTGAAATCACCCATTGGCTTTTCAATTGCTTCGAGTAAGTCTTCACCAAACTTGGTACTGACTTTTTTAGCGTTACCCATTATTTGAACAAGATCAAGGAACGTTTCTTTGTGTACATCGAAGAATTCTTTTATCGCTTTGTCAGCAGGATCTGCAACTTCGAAATATTTATGCAAGAATTCGATGTCACTGGCGTCAAGAAGTTCTTCTTCTTTTTCGAGTTCTAGAACAAGTAATGGTTTTTGTGTGTTTGATGGGGTAATTCCGTGCACTTCACACATGTTTTGGAAGTATGCTCGTATTCCCTTAAAATGATCAAGATTTTTGAGCGTCCATATCATTGGGATATTTGCTTTGTATTCGTCAATAAGCACGGTTCCTGAATACTTTTCATCACGTAAAACACGGATGCTTTTAAGTAGCTCTTCTACAAAACCGCCAACGACAGTATCTCTGTCTCCACGTCCACGTCGTTTTTTTCTTTTATTGGTATCAATGAAAAAGTATTCCCAGCAGATTGGATGTAGTGTTTCTAGTTGTAAAGAATCGCGAGGACTTTCTTCGAGATGTACAATCACATCTTTTTCAGTTCCATCACCATGAATACCGCATTTTACTTTTTGCAATTCGTTTCTTCCTGGGAGATAGACAAACATATGTGGATCTTTACCTGTTGTTTTGAAGTAACCAAAGGGTTGATTTACTTTTTTTAGGTCGTTATATGTTTGTTCAGATACGTTATATGTCAAAGTTTCTGGATGCTTTGCCTGAGCGATATGCCCGTATAAACTAAGTGCTCCAGAGAGCAAAAATGCTTGAGTGATTTTTTTTGTTGTATTCACGGTTGTGTTCACGAATGACCCTTTTCTTTAAGAAACCAAAAATGAGACCCTAAAATAAACACCAGAGCCTTTATTCTAAGGCAATAATTAATATTTTGCAAGGGGTATTCTTAGCTTAATTGAGGCTTATTCTTGCGATATAGCGTTAGCAAAATAAACAGTCCAAATAATAGATATGGGATAAAAACAAAATAAACGTTTATTCCGTATTGAAAGAAAATAGTTGTCATAAGATTTATTGCTGTTATGACAGGATATGGTAAAAGAAGCCAGAGCCAGACGTAACGTTTACGGTCTTCGAAGAATAAAAAAAGAGCAAATGTAAGTATCGGGTATAAAAATATTTGCAGATAAAACATTGAGCGCATTACAATTTGAAATAATAAATCTTGTGATATTTCGCGTGAAAGAAGTTCATATGAATGTATGAGTGTGCTTGTGAGTTTTGCGAGTGTTGGGTTTTCGCTGCTTATGCGCATGTTAATAAAAAAACTTGGTATTTTTATACGAGTTTTTTTACTATGTTCAGACATATTATTATTTGGAATAAAAATAGTGCTATTGGGCATTATAATTTCTTGTTTTTCTGTGTCGATCGAAAATTTATTGCTGGTTATAATTTTTTCGATAGCAAATGTTGGAGATAAGTAAGCAAGCATAATATTATTGCCAAGCGCTGATTTTATATCGAGTATTCCCACGTGACAAAAAATATTTCCTGGGAGTAGATATGACTTACTAATAAGCTTTCCTGTGTTTTTATGTTTGAATTTTTCCAGCTTAAACCGTGTTGCATGACTCGATAATGGAACAGTAACATGCTCATGAATAACAAATGCAAATAACGTAATTGTGACACTTGCTAAACAAAATAATTTTAATACTTGATTATAGCTTATATTTAACATAAGCATTGTATTCCATTCTTGATGTTGGCAAAACTCTCGTAACATAAGTATTGTTGCGAGCCATCCTCCTAATGGCATAAGTTCAGAAAACGAAGGCAAAAAATTCAGAGTAATAAAATATGTAATTGTACTTATCTGTGCGTTTGATACGCGTATAAGTTTTTCGAAAAACTCAACAAGATTAAAAATAAGTGCAAGGAAAAAAGAAAGCACCAGAAAGTATCCAAGGAATCGCTTGAGAAAGTATCTAACAAAGACCATTAAATTTTATTCGTACTATTTTTGTTTGTGTTGTTTTTTTTCTTGAATTTTTTTGTTGAGTGATTCTGGTGTGATTAGTCCACAGGAGACAAGCGTTTTAATTGCTTCCTCAAATGTTATATCTGTATGTATAAGATCTTGCTCGGGCAGAATAAAAAAGTATCCTGTTGAGGGGTTTGGTGATGTTGGCATAAATACTTTGCAGTATCGGTTTTTATCAGTCGTATCATGATTATGAATAAGCTCTTGATAGTTATCTTCTGCTGATTCAAGCAAAAAAGCTAAATGATAACTGCCTCGTCTGGGGTATTCAATTAAAACAACTTTTTTAGAGCCGGCTGTTGTCTTTTTTACTTTAAAGAAATTAACAAGTGTTTTGGCTGATGAATAGATAATGCGAACAAGGGGAATTTTTCCTATGACGTGTTCAAAATAGTGTATAATCGAGTGAACAATAAAGCTTTTTAAAATAACGCCAATAAGCAAGATAAATACTGTTACCAGTAAAAATTCTGCGCCAGGAAGTTTTTGTAAAAAGTATGGTTCGAATTGCCGTAACGGCAGAATAAAACTATAAATAAAATTATACGTAAATGTTACAAAAAAAATAGTAAACGCAATAGGTAAAATCGTAAACAATCCACTTAGAAAGATCGACTTAATAAACGAAATAATTTTTTTTAGACAATTTATAATACCCATATTTTTACTCCTGTAATATATATTTATAAAGCACTTTGAAGTTTTTGCGCTAATGTGTGTGCTGTAGAATGTGATTCGTCGTTACTATAAGCCTCTGTCATGATTCTCAATAGGTTTTCTGTTCCAGAATAGCGCACAAGCACTCGTCCATCTTTTGGTTTATGCTGATTAACAATTGTTGCATATGGTTCTTGTGTTAAATCTTTTTTGTTTTGTACAGGGACGTTTATAAGTGTTTGAGCATATTTTTCAAATGTATTAAATTCGAAATTATTATGAAGTTTAAGCGCTTGAAGGACCTTTAGGGCAACAAAAATGCCATCTCCAGAGGGTAAATAATTTTTCATGATAATATGGCCAGATGCTTCTCCGCCGAGCAAAAGATTTTTTTCGGCAAGCTTTTGAGCAATATATTTATCCCCAACTGATGTTCGAAGAAGCTTTTTATTTTGTTTGTTGAGTATTTTTTCTAGCCCCGTATTGGTCATAACGGTTCCAACGATATTTTTTTGTTCTTCGTATTCTGGTAGCTGTGAGAGCACATATAAAATATCGTCGCCATCTTTAATAGCGCCATGTTTGTTGACGATGATAACCCGGTCTCCATCGCCGTCAAAAGCAAAACCGATGTCTGCTTGGTGTTTGCGAATAGCTTTTTTGAGCATTTGTGGGCTTAGTGCGCCACACTGGTCGTTAATATTTTTCCCATCAGGTTGTGCCCCAATAACGATTACTTGAGCTTTTAAGTATTTAAATACCTCTGGTGCTATATTACTCGTTGCACCATGAGCACAATCAAGAACTATTTTAAGGCCGGCTAATAAGTTTTTAGGCACGTGCATGCATATGCTTTGTAAATATTTCAAGTGCGTATCTTTTGATTGTATAACAGTTGATTTTGTAATAGTGTTATTCATAAAATCCATACGATGTTCTTGTATTTTATCAAATAAACACGTTATTTTGTGTTCGTCTTGGGCGCTTATTTTTCCTGCTTGAGCATTAAAAAGTTTAATTCCGTTGTCATAATAGGGATTATGTGATGCTGAAATCATGATACCAAAGTGATACTTTGGATCTTGAGAAATAATCTGGCATACGGTAGGTGTTGGAATAACTCCTGCATGTACGATAGTAACAGGAAAGTGATTTAGACCTGCAGTAAGTGCTTCTTGAATGCGATCACAAGATTCTCGAGTATCTTGCCCTATCAGTATTTTAATTTTATGTGGATGAGGCACGTGTGTGTATTTTTTCTCAAGAAATTGTCCTAATGCGTGCCCTAACTGATATAGTGTATTATATGTAAAAGGACATTGATCTGCGCGTCCTCGAATGCCATCGGTTCCAAAAGTAAGCTTTTTTCTTATCATCTCTTTTTTAACACTCTCTTCCTGAATAAATTAAATTTTCACATACAGGATTTTTTTATTTTACTCGTTGTGTTAAAATAATACAAAAGTTTTAACATATAGGACTAAAAATGAATTTTTTGTTTTTGATCAAGTGTTTTTTAATTGGGGTGACTGCTTCTTCTGCTGTAGGTCCTGTTTTTGTTTTGACTTTCAACAGAGGGGCTCAGCATGGTTTTTTTAAGGGTTTTGCAACAGCCATAGGGTCAGCCCTTGTTGATGGGATATTTTTTACTTTGGGTCTTCTTGGGGCATTAAAGCTTATTGAGGGGTCAAAACAAGCAATATTACTTATGGACTGTATCGGTGGGGTCACGCTTATTCTTTTGGGCCTTCATACGATAAAAAAACGTATTAAAAAAGAAAAAGAGAGTAATCAAGCGAGTTCGACAAATATTTCACTTATTCGAACAATGGCAAAGTCTTTTCTTATTACGTTTATCAACCCTTTTGTTGTTCTCTTTTTTATGTTTGCCAGTGTTCAAGTATTACCTGAAGGGATATCACGATTATCGTTAAGTTCTGTTTTAATTGGGAGTCTTTTTGTTACATGTGGCTCGTGTACGATTTTGTCAATTATTGCTTTGATTGCGAGTTTTGTTGGGAGGGCAATAAGCACAAGAAAACTCAATACTATCGCTCATGCAACAGGAATAATCTTTGTTGGGGCAGGTGCTTATTTTCTGATTGATTTTTTCGTCAATCTTATTCGATTGTAAAATTAATAAGACCCGAACATATGACACATACATTCGGGTCTTATTAAAGTCTATAAAATACGATTAAGCGTTATCCTAGTTTTTGATATCGATTGATAACTTTGCCAATTATTCTAAAGTTATCTTTCCCACGTATTAAGGCTACAGGCGGATTTTTGTGATTAACAGATTCTAAGACAATAAAGTCTTCCATGTAGGTTACTTGCATGATTGCGCGGGTTGGACTATTGTTGCCATATTCAACCGCTGCAACATCGCCAGAACGAGTCCATGTTTCAGGAGAAACAATAAGATAGTCGCCCTTTATAAAGTTTGGAGCCATGGTATTATTTTCAACACAGAAGCAAAACATTGATTCGTCGGCACTATTAAAAACAGGAGTGAAGACATCTTTGTAGCCCGATGTCACTTGTACCATTTGGTTATTATACGGTGATGGATTCGCTGGAATTTCTCCAACGACCGGGACAATTTTTAATTGAAGATCAACAACGCTTGTTTCCGGTATTTTAACATTTGTGTCGACATTATCTGTGCGATTTCTGCGTTGAGCAAAAAGATCAACCGGGTGAATGCTAAATGCATTGGCAAGTTTTTTTAAAGCATCTTCGTTCCAACGGCGGGTGCCATTTTTTATGTGAGTTAGATAGCTTTCAGACATTCCTGTTTTTTCGGCTAAAACTTTTGTTGTCCAGCCGCGTTCACGTAATAATTCTTTTACTCTTAATTCGGTTGCTGACATTGTGACTCCTTCTTAAGTCGAATAAAAAACGATAGCTTATTTATATCTTTCTTACTAAAATGTAATTATAAACCATGTCAAATAGAAATGCTACTAAATTTTCAAGATGAATAATAAATGAGAATATTTATGGGAACAACAAAAAGATTTTTTTCAGCAATTCTGTTTTTTTGTTGTGCGTGTGTTTTTTATTTTTACACGAGTATTTCAAGTAAACATGTATATAGTGTTTTACAAAAAACTCCAGCACAAAAAGTACTTATCGTTAGTGGGGAGTTATCAGGAGATAGAATAAGTGCTTGGTATACACGTGTTTTGAAAAATAAATTTCCCAAAAGTACGTGTCACACAACAGGAAACATGCTTTTGACAAAACAAGAAGCAACGCGCGATATCACATTCGATAACTTTTTGAGAGCCAATACGCTTGAGTCTGTATTGAAAAAAATTCTCATATTTCCACTACATGTATATCGCATAAATAAATTTGCAAACTATATTGTCCAACAGAACTTTGATCACGTTGTTCTTGTAGACCTTCCCATTGTTAATGTTTTACTTGCCCGACAAATTAAGATCAAAAACCCTGAAATACACGTTACGTATATTGCTCCGCCAGAGCTTTGGTTTTGGGGCCGCTGGAAGATCGATAGTTTGCTTAAAAAATATTGCGATGAAATTATCGTGCTCTACCCGTTTGAACAGCAATGGTACAAAAATATTGGGCTAAATGTTACCTGGCTTGGGTATCCATTTTATCAAGAGTTTTATGATTATCTTGCCCGGGAGCCACAAAAAACAAACACTATTGCCCTGCTTCCTGGGTCTCGAAAAAAAGAGCCGCAAACCATGCTTCCCATTTTTGCTGAATTTGTAAAAAATTTTAGAAAAAAACATCCTGATGTTCGTTTTATTTTGCCCCTCGCAGAATCTTTTTCTCTTGAAAAAATAAAAGAATTACTTAAGACCCATGCTATTCTAGAACACGTAAAGATTATTGTGGGTACACAAGCGAAAAAACAAGCCCTGAGTGAGTGTTGCCTGGCTATAACAAAACCAGGAACGATAACGCTTGATCTTGCGCTTTTAAAAACTCCAAGTATCGTTGCATATAAAGTTTCTTGGCCCCTATATTATTTTATTAAGCTTATCGCAAGTCCCGAGTATATTAGTTTGGCCAATCGATTTGCTTCTGAGCAGGTA
Organism: uncultured Pseudomonadota bacterium; assembly: GCA_964519365.1. Lineage (GTDB taxonomy): Bacteria > Babelota > Babeliae > Babelales > RVW-14 > CAZFHP01. The sequence continues at coordinate 23,778 of CAZFHP010000016.1, forward strand.
AGTCCAGAATTATTGCAAACAGAATGTACGCCAGATAAAATTTTAAACGAAGCGTTGATTTTATATGAGTCATTTGTCAACAACACAAAGCTTTATCACACTAAGCTTAAACAGTTAGATGAAATTCGATATATGTTTGCTCGTGCAAAAAATATAGTGTGAGAGTTAAAGCGCGTGAGCTCGTGAGTATATTGTGTCTGTTTGTTATGCGTATATAAAGTATGGATATGAAAAAAACAAAAATAGCTCATAATTTTTTTGAAGAAAAAGCCTGGGCAGAAAATCATTATGTGTGTGGTATAGATGAAGTTGGCCGCGGTGCGCTTGCCGGGCCGCTTGTTGTTGCTGCAGCAATACTGGTCCCAAATATGAAACACCCCTTGCTCAAAGATTCAAAAGTATTAACACAGGAGCAACGAGAAGAAGCATATACGTGGCTCGTAGAGCATAACAATAGCATGCATTCTATTGTTACGGTAAGCCATAACGTTATCGACAAGATCAATATTTATCAAGCGACGATACGGGCTATGCGAAAAGCATTTATGCATATTGTTGAATGTAACCATATTGCTACGACAAATATTCTTTCTCCGTTCGCCCTGAGGAGCCCGACGAAGTCGAAGGCGAAGACGGGCATCTCGAAGGGTACGATTAATTCTCTCAAATACGTCATAAGCGATGCCGTTCCATTACGTATGTCTGATTCCTATCGTCATGCGAATCTAGAATTTTATAGCCCGAACTTTGCCGAATCGATATCAAGTTCTGTTGCTGCAGCGTCGATTATAGCAAAAGTTACACGGGATCGCCTCATGACCAAGCTTACGCGATATTTTCCAGGGTTTAATTTTGATACGCACAAGGGCTATGGGACAAAAAGTCATAAGCAGGCGCTTGCGCTTTATGGGCCGTCTGTTATCCATAGAAAAACGTTTTTAACGAAAATAAAAGAAAGAGCAAAGTCACATGAGCAACAAAGCGCCCTTTTCTGAAGTAATCGAAAGTAGTCTTGATAGCTTTACGGGTCAGTGTTGGCAATGGAATTATTTTCCCAAATTTGGATCACTTGTCTCTGTCGAAAGTAATAACCATATAATCTATGGTTGTGTTGTTCAGGTACAGACAGGCTCTTCTGACCCAAGCCGGACACCGTTTGCGTATCAAAAAACAGAAGAAGAGCTGCTGGCCCAACAGCCCCAGATTTTCGAATTTTTACGAACGACGTTTAATGTTCAGATCGTTGGCTATAGAGAAAGAGATTGTCAAGATTTTTTGTATCTTTTAGCCCCACAGCCATCAAAGATTCATGCATTTGTTCAAGAATGTTCGGGCCAAATCTTGTCTCAATTTTTTGCTAATCCAGACTTTCTTCACGTGCTTTTTGCATTTCAAAGTAAAATTCCAAATCTTGATGAATTGCTGCTTGCTATCTTGCGCCAACTAGCGCAACAAAAGAGCTTATCAAGCGATATTCTGAAAAACTTTTGCCAGACGTTTTCGCTTCTAACCGGCAACGATTATCGTCGCCTTAAATTATTTTTAAAAAGAATAGGCTTGGTTGAGTGATTAAGCTAGACACATTATTCTTGGCAGTGTTCTAGACAGTATCCTGTTGTGCGTTCTATACAACTAGAGCATAGTTTTATTAAGCTTGGAATTGCGAGAAATTGAGGAATGGCAGATGAGGTAAATATAATTGTTATGGGTACCACAAAAGGCGATAAGAGAAAGCATACCCACATGGGGGGCATGGAGCAAGTACTGCCGCAAAGAGCTGAGCAGATTGCGTGTATAGCACACGGAGAGCTATAAGCCATGATGACGGGGCCTGGGAAAAATAGCATCGCTAAACAGTCGTGACAGCGGGCACTTGTTAATGCTCTGTTCAAAGAAGTACAACATTGACGGCATGATCTTACAAAAAGACGTCGAATCATTCTTTTACACCGAGGGCATCGAGATTCGATTATTTGTTGTTCACAATTGGGACATGACTGCATATTCGCAAATGTTTTCATAGCTGAATTGTAAGAAGGTGGGTCGGCTTGTAGTGTGGAAAGTTCATGGGAAGGTTTAGGGAGTGGGCTTTTGGGGTAAGAAAGATGTGGTGGAAGAGGGTGTATTATGTGAGGAGAAGGGATGGGGGGAGCATTTTTTGGACGGGAAAGGCGTGGCGGAGGTTGTTTTAAGCTAGGAAAAGTTTGTTTGCTATCGACAAGAAGAGGCGGTAGGCTTGGCATATACTGAGGAGGTGGCGGCTTTAGAGAGTTGTGTTGAGGAGGGCTATCTTGCTTCATTCCTAAACAAACAATGTTTAAAAGTATTATTCCAGTACAGAAAATAGTATGTATTTTTTTGAAATTTTTCATTATTTTGTCCGTTTTAAATGAAAGACTTTAAAGGAAATTGCTATGGTATAAATATACTAGTGTGTTTTTGATAAAGAGCAAGTTTTCATATTTTCAATAATCCGCTTGGTTGAGCAATAAAAAACGTGCGCTGTCGTTATAATAAAACACAACAGGAAGCTTGTGTCCGTGCGGCTTTTAAGGTAATTAAAAATATAGCGTCATCTGTTCTGTTTTCATCCCGGGCGCGTTTGATTTCTGCGTTAAGAATTATGTTGTTGTTGTTAGGCTTTGTGCTATTACAGCAACAGCCTTCGTCATCGTGTGTCCCTTCATGATTGAGTAAAAGTGGGACAAGTTTTAAATTCTCATGATCTATGGCTGTTTGGATTTCTTCTCTAAGTGTTTGGTATCCATTTCTGGTAAAGCGTTGAAGTAATATCGTTACAATTCTTTGTTCTGCTTGGTTATCGCCTTTTTTACAGAGAATTATAAGAGCTGGATGAATAGTTTGTTGGCTACAATAATGAGAAAGATATTTAAATAAAAGCTTAATCATTGGAATAGAAAGATTATGTGTGGCTAATTGAAGAGCTTTAGAAAACTGAGCAGAATATCTGAGCTCAGGATTTTTCAAAAAAGAGTCTACGAGTCTTGTATGTTCTTTTGCAACAAGTTGATTGAATCCGTCGCTTAAAGAGTTCAAAATAAGGGGCTTACTAAATGTATTGATAAGAAAAAAAGATATTATTTCTGCGTGACCCAAGGCGCAAGCGAGTATAAACGCCTCGGGAATGGCATTGGTATGGGTAAGAAGATCGCGGGATTTTGTGTTGGTAAACAAATATTGAATTATTCCTGGGTTGTTAGATATAACGGCAGCATTAAGAGCGTATATTATTTCTTGAGGAGAAATATAAAGTATTTTTGGGGTTTGTAGTTTTGGCAGAAATTGGTCTAAGTACTTTGTTGCTTGTTCTTCTGTAAAACGTATTTTTGGTTTAACGGTTATTCTTGTTGTTCTAGCAGATTTGGCCCTTGGGCCTGGAACGACTTGATTAAATTTCATTGCTTGTAATGATAGCGAACATAAAAACACACTTATGTGAATTAAAATATATAGTTTTTTCATGATTAAACCCTCCCCTATTTGACAGAAAATATGATACCATAAAATTAGCATTTTATGCGTATTTATTGCAAGTTATTGCATGACAATGAGATAAATTCGCTGAGCATAAAGATTTTAAGAAATTATTTTTTTAACGATTTTGTTGTTACATATAAAATGAGATTAAAGAATTATACATTCAGGGGGTGGTTCATAATTATCTTCGATATTGTGTAATTGGCTTAGATCCATATGCCTTTCAAATCGAATACGATTTCGTCTATCGAGTGTTGTTGAGCCATTATATTGTGTGCGCAAAATGCATATTCCGTTTTGATCGTAAAATGAAATAGTTTTTTGGCTTTTGAAACAAGTGATTTCTGCTCTAACAGGGGCAGGTTTACTATTAGGATCAAGAAGGCTTTTGCAATAATCTTGAAATCTTGTTGATACTGTATTATCAAATCTTGTTACATCGACAATAGCAATTACGTTCCATTTTCGGTTATGGTATGTTACAAATCGTTTTTTATCTACGTGAACTTCATAATCAAGTTCGTTGCATTGATAAAATGGGTAAATAGATGAACTTTGAGGAAGAAATTTTCGACATCTTTCGTATTCATGTACTGTAAAATATGCAGCACCTTCTATTATATCTGTGTGATACTGTGAGTTTAAAATATTTAGATGATTTTTTTTGGTGTAGGTTCATTCGTTTGGATTTGTTTTTCGTTTTTTCCAGAATTTTCCTTTTTCTAGACACAAATTGTTGTGATAAATATTCTTTTTAAGAATACCTTCGAATCTGAAAGAATGCAACGGTAAGCGAGATTGATGTCTACGTTTTAAACGCCTTGTTTTACAATATTGTGCATGGGGGAAGATGTGAACAGCAACTCCATCGTTTTCGTTTATAGTTTTGTAGTGCTTGAATAATTGTATGATCGTTTGCATGTTCAAGTGCATAGTTGATGCTTTGTTGTGTGAAAATGAATTCGTTATATTTATGTGAGAGAAAGAAGCTTATGGTATCAGAGTTTACATGATGTGCTGCCCATGCCAAAAGGAATCGAGTGAATTCTAGGCACAGGTAATCGTTTCTTTTTAGTGCAAGCTTTAAGAAGAGTTGTTGAAGTTGATTCTCTACGATCGTTGCACTTTTGGGCAGGGTTTCGTTGGTGATTTTTCCTGTTGGAGAGTATGCGTACTGGATCCATATTTGAGAAAATCCTTCAAGAAAGAAAGCAATCGTAGGACAGCGCTTTCTTTTTGCTTTGGCAAGAGTTCTTGTTATTGTTCTATTGAATTGAGATATCTCTTTGAGGGGGATGTATATCAGAAGAAGTTTTATAACGTTTAGGCGATTGGGTTGCGCGGCGTAAAAAAAACCTTGCCTTATACTTTGTATGTGAGTGCGTGTTAAGTTAGGATTTTTGTATGTTTCTTTTAAAATATCTCGTATTAATGAGACATAATTAAGTTGAATTGCCTCAAGGAAGTTGTCAACAAACGCTTGTTGGCTTCGATGTTGACAGGATACGTTTGGAACAGAGAGAAAATTCATGCTTTGCTCTTTGAGCTCAGAAAAAGTTTTGTGGGAATTATTGCAACGATACGTCATAGCACATGATGGGTTGGAAGAAAAAAGAGCGCCCAGAAGCATGAATAGAAAAATGGTTTTTTGAGAGCGAATGTTTTGTTTAATGCCCATAAAATTCCCCCTATTGAAGAAAAGCGTTTTCTTAATCTTTTATAGCGAGCTTTTTTTTAAACCACTTTGATAGATTAATTTCCCCCATCTTATAATCTATGCTATCAAACAAGTAAGCCATGCGCCCGTCTGGCGTTGTCATCGTAAACCCAGAGATAAAACCCGGTTTGATAGAAGGATCTAAAAATTGTTCAACGTGTTTTACAAGTAATTCGGAGATTGTTTGTGTTGGTAAATTTTTATCAAGATGCTGGTTTAGGAAATCTGTTAAATCAATGGATGCAATAAAATGCCGCAAGTCCCATGGTTTCGTATGATATGTTACATATACTTTTTTATTTGAGTGTTTTTTTATTTTTAACAGGGGACACTCTGCAATCGGGATGCTTATTAATTTGTTTCTGATTAAACAGTTTTGTAGGCAATATTGGCCAAAATGAATACTGTAGGTACAAGCTTTTGGGATCGGCTTTGTTTCCAAAGCCGATTTATTTAATTGCATAGAAAAAGAGTATGGTATTGTACTTATAAACCACAGTCCCAAAGACAAAAGAGTCTTTTGGGTACGTGTCCCGGATTTGAACATAGCCCCTCCCTTCTTGAACTAAAGAACTAAATATCTAAGTTTCTAACAAAATGTGCGTGTTTTTCAATATAATTTCTTCGATCCTCAACAACGTCACCCATAAGCGAAGAAAACCATTGGTCGGCTTTAAGCGCATCTTCAGCGGTTACTTTTAAGAAACTACGTGTATTTGGGTCCATAGTTGTTTCCCATAGTTGTTCGGGGTTCATTTCACCAAGACCTTTATAGCGCTGAATCGTCATAAGTGACTTGCCAGTGCTGATAATCGTGTTGCAAAGAGCAAGTGTGCCGGAGCCGGTTTTTGTGACGTTTTTATTTGTCAGGGCAAATTGCCATGAATCTTGTTCTAAAAATTTAAGTGGTTCGTGAAGTTTGAGCAATTTTTTTGGTTCATCTGATTTAAAGAATGACAATGGTATGTTCCAGGTTCGCTTGTGTTCTTTAAACGTGATAAATAATTTTGGTTTAACTTCGCCGTCAAATTCAGCGTCGTCTTTAGGCTGTTCTGACTGTATGCCCAACACTTCGTATTGCTTAAAATAATTTTTAAGTTGTTTAACAAGCTCTTCAGGAAGTTCTTCTTGAGAATATTTGCTTGGGTCCCAACTAATTGAGTCTAAGAATGTAATAAGCTCGTGACAATGAGAACTTGATACTTCAATGGTATTACTAACTTTGCCTATTTCTTTTTCATACGCAAGTAACGCTTTAAGTAATTGTTCAAGTTCCCCGGCTTCGATTTTTTTCCCTGCAGCATCTAAGATAGAATAAAATCGAAGCCGGGGAACTT
>CAZFHP010000017.1:0-28353 GCA_964519365.1 uncultured Pseudomonadota bacterium
AGGATGCTCTTAAAAGTTTAGAAGCAAGTGTTTTTGAACAGTTTGAGAAAGAGAAAAAAGAGAGTTCTTGTGCGCAGAAAGAGCTTGGAAAAGATATCTCTAATCTGGGCAAAATTGTTCACGAGATTCAAGATAGCAAGGGCACGTGTGAGCAAAAACTTGGGTTGCTCGAAGCATCGATAAAAGATCGTTTTGTGGGCCTTGAAAAAAACATTAAAGAAGGTGACTGTCGTCAGAGCTTACAAGTTTTGCAAAACAACGTAGTATCGTTTTTAGAGACTGAAAAAATAGACTCCGAGCAAGCTCGGGGAGAAATAAAAAAATATGTTTATGATTTGGGCAAGATTGTTTGTGACAATGAAATTGAGTATAGCAATAAGTTTAATAAGATAAAAACGCGTTTTTCTGAGCTAGAAGGCATGATGCAGGGTTATGTGTTTGGAAGCGATGGTAGTGGTAACGAATTTCTTGCTGATAATAGTCTGCATGCAGAAATGCTTTTTTGCGGGACGGCGATAGGTTTTTCTGTTTGTTTGATAACAGTGATTGCTATTATGTATGCTGCTGCTTACTAAATAGCTCTCTTGACAAGCAGGATTTATGTTTTTTCTTTTTTTTTAATTTTTTTGTTTACAAAAATTGCTTCTGTTTTTATGCTTTTGATCCTATACTTTTATGGTAAAATATAGTTTGTGTCGAAGTTATTGTTTTAGGTATGTGTCAATACTATTATTGATAGGAGTTATTCAATGGATTTGATATGGTATTTAATTATGTTTTCGGCCGTTGCAGGGTTTGGCCTTTCGATTACAGCGGGGCTGTATGCAAAAATTGCAAGTTTTAAAAACCCTAATAAACGGGCGGCACATATAGCGCAACTTATTCGTGATGGGGCAATGACATTTATTCGTCAGGAATATACGATTCTTGCAATTGTTATAACGATAGCGTTTATTATTATGACATTTGCATTTAGTATAGCTGCCGGGACAGCGTATGTTTGTGGTGCGTTGTCATCAATGTTTGCGGGATTTGTTGGATTGAAAGCAGCAACGAGGGCAAACGAAGCGACGACGATTGCTGCAAAAGATAAAGGTGAGCGAGCAGCTTTTTTAACAGCATTACTTGGTGGTTCTGTTATGGGATTTGTTGTTGCCAGTTTGGGATTGCTTGGTTTAGGGGTTATCTTTTATTTATTTGTTGGTGCTGCTAAAGTTGAATTTATTAGGGTTTTGACCTGTTTTGGTTTAGGTGCAAGTTCGATTGCTCTGTTCGCCCGTGTTGGTGGTGGTATTTATACAAAAGCCGCTGATGTTGGGGCAGATTTGGTAGGAAAAGTTGAAATGGGTATTCCTGAAGATGACCCGCGAAATCCTGCAGTGATCGCTGACAATGTTGGTGATTGTGTTGGGGATACCGCAGGAATGGGGGCTGATATTTTTGAATCATATGTTGCATCAGTCGTTGCGGCGCTTGTTTTGGCTGTTACTATGTATCCTGGTGACCTTAAATACATATCACTTCCAATTATGTTGTGTGCAATTGGTTTATTATCATCGGTTATTGGTTTGTTATCAGCGTTTATTTTTAGGCTAAAAATCTCTGTTATGTTGCACAAGGCTGCTTATGTTGCCCTTGCGTTCTTTTTTGGTGGAACATATGTATATCTTTCACAAATGAATATGGATCTCCATTTGATGGGGTCTATTTTTCTTGGAGGGATTTCAGGGGTTGTTATTGGGCTTGTTACGGATTATTATACAAGTGGTAAGCCTATTAGAAAGCTTGCTGAGACATCTAAGTCTGGAGCCGGGCCAAACTTAATTTACGGTTTGTCTGTTGGTTTTGAATCTATTATCATTCCTGTGTGTGCAATTGCGGTGAGTGTGTATATTTCGTATGAATATTTCGGGGGACTCTTTGGTGTAGCTCTGGCTGCGGTTTCTATGCTTGCAACGGTTGGCATAACCATGTCTGTTGATGCATATGGGCCGATTGCTGACAACGCGGGTGGTATTTCAGAAATGGCTGGCTTTGGGCCCGAAGTACGAAAGATTACCGATAAGCTCGACTCTCTTGGTAACATGACGGCTGCTTTGGGCAAAGGCTTTGCTATTGGCTCTGCTGTGTTTGCGGCATTGGCGATTTTTGTTACGTACTGCCAAGAGTCTGGTATTGACCAGCTTGATCTTACAGACCCATTAATTATTACTGGGTTGTTTATTGGTGCAACAATGCCGTATTTGCTTTCGTCGTTTACGATGCGTTCTGTTGGTAGTGCTGCTTGGAAAATGGTAATGGAAGTTCGTCGTCAGTTTAAAGAGATCCCGGGCCTTATGGATGGGAAAGTAGAACCAGATTATAGACGTTGTATTGATATCAGTACAAAAGCGGCTTTGTCAGAAATGTTAGTTCCTGGTTTAATGACTATTCTTGCGCCTGTTGCAATTAAATTTGGATTTGGGATCAGTGGCAGAATGGCTGGAAATATGGCACTTGGTGGGTTCTTAGCTGGTGCAACGATTTCTGGAGTTGTTCTTGCGTTAACCATGGCTAACAGTGGTGGTGCATGGGATAATGCAAAGAAGTATATTGAAGAAGGGAACTTTGGTGGCAAAGGGTCTGATGCACACAAAGCAGCAGTAGTCGGTGACACACTCGGTGATCCGTTTAAAGATACATCCGGACCTTCTCTTAATATTTTGATTAAGCTTATGTCGATTATTTCTTTGTTGCTTGCGACTATTAAATAAAAGCACGAGAGAAGAAAAATAAAGAGCCGGGTATTTTTACCCGGCTCTTTATTTTTAAGTGGTTATTATGAGCTTGTGTTATTTAGGTTTAATACGACGTAGAACTGGTTGTAAAGTCATACGATGATTGGTTAACTCCAAACGTCAGAACTTGGCGTAGACGTTTGAATCGTTCTTGGTCCTTGAGGTTTTCTGCGTCGCTTGGTTTGTTTTTGTCGTTTAAGTTTTTTTCGTCGTGCTTGTTCTTCTTTTGAGATTGAGAATAATGGTCCGGAGCTTGTGCTGGGTGCACTTGGGCTCGTGCTTGAGCTAGAACTGCTTGAGCTTACGATAGAACTTAATTCTGGATTTGCAATTCTTGTTGCCATAGATAAAACGTGCTTGTGAAGTATTGGTACGATACAAGCAATTGTTTTTTGCATCAATAATTCTGTGAGCATTATTATTTGTGGTATAGGGTCAGTTGCTTCTTTTATAGCGTTGGTTTTATCCCTTGCAGCTTTTGCTGCTGCGATAGCTTCCGGTGTGTTTAGTATTGCGGCTACTTTTTCTGCTTCAATTGCTGTTTTTTCTAGAACATCTATTTTTGCTTTTTCTAGGTTTAATGCTTTTTCTGCAGCAGAAACAAATTGTGTATGATATTCTTCATCATATATTGTATCAGAAGAAATTGCTTGTTGTTCAGCTAATTTTTTTGTGATTGCTTCAAAAGATGCAACAATTTTTAGGATTTGCGGGCTTATTAAGTAAGAACCAACAAAGCTTATACCTGCGCTTGCTAGAAAACCTGTTTGTGCTATGGCTTTTATTTGGGCTGTGATATTGGCAATAGCCTTTGGTAATAAAACGTTCATTATTGCTAGGGTATACGTTAAAACTTCTTGTGTGTAACTTACACAAGCAATGTACAATCTTGATTTTAATTGATCTTCGATGTTTTCAGATGTTGAATTTTTTACAGTATAGCTAAGTGCATGTCCAATTTTTTCAAAAAAATTATTCATGCTTGCTATAAAATATTTTCTTATTTGAGGAATTTGTTCGGCTAAACACGGGATAATTCCTGACATAAAAACGCTACCAAATCCGCCATAGAAACATCCTTGACTCATGACGATACTATATTCTGTGAAAAATTGAGTACATTTTTCAGTTGGGTCAACTTCACTTAATGAAGAAGATGATTCTTTTACCTGTTGGACTTTTGAGCTAATTTCAGTTGTCAGCGCCTTTACTTTTTTTGTTTGTTCCGTGATGTATGTGGTTATACTTTTTGAGATTTCCGTTAATATGTTTGCAAGTTCTGTTGCTATTGCATAGTTGATTATATCATCTTGAGATGTTGCACTTAGACGCATTGCTACAGCGTTTAAAATGTCAGCTAATGCTTGAGTGATGGGAGTAATTTGTTTATTGAAAATATTTTGAACCAAGTTTTGGTTAAATTTATCAGCTACTCTTTTTTCAATATGTCGTAGCGTTGTTTGAGCAACGAAGGCTCCTTGTGTTTCTAATGCTACTTTAATTCCATCACCGTCTATTTTCCGTTTCTTTTTCGGTTGTTCTGGTGTTGGCAACATTGCATGGGTTTGAGTAAAAGATCCAAGCAGCGAAGAACTGAGAATAAATGCTGCAATTAAACGTTTTGTTGATACGTTCATGATAACCTCCAAAATAAAAAAATAACCTCATATTTTTTACGTGAAATATAAAAGTACAAGCTGAAACAATCGGGTCGATATTTCAAGTTGCATTTTAATCAGTATAGCATATATGTTGCGAGTAGCAAGTGGGTAGGGTTGGCTTAGTGGTTTTTGCGTGTAGGCGGGGGGGGTATGGGGCGACGAGGGTAAGATTCTCGCGCGCGGGCTGTTACAATCTGTAATTAATTGTTGGGGGGGGATATGGATACACAAAATGCTCAGGTTGGGATGACAGTAAGTGTTACTTTTGGAGTGATGGCTTTGCTCGATTAATCAGATCTTTCATAACGGTAAAATGCTCTTTAATTTCCTGACATATTTCTTGAGCCATTTCTTCATCATATACATGAGATGTTGTGTTTCTAATTTGAACGGTTTTAAGAAGGTTTTCGAGTTCGTTTTGGTTAATAATTTTATGATGAGCGCATGATCGAAATATTATCTTTGAACCTGTTGCTTCTGTGCCATAGGTGTATAGGAGAAAAAGTTTTAAATATTTCCAGAGTAATTCGTAAAAAAGTTCAAAGTGTTTTATGACGGATGCTGAATATGTTTCTTGTTCGATATCGCTTGCAGTATTGTATCGTGTTGCGTATAAAGTAAGAGCTCGCTCTGCGGTGTTACATAATTTTGCGAGCTTTTGATATTTGTAATGTAACTTTTCTTTATTTACTTTGTCCATTTGATTCCTTCTTGTAGGATATCTTTTTTCATGTCAGGTGGTAAAGAGTGAAAATCAACGATATCTACATTTTGTACAAGATTTAAGGCTTCAATCATTTCCATTATTTGTCCCTTTTTAATAATAGGCAGCCGTTTCCCAATATCAATTGCAATGTCAATGTCAGAATCATATCGTGCTTCTAGACGAGCATATGGCCCAAATAGATAAATTTTTGCTTCGGGAAAGAACATTTGAATGATGGTAATAATTTTGTCTTTATGTTTTATTGGAGGGGCACTCATAATTTACTTTCTTCGTTACTTTAAGTAGCTAGGCAAAAGCAAGTACTTCTTTACGGCCAGATAAAATGTTCAGGTTTGGCGAAAAGCACGGCGCGTGCAGGTGCCGCTTCGATGTTTTGAAATGCTAATGGCAAGCAGCATAAGAAATAATTGCCTTCGTTAATATTATGCAAGCGTAGTCCTTCGATGATCGTAATATTCTTCTCGAAAAAAAATTTATGGGTATCGTGATCTGGTTGATTCGCTTCGATGCCCAAATAATCGATCCCGACGGTATTGATATCTTTTTCTGCTAAAAATTCTGCGCCTGATTTTTCCAGATAGATAAAATCATGCTTAAAAAGTTCTGTTGGTTCAAGCTGGCTATTTTGTGTTTTGAGCAGAATAATTTCGTTTTTTTTGATATGAAATTTTTCTAAGTCTTGTGCTGTGATATATTCGATGACGTGTGTTAGATCAAGTACACGACAAGGGCCGATAAGATAATCACGCAGTCCAACCATGTCGACAGGACGGCCGTCTTTAAGAAAGTGTGAAGGGGCGTCGATATGGGTGCCCGTATGTGCATTAAGTGTGATAGTCGTATCTCTGACATTATGGGCTTCGAAATTTTTATCGTGTGCTATCGTGATGGGCTTATTGTCTTTGTACGTTGTCATGTTTTTTGTGATGGGCCAACTAATATCGATGATATTTTTTTGCATGAGGTCTCCTGATTTAATATGATACCCTTCGAGACGCTCCCCTTCGCTAGGCTCCGGGTCGCCCTCAGGGCGAACGGGAATTTAAAAATAAACGTTACATCTTGTTTAATATGCTTTTGCATAAAGTATCACACCTAGGAAGACCCTGGTAACTACCCATCTTCCGTCAATTTACTCTTTCGTTTTCACCTCATGCCCGCCAAATTGGTTGCGCAACATGGCAACGACTTTGGTGCCATAGTTTCCACCAGTTTGACGAGACTCAGCACGAATTTCAAGAGATCGTTTGATTAAATCAACGGGTATCTTTTGCTCCTGAGCTTCTTCAAGCGTCCACTGGCCGGTTAAATTTTCGCCGATCTCACCAGAAATAGTATCAAGCTTTTGGTCGTGCTTAAATATATTATGAGCGAGCTCAAGTATCCAAGAACGAATAACAGAGCCATTGAGCCAGGTTTTAGAAATTTTTTCAAGATCAAGATTTTTGTAACGGCCATTTTTTAACAAGTCAAACCCTTCAGCATATGATTGCAATATTGCGTACTCGATACCGTTATGGATCATTTTGACATAGTGTCCTGCTCCGGCTGGGCCCATGTATTCAAAGCCGCTTGGGGCTGCAATGGCTGCAAAAATATTCTTGACTTTGCTAAATGCTTTTTTGTCGCCGCCGATCATAAGAGAGAAGCCGTGCTGTTTGCCAGCTAAGCCCCCTGAAGTCCCGCAGTCAAGAAACGCAATATTTTTTTGTGCCAGCATATCATATCGACGAATAGAGTTATGAAAATTACTGTTGCCACCGTCTATAATAATATGATCAGAGTTTAAATTTGGTAAAAGTTCGTTTATTATTTTGTCTACCGGGTCGCCTGCAGGGACCATGAGCCAGATAACATGAGTTTTTATCGCAAGTTCTTGTAAAGAGTTTGCGCATGTAACTCCCAGCTTTTGTGCTTCTTCTTGTGCATGTGTGTTTGGGTCATATGCGCTTACAGAATAGTTATGTTTTATTAATCTATGGGCGATAGCATGGCCCATTTTGCCAAGCCCAACTAAGCCGATTGTTATGTTTGTCATATGATCTTTCGATTTTTTTTGTTAAGCGCTAAGCTCGCCATAAAATTTTTTGTGTTTTATCGAGTGATTCTAATTCTTTTGGCCCAGCGCTTTTTTTTGGATACGTGTACAATTTACTTTTGAGTTTATCTATTTGGTTAATAATTTTCCAAGAGAGTTTAACTTCGTCGTTACGAACAAATGCAGATTGGTCGCCATTAATAACGTCTGCCAAAAGCGTTTCATATGCTTCTGGGGTGTTTAGACCAAAAAGAATGCTATGGGCGAATTCCATGGTGACAGGTGTAACTTCGTCTTGTTTGGCGGGAACTTTGGTATTAAGTTCAAGATATATACCTTCGTGAGGGGTAATTCTAATGGTTAGGTAATTAGAATCAGAGGGACATTTTATGAGTAAGCACTTTTGTTTTTTAAATTTTATATGAATACTCGTTTCTTTTTTATCAAGATATTTTCCTGTTTTAAGATAAAACGGTACGTTTTTCCAGCGCCTATTATTTATAAATAACTTAAGCGCAACGAATGTTTCTGTTTTTGATTGAGGGTCGACGTGCTTTTCTGTGCGATAACCATCATATTGTCCACGAATAATATTATCGACTATGACATTTTTTAAAACACGTGCTTTTGCATCGCGAATATATTGAGCATTAAGCTTTTTGGGAGCCTCCATTGCCGTGAGCGCGAGCATTTGAAGCATGTGGCTTTGTACCATATCACGTGTTGCGCCATAGTGATCATAAAAAGCGCCACGTTTTTCGATGCCAATTTTTTCGTTCAAAATAATCTGTATTGACTCGATGTGCTTATTATTCCAGAGTGGTTCAAATATGTGATTGGTAAAACGTGTTAACGCAATATTGCCAACAAGCTCTTTTGCTAAATAGTGATCAATTCTAAAGATTTGGCTTTCGTCAAATATTTTTTCAAGGTACGAGTTAATCTTTTGTGATGACTTAAGATTATAACCAAATGGTTTTTCATAAACGACTCTATTCCAAGGTTTTGGAATTTGTGTTTTTATATGAGGGTGCTTTTTTACGATTTTATTATCGACCAGATTTTTCGTGATGATAGTAAAGTGTTCTGGCATTGTTGCAAAATAAAAAATTCTATTGCCTGAGAGTTTATATTTTTTTTCTATCTCGTTTATACATGAATGTAACCCGGGGTATTTTTCTGGATTATGAAAGTCCATCTGATAATACGAAAAAGCTTTACGCACTTGATTTATAATTTTAGCTTCTGTTTTTGGGACAAATTTTTGAGCTTGAGTGAAAATTTTTTCTGTATTTGTTTCGTCGATTGATGCGCCAATAACGGCAAATTTGCAGAGCTTGTTATCTTCAACAAGTTTACAAATAGCGGGGATAAGCTTGCGCTTGCTTAAATCGCCTCCGGCTCCAAAAATAACAAACGTGCAATCTTCAAAACAAGACTCAAGACAGGCTTTTGTGTTATGTCGTTTTTCCATCGTGCAGCTACTCTTTAGGTATAATCACAAGAGCGTTAGAAACTTTTTTTTCGGTTTCTATTCCAAATGTAAATGCGCTGCCGAGAAATTCTATAACGTGTTCAAAAAGATTAGGTTTTTTTTGGCTTTTGATGTACATGTTTGTTGAAATGCCACCACAAAGATTCAGAGCATTGGTGCATCCCAGAGTATGCATAAAATCAGCAAGATCATGTAATGTCATGCCAGATCCAAGGCCTGCGTATTGTTCATCTATGACAACAAGTAACCAATGTCCATTTTCTAAAATGCCAACGGCTGTTCTGGGATAACGCTTGTGTTCAAACTTATAGGCAATTTTTTCTTGCGAGAAATCTTGTATAACGTTTTTATTTGAAATAAGCAAGGGTGTGCCGCCGAGAATATTGTCCATCTTTTCCCAATTTTTTTTATTTTTATCTGGCGTGACACATGTGTGAGTAAGTATAACAGGGTCTCCAATAGTAATCTCTGAAAGATCGAGAGTACTATCGTTATGAACAGAAAAGACAAAGCCATTATCAGGAATAACGGTATCTCCATTGTTTTGCCTAATTTCTGTAATGATATTATCGATGATAATAAATTCAGTCCCGTTATTATCTGTTAGTGTCGTATGATTAAATACAGGAGTATACACAATACTGTTTTGTTTTTTGTTTTCTTTGCGCTCTTGATTTAATCGTGCAACAGGATACTCGTGTCCATTAATTGTAAGCGCCCAGGTGATATTAACAATGTCGATGATAATTTCTTTGCCATCGTTGGTCCACCCAAGAGCTGCTCGTGGGAGTTTTGTATTTGTGAACCATACGTTTTCTTTTTTTAAAATACCAGCAGGATTGCCATTATTTTCACAAAATCCGCCGTTTATGGCTGCAAGAGCATTATGTTCTTGTGCAAGTTCTGATACGGTTTCTAGAGCGACACACTTATTTTGCGCAACAGCAAGCTTAATCAAGACTTTTTCTGGATCGATATCCAAAATTTTTACCGTCGATGGTTTAGGATTTATGATTTCTTTGCATGAAAATATAACGCCATCACAAAGATTATATGATTCGATATTTGTAGAACAATAAGCATGCTGGGTATAGTGGGCATAAAAAAATAAAACGACAAAGAAATAAGATACTTTTTTTAGAATCATCCAGTTTCTCCTGTTACTGTTTGTTACTCGCGTGAAACGATTTAGATTTTTCTTTTTGATTATCGTGCTTCTAGATCAGTTGTCAAATATTCTTTCAAAAACGTCAAACGAGCAGTGCCTTTGTTGTTTTTGATGCCCATAGCAATTGCTCTAGGTTGCCCGATCAGAATACAAAGTTTTTTTGCGCGTGTTATCGCTGTGTAGATTAAATTTCTTTGCAGCAAAATAAAGTGTTGCATAAAAAGTGGGATAATCACGGCGTCAAACTCTGAACCCTGGCTTTTGTGAATAGAGATTGCATACGACAAAACGATTTCGTCGAGTTCTGTAAAGTCATATTCAAGAGTTCGTTCGCCAAATGTGATAAATAATTTATGGTCTATCTTGTTTATCTCTTTGATAAAGCCGATATCGCCATTAAAAACGAATTTATCATAATTGTTTCGTATTTGCATAACGCGATCGTTTATTTTATACGTTTGCCCAAAGCGTGCAATTTCTTTTTCGGGATTATTTGCGGGGTTTAGAATTAGCTGAAGCTCTTGATTAATTCTTTGTGTGCCAACAATGCCTCTGTTCATGGGAACAAGAACGATTGTGTTTTTTGTGTCGACATTTAGTTTTGCTAATCGATTTTTATAAATCGAGCGTAAAAGTGCAAACGTATTTTCTGGAGCATTTTCTTTGATGTACACAAAATCTTTTTTGGAGCCAGGTAAACTTGCTGTTGGAAATTCGCCCTTATTTATTCTATGGGCGTTGACGATAATTAAACTATTTTGTGCTTGGCGAAAGATTTGTGTTAAACGTGTAACAGAAACTTTTTGAGAAGCGATTAAATCGTTAAGAATATTTCCCGCGCCAACAGACGGTAATTGGTCGATATCGCCTATCAAGATAAGATGTGCCCGCTCGGGCAATGCGCGCAATATTGCATGCATGAGAAACACGTCTATCATAGATGCTTCGTCGATAATAAGAAAGTCTAGATCAAGAGCGTTCTGTTCGTTGCGAGCAAATCCCATTGAGCCGGGAGTAAATTCTAGCAGTCGATGTAACGTTTCCGTACTACGCCCGGTTCCTTCGAACATGCGTTTTGCGGCTCGTCCTGTTGGTGCAGCTAATCTAAATCGCATGTGATACTTCTCAAGAACGTCGAGAAGTTTTTTGATCATAGTCGTTTTACCGGTTCCTGGACCGCCGGTAATAATGGCAACGCGATTTTGCAGACACGCAAGAATCCCTTCTTGTTGGTCGCTATTTAACTGTATGTTACTATCGTGTGATGAGCGTAAGTCTTGATAGATTTTATTAAAGTCAAACTGCGCATGTTCGACTTTTTTGTTAGCAAACTTAAGAACTTTATTTGCGATACCTTTTTCTGAGTAATAATATTGTGGGAGTGACAAATAATGGGTTTCTTCATGTAGAGTTTTTTTGTGAGAGATAAGCTTTATCTTTTCTTGATCATATAAATCATGTAACGCATGTTTTAATAACGCTAGGCTTTCGTTTTTATCGATATCAAGAAGTGTAATTACTTCGTCTTTGCACGTTTGTACTTCAAGATACAAGTGTCCATTGTTTGTTGCATTGGTTATTGCAAACAAAATACCTGCTTTTATGCGTTCAGGTGAGTTAAGCTCAAGTCCCATTTTAAGAGCGATCTTGTCAGCACTTTTAAAGCCAACACCCCAAATGTCGTCGACAAGGCGGTACGGGTTTTCTTGCATTTTTTCAATTGCTAAATTTCCGTACGTTTTAAATATTTTTACAGCAAACGATGTTGGAACGTCTCTAGAGCGTAAAAAGACCATGACTTTGGCGATCTCTTTTTGTTCTTGCCATGCTTGCGTGATTTTTAAAACTCGTTTTTCACCAACTCCTGGAACTTCAAAAAGTTTATTAGGCGTTTGATCGATAACTTCAAGTGTTTGTTCTCCAAATGTATCGACAAGTTTTTCGGCAAACTTTGGCCCGATGCCCTTTATAAGTCCTGACGAAAGATATTTTTTTATACCAACAGCATTGGTTGGCGTTTTTGCATGATATTCTGTGATTGCAAATTGACGACCGAATTTTGGGTGAAAAGACCAGGACCCTTTGACGGTAACAACTTCTCCCTGAAAAACTTCAGGCAATGTTCCTGTTGCCGTTACACTTTCTTTAGCTGTAACTTTAATGGAAAAAACGGCAAAACCATTTTCAGCATTTTTGTAAATAACTTTTTCAATGGTTCCGCACAGCTCGGTTTGTGTTTCAGCCATATTATTTTTTAAGCGATTTTTCAAGATTATTTTTTATTTTTTTTCTTTTTCTTTTTTGCTTTAAGTTCTTTTACAAACGCATGATATGAATCTTTTGCCGGTTGCTTTAGGCTTGTGTTAAGATCATTGAAAAATTGTGAAATTTCAGCACAGATAAGCTTTAAATTTTTTTTGGTGTTTATTTCTTTTTCGCAAAATGTAAAGATATCTTTTTGAGCATCACAGCATTTGATAAGAAACGATGTCCCTTTTTCTTCTGGCTGAGATTCTAAGCTTAACTCAAGAACTGGTCGGACCATTCCTCGATACTTGATTAACGAATCAAAAAATTCTTTAACCGGCAGCAGCATTATTTCTACTTGTTTTTGTACGAATGCTTTTTCTTCTTTTGGGCTTAAAATAGTTCGTGTTTTTTGATTTTTTTCTTTTTCTTCTTCGTCACAGATTTTTTTAAAGACAGTTCTTAATGTCTTGCGAGCCATATTAATTTTTAGAACGGCTATTGGGTTTGCTGTGAATGCTGAATTTAAAAGATCCATTTGGGTGCATTCTAAAACTTTCCCGGTTGATTTTAGCGTATTTTTAGGAGAAGCTTTTTTTTCAAGCTCTTTAACTGAGATTTCTGTTTGTGTTATTTCAGCTTTGCTTAATAAACTATTATTTTGAAAAACAAGTGTTACAAGCGAGAGCATAAGAATATTTGTCTTTTTCATAGAGACTCCTAAGATTACGTTATGATTTTTAAAATTCTATTTACTTTTTTATGTACTTAGTTTGTTGAATTTAAAACGAAGATGCAAGTTTTAAATACGCCGTCCAATCATAGCCGATGCCCTTGGCATGTGCTGTTACATCTCCTCCCAGTGCGATTCGAAGATCAAAATGATTATAGCGTTTGGTATAACCCATTTCGGAAAAAATTTTGTGTTGCAGCATCATTTTTCTTTCTGCATCGTCTATTCTTAGCTCTAATGGGTTAATACTTGTGTTAAGTATTTTTTTAATCTGTTCTTTTTGTTGTAAAAAGAAATCGTACCCAACAGTAAAATGACATTGACGAATATCGACATTAACGCTTGAGACGAAATTAAATATCCCTTCGGGGTGTGTGGTTGCTTTAAATGCAGATGGGAAAAGATATTCTTTAAGATACTGGTTAAAATTTTTAAGATCATCAGGGGTTCTGCCTGGATCTGTTAAGTTGGTATTGTTTGAATTTATCTCGTCTGCTATTCTTTGATATTCGTCAATAGATTTACTTGGCTTGAGCATAATTAAACGATATTCGTCTCCAGGAAATAACGTATCATAGGATATACGAAACCATAACTGTGCAAGATCATGAAAGATCCCAACTTTAGATTCTACATAGCACCCAAGACCAAAATGACCATTGTTTCCCATTTGAGGATTAATTAAAAAATCTCTTAAGTTTTGTAATAACGTAATTCCAGATTTTTTAAACGATTCTTCATCGGTTATTTCAGTTGGTGACGTATCTAGTTTTAGCTTCGATGAGAATCTACTTGTTGGAAGAATTGCTTCAAGGCCACAGTCAAGTTGGAAACTTGTCGTATTAATTGTATTCAGACCAAGTTTAAATCGTGTATCGCCCAGGCCATATTTAATTCTAAAAAACTCGTCTTCTTCAAGTAATTTGTCACCTCCAAAGGTGTTTTCGATGATTGCACGGTCTTTTTTGCTGAGCCAGAAATTTCTTTCAGACATATGAAATGATGTGTGAAGTTGAAGTGTAAATGGTCCCTTGATAATTCCACCTTGGAGCAACGCTCCTGCTTTTCTTTCTTGTATTGTCATTTTATGAAATAGAGGGATAATTCCTGAAAGATCTTTGTCCGGAGCATTTTCTAAAATTATTTTAATAAGAGCAGCTACTGCTGTTTGGTTAATGCTTGTTAGATCAAACAAAGAAGAAGCTTTGACATGCATGTTGTCCGTCATGTTGAAGAATAAATTGAGAGCGATTCCTCCATACTCAAGGGCCGTTATTTTGTGAGGCAAAAGATGGAGAATGTCTCGCCCATGGGGTTTGCGAGTGTTACTCCAAAGGGGTTTTTTTATAATGTTAGGAGTTGAAATGAGTTTGAAAATTCCCGGAAGCGTTAGTGTTGGAGTTGTTGGACCGTCGCGATGTTCATCTTCCCATGCTTTTACATCATCATCAGTAAGGCCACTAAGGTCATCAAGATCATCAAGGAAATCTAGATCGTCTGCAAGTATGGGGCTTGAAAGAGATAGTGTGAAAATAATCGTACATAGAGATAGAAATGCTTTAATTGTTTTGTTTATTCGTTTCATAATTTAGATTGCTTATTTAAAATTTTAAGAAGGAAATAGTATTCAAGTAACATAAGTAACATGAAAAGTAAATCATATTCTTTTACATTGTCAACGATGCAACAGCTTTATCGGGTTTTGTATCGTTTTGGGCTTAATTTTTTTGTTACTATTCTCGAGTGTTATTGGTATGCTTAAGTACATGTAGTGTGATAACATAATATTGGCATAAATTTTTGGAAGTACTTATGAGTAGCGATTATACGTCGAAGAAAATATTTATGTTGGAGGGGAATATTGGGGTTGGTAAGTCGACATTATTAAAGATTTTGGGTCAAAAGTTAGATGTTGATATTTTTTTTGAGCCAACAGACAAATGGCAAAAAGTTGGGGGTGGGGGAAATCTTTTGGATCTTTTTTATAAAGATACGAAGCGGTGGGCATATACGTTCCAATCATATGCGTTTATTAGCCGATTGCAGACTATGAGTGACCATGAGCGACAAAAAACTGGTGGCAAAAGTATTCAATTACTAGAACGCTCGGTCTATTGTGATCGCTTTTGTTTTGCAAAAAACTGCTTTGAGTCAGGGCTTATGAGCGAATTAGAATGGCAAATTTACAAAGAATGGTTTGCATGGCTGGTTGAAAAATATACGACTAAACCCCAGGGTTTTATTTACTTAAGAACAAGCCCAGACGTGTGTTACAAGCGATTAGTCAAAAGAAATAGATCAGAAGAAGAAGCTATCTCTCTTGACTATTTATCGTTGCTTCATAAGAAACATGAAGATTGGCTTGTAAACAGAAAAGAGGTTGCGCTTGCTGTCAGCTCGATCCCGGTGCTTTCTGTTGATTGTGATAAGGATTTTGAGCATGATCAAAATAGGCAAGATCAGATCGTTGCTATGATTCATGAATTTATTACGCACGGTGCGTATGCACATGGGCAAGTAAATAAACAGGCAAAAAAAAGAAGAATAACACGTTCTGTGTGTTGTTAGTTATTTTTTGTTGATGATATTTGACAAGCAAGTGCATGTTCTTACATACTAAGAAGACGTTTGAGCTATATTGGAGAAGTGTCATCATTAGCACTAAATATAAAGAGGTCTTTATGGCTGAAGTAGAATGGGTAAAAGTAGCAGCGTATATTGCTGCTGGTATTTGTATGGGAATAGGAACTCTTGGTCCGTCTCTAGGGCAAGGGTTTATTGGCGGAAAGGCATGCGAAAGTATTGGCAAGCGACCAGAACAGTCGAGCGTTATTAGCAGAACGATGATTGTTGCCCTTGCATTTGTTGAGTCGACAGCTATTTATTCGCTTTTAATTTCTTTGATCTTGTTGTTTTTTGTTGGCAAATAAATAAGAAGATCGCGATAGTAAAGCGTCATGAGAGATTGATGTATGAATATCAATGTAACTTTTATTATTCAAATTGTTAATTTCTGGTGTGCGTATTTCTTTTTAAAGAAAATTTTTATCAGGCCAATGGTGTCTGTTGTTATACAACGCAAGCGTGCGCAAAAAAGATTAGATGACGGTTTAAAAAAGAAAGAGATTTTTCTAAAAGAAAAAATCGAATTAAAAGGCAAAGCTTTGCGTGATTTTCAGCAGTATGTAAAAGATCGCTATAAACGACCTACTGCTGAGTATCAAAAAATTCCATCAGAAGTTACGTATATAAAAGATCGTGACGAAATTGAAAAAGTAGTTACCGTAAGCAAAAAATTGCTTATTGATCGGGTGCCGTATGTTTATCGATAACAAAATTTTAGATTTTGCGTTTGAAGGGACGCTTTTTATTTTGTTTGCGTATAAACTATATGGCTTAATTATTTCTTATGTTATTCCCTATTTGTCTGCACAAATGATACAAATTCAAAAAAAACAAACAGAATTTTTGGAAAAAGATAAATTATTGATGTCAACGATAAAAAGAATTGATAATCAAACGAGTCATCAAAAAAAGATGTTTGTTGTTATGGAAAAAAAAGTACGTCAATGGAATAATGCTTTGTATGACAAGCGATTAAAAAAAGAAAGGGATCGAAAAGCTATTTTTTTACGAGTTTTAGAAAAGAGACGATTTCAAGAAAAGCGCCTTGCAATTTCTAAAACCGCAACAAAAGCTATTCCTAGGGCTATAAAAGAAACTCAAGCAGAAATTGAAAAATTGCATTATACGCAACATGGAGCAGAACTATTACATAGTTTTATTATGCGCTTGCAAAAAACAGAACAAAGTAATCGATAGTAAAGTAATTGGTAGCGTAATGGATGATAATGAAAACAGACGTTGACGACATAGCGAAAAAATATGCTCAAGCATATTTTAATATGTACGCGCATCTTCTTGATCAACGCTGTGTTGATGTGCTTATTGATTTAGATAACTTTTTTAAAGAAAATAGACGAATATTTCTTTATTTAAGTATTCCTACAATTGCCGAGAATGTTAAAGAGCATGTGCTGAATGAGCTTTTTCGTGTTTTTAATATTTGCGATAATATTAAGGCGATTGTTTATTTGTTATTGCGCCATAAAAGAATAGAGCTTTTTAGTGATGTTGTGTATCACGCTGTCCGTTTGTTTAGGCTTTCCAAAAATGTTCAATTGTTTAATATTTTTACATCCCATGTTCTTTTAGAGCAAGAGAAAGCAGAAATTATAAGTTTTTTAAAAAGAATAACGGGGTTTTCGATTGTTGCGGAGTTTATAATTGATAAAAGATTGATTAGTGGCATAAGGATTCGAGGGGATTATATCATGTGGGAACATTCTCTTGCGCGGTTATTAAGAGATGTCGAACAAGATGTTTTACAGCAGGTGAGGTCATGGTAGGAAAAGAAACGGATATTATTTCGATATTAGAAAAATCTTTGAGTCGACAACCACAGGAAAAACTTGAGGAAATAGGAACGGTTATCAAAGTTGGGGATGGAATTTGTAAAGTATATGGTTTGACCAATGCTTTTTTTGGGGAATTTATTCACTTTGAAGGTGGTGGTAAAGGGCTTATTCTAGACCTAGATGAAGATTATGTTTCAGTTGTATTGCTTGACAGTTCGTCAGTGGTTGTTGAGCAAGAGGTTGCTAAACGAACGGGAAATTTATTTGTTGTTCCTGCTGGCGATAAATTAATAGGTCGTGTTATTAGTGCCCGAGGTTTTGCTCGTGATTCGTGTGGTGATCTTGAAGTGGAAGCATGGGTTCCTATAGAAAAACAAATTGAGGGGATAGCGCAACGAAGTCCTGTTAATAGATCCATGGAAACAGGAATAATAAAGATTGATAGCTTAATCCCAATAGGCAAAGGACAACGGGAGCTTATTATCGGTAATCGAAATACAGGAAAGACGACGATTGCGCTTGATGCTATTTTGCATCAAAAAGGCAAAGACGTTATCTGTATTTATGTGTCAATTGGACACAAACAAGCAAGTACCGCCAGAATTATTTATAAGCTTGAGGAGCATGGTGCGCTTGATTATACGCTTGTTGTTAACGCTGATTCTAAAGAAAGTGCGTTAAATCAATATTTAGCTCCATACGCAGGGTGTGCTATTGGTGAGTATTTTATGAATAAAGGGCGAGATGTTTTAATTATCTATGACGACTTAAGTGCTCATGCTATTGCGTATCGAGAACTATCGCTACTTTTAAGACGACCTCCTGGGCGAGAAGCATACCCAGGGGATATTTTCTATATTCACTCTCGCTTACTTGAACGGGCAGGGCAACTGTGTGCGCAAAGAGGTGGCGGCTCTTTAACTGCGTTGCCAATCATTCAGACGCAAGGGGACGACATTTCTGCGTATATTCCGACAAATTTAATCTCAATAACAGATGGTCAAATTTTTTTGGATACAAAATTATTTAACAAAGGGATTCGTCCATCAATTAATGTTGGATTATCTGTTTCTCGTGTTGGTGGCGTAGCACAAACAAAAGCAATTAAAAAAGTTTCGGGAAGTTTAAAACTTGAACTTGCTCAATATGAAGAGCTTCTTGCATTTGCGCAATTTGGGTCAGAGCTTGATAAAGAAAGTAAGCGAGCTCTTGATAGAGGGCGACGAGCATTGGAAATTTTGCAACAAGGTGTTCATGAGACATATTCGTTTGTTGACCAGACAATCTTTTTGTTTTTGTTGAAAGAGAATTTTTTGGATAAACTTGATTTGTCTGTTGTTAAACAGTATGTAACACAGTTTGTAAGTTATATACAAAGTGTTCATAGTCACATTTACAATAATATTTTAGAAGCCCAAGATTTGTCTGAAAGCGACTGTGCAGGGCTTGCGAGTGCTGTTGAAGAGTTTAACTTGTTATTCTCCAAATGAGCTCTTTAACTATTTTAAATATTCTGAATATTTTGTGTTTGATAATATCTTGTTGTTTGTTTTCTAATTGTGGGCGAAAGCGACGAAATATTTTTTCGTTTCATGAAACAAAAAAAACTGTTAGCGTTAATCGATTATCATTGCCTGCAGTTCGTGGGGTGCGAGTTGTTTCGTTTGCTCATGGAAACAAAATAACATGGCATGCGCTTACTACTCATGACATAACAACTAAAAACACAAAGCTTATTGGCTATAATATTTATCGATTAACAAAAGCGGGCTTTGTTCTTAAGCATGCTTTGAATAAAGAGCCTATTACAAAAAACGAGTTTCTTAATCGAATTTCTAAAAACAGTTCGCTTAATCGAGCGTATCTTATACGGGCAATTTTTAAAATACAAGACGAAACTATTTTGGGGCCAGCAAGTAAAATTGTTCGCCAGTAGAAAAATATTTCAAAAAAAACTCCCTCCAACTTAGGACAAGCTGGAGGGTTGGGGGGGCGAACAATACAATTAAGTATTGTTCATTTAGGGACTTTCTATTTTTTAGTCCACCACATACTTTCTTAAATTTTTACTCATGCAAGAATGGTAACAGCCTAAAGAGATGATGTCAAGAAAAAAACTTGATTGAAAAATTATGTGCAATTGGGTTATAGTTTTATATGTAATTTATTACGACGGTGTGTTTTTTAATAAGTTCTCTAGCTGGCGTCTTTGAAGGGGTCTTGTATGACGATAGATGCATATAAAAAAACGATAGACTTTTTGTGTCAAACGTTACATGTTGATATTCATGCTGGGTTGTCATCAGTTGAGGCGACTAATCGGTTACAAACGTATGGCCCAAATTCGTTGCCGGAAAAACGGGGCGTTTCGGCAATAATAGTATTGCTGCGACAATTTACAAGCCCGCTCATGTTTGTTCTTCTCATAGCTTCTATTGCGAGCATAATAATTGGCGAAAAAAAAGATGCACTCGTAATTCTTATAGCAGTGATTATTAACGTAATAGTTGGCTTTATTCAAGAATTAAAAGCCGAACGCGCCTCTCAGGCGCTTAAGTCGTATGAAGTCGACTATTGTACAGTGTTGCGAGAAGGGCGACATGTGTCTATAGAATCAAAAAAAATAGTTCCAGGTGATATTGTTTTTCTCAGTGCTGGCTCTCGTGTGCCTGCAGATATTCGTTTGGCCCACACAGTAGATCTTACGGTCGAAGAGGCGCTGTTGACCGGTGAATCAAAGCCGATTAAAAAAAACACAGAAAAGCTAGAAGAAACCCTGCCCATAGGCGATCGCATTAATATGGCCTATGCAGGAACATATGTCTTAAGCGGCAAAGCAACCGGTATTGTAACGCATACAGGCATGAATACAGAATTGGGCAAAATAGCGGGGCTTATTTTGCAAACCCATGAAGAAGCAACACCGTTACAAGTACAAATAAAGCGATTTAGCTGGCTATTGGGAAGCTTTCTTTTGGCTATTACGCTTCTTGTAGCGCTTATTGCTTATCTGAAAAATATGCCGCTTCATGAACTTGTTACAATATCTATAGCCCTTGCTGTTGCTGCGATACCCGAGGGTTTGCTTGTTGCTGTAACGGCTATTTTGGCTATAGGCATGCATCGCATGCTCAAACGTAAAGCCCTTGTCAGGCATTTGATTGCAGCTGAAACACTTGGTAGCGTATCTGTTATCTGTACAGATAAGACAGGAACGCTTACTCAGGGTCGTATGCAGGTTGTTCGTCTTGCAACCCAAGAGCGCGATATTCATGTGCATGACGATATGTCTAGAGATGTTTTTAAAGAGCCCGACTTACAAGAATTTATTCAAGCATGTATTTTAAATAACGATGCCGATGTGCTCTCGGTGACAGATAGAATTATTGGCAACCCAACAGAAATAGCACTGCTTGAGTTTGCCCGATTCACGCATGTGTATGATATCGAAGAGATCGTGAAGAAATTTTCACGAGAGCAAGAGATTCCGTTCTCATCAGATATAAAGTACATGGCGACGCTTCATACGCTTAATGGGCAAAAACGTTTAATCGTCAAAGGGGCCCCAGAAAAAATCTTTGCCATGTGCAAACAGGACGATCTTGGCTTAAAACGTTTTGTCGATTTATCTCAATCTATGGTAGCAGACGGTCTGCGTATTCTTGCGCTTGCTATCAAAGATATTACGTTAAACTCAGGACAAGAAGCACAAGAGAAACAAGGATCGCAAGATGCAAAGAAAATATTCGGAGATCTAAGTGCCCAGCTTTCAGATCTTACGTGTATTGGCTTAATTGGGATACAAGATCCGTTACGTTCTCATGCCGCTCAAACAATCGAAGAT
The DNA here is from genome assembly GCA_964519365.1 of uncultured Pseudomonadota bacterium. GTDB lineage: Bacteria > Babelota > Babeliae > Babelales > RVW-14 > CAZFHP01. The sequence goes on from CAZFHP010000017.1 coordinate 21,109, forward strand.
TTAAAAAAAGCAGGAATACATGTTGTTATCGTAACGGGAGATCATAAAGATACGGCAAGAAATATTGCCCAAAGTGTCGGGCTTGATGTAGCACATGATGGGATCATGACTGGCCAGGATTTTGATACACTTTCTCAAGAAGAACTTAAAAAACGCATAACAGAGATTTCTGTTTTTGCACGTGTAGAGCCTAAGCATAAGATACATATTGTCAAAGCCTGGCAAGAAAGGGGGCACGCGGTTGCCATGACAGGTGACGGTGTTAACGATGCTCCAGCACTCAAAGCTGCTGATATTGGCGTCGCGCTTGGTTCGGGTTCTGATGTATCTCACGAAGTTTCAGATATGGTCTTGCTTGATAATAATCTCTCTGTTATAAGTCAGGCTGTTCGTCAGGGGCGAATAATATTCGATAACATTCGCAAAGTAATTGTGTATTTAATGGCTGACAGTTTTAGTGAAATAATTTTAATTGGCGGGGCACTCGTTGCCGGCTTTCCGCTGCCATTATTAGCATCACAAATTTTCTGGATTAATCTCGTAACAGATGGATTCCCTAATATTGCTTTAACTCTTGAACCAGGTGAGCCAGAAATTATGCTCGAACGTCCACGAAAAAAAACAGAGCCTGTTGTTAACACGCCCATGAAAATTCTTATTTTCGTTATTGGGATTGTTACTGATATTGGCTTATTCGCGCTTTATATTCTTCTTTTACGTTACAGTATATTTGATTTGCCTCATATTCGAACAATTATGTTTACAAGCTTGGCAATCGATTCGTTACTCTATGTTTTTTCTGTACGTAGCTTGCGAACGTCTTTGTTTCGCATGAACCCATTTTCTAATCGCTGGTTGTTACTTGCTGTTGGAGCAGGTTTTCTTGTCCAATTATTCGCAGTCTATGCCCCGTTCATGCAGCCATTATTTTCGACAGTTTCTTTGGGTTTATTTGAATGGACAATTATTTTAAGCTTAGCGCTTGTTAAACTAATTGCGATCGAAATTACGAAAGATATTTTTATTGCGCGCAAGAAATAGTTCAGGCAAACGTCATAACCATCATGCTATTACCACATGCGTTAATAAATTTTTTCAGATCATCTGTTGTAATAACAGTCGTTGCTGTGTTAACTAATGGGTGCAAATTAAGTATCTCGTGATCAAAGAGATTATTATCCAGAATAACATGTATCTTATGTTCAGTATCGTTTATTAAGCCAAACGGCGTAACAGAACCGGGCGTAACGCCCAAGAATTTTTCAAGATCGTTGGCAGAACAAAAGCTCAAGTGTTTTATGTCAAAGTGTAACCCAAGTTCTTTGAGCCTAATTTTTGTATGCTCAAGGGCAACAACAAGAAAATAATGACGCTTTTTTTTGTCTCGCAAAAACAAACACTTACAGTGTCCTCCTGGCAAATTATCGACCAATGGTTCTACTTGGTCAACAGTAAAAACAGCCGGATGATAGTGTGTTTCTGTTTTGATATCAAGCTGATCAAAAAGATCAAAAAGTTTTTTTTGAGCAGGCGTTTGCTCATGCTTTTGTGTGAGTGTTTCTTTTGGATTCATGTTTGTACTCTTTCTTTTTTGTATTTTTATTTTTTTGCGTAACCATACCATGCATATATTATTTTGTCGAAAAAGTATTGACAATATCGTCTCAAATCGATAGTCTACTGTTCATATGGAGCTCTGTGAAACATTTTCTTGTAAGCCAGGATAGCTCAGTTGGTAGAGCAGAAGACTGAAAATCTTTGTGTCGGCGGTTCAACTCCGCCTCCTGGCACCACGATTTGATTTTTTTAAAAGATTTTAGGCTTCGAGATTTTTCTCTGAGTAGGGTGTTAGCGCTTATCGAAGTTTTCCCCCGTGCATCCTGAGGAGTCTCGTCGAAGCTCGTAGAGCGAAGACGGACGTATCGAAGGGCTGGCACCACTCTCGAAATTAACCTATGTTATTCCCGTATCAAGTCCGAGAGGCCTATGATTTTCGTTGGGAACTATACTTGAAATAACAAGTTTTTTTGTGGTGGATAATGATTTGCTGGAATTTTCAAGGGTTTTTATTGGCAATGTGTTTTTTTGCGATTTTGGGTTTGGTGAATTTTAGAAAAATCCTGTTTTCATGAATTTATTTAAAGAACACGGTTTTTTGGTATACTGACGAGACATGTAACGTATAATGTAACGTGTGGGTACCAAAAATTCGTTAAACATATTTGTTAAGACAGGATTTTTTCATGTTTGATTTTTTATCACAAAAATTTAATGGTGTTCTTGATTGGCTCAAAAATCGTGGGCGGTTGACGCAAGAGAATATTGACGAAGCAACAAAACAAATTCGTGATGCGTTACTCGACGCAGACGTGCCGTTACATGTTGTTGAAGATTTTTTAGCCCAGGTACAAAAAGAGCTTCTTGGCCAAAAGGTACATGAAAAATTAAACCCTGGTCAGCACATGATTAAGATTGTGCATGATAAAGTTTTGGAGTTTCTTGGTGGTAAAAACGTGATAAACGTTACGTTTAATATCCCGTCTGTAATAATGGTTATGGGTTTACAGGGTTCTGGAAAAACAACGACTACGGCAAAGATTGCTCATTTTGTTAAGCAGCAAGCGTTAAAGCGAAATAAAAAACGAAAAATTTTATTAGCGTCGATTGACTTTTACAGGCCTGCGGCTATAGAACAGTTAGAAATATTGGCACAAAAAATAGACGTTGATTTTTATCGGGCACAAAGTGCAGATCCTGTTAAAGCAGCGCAAGAAATACAAGAGTATTTTAGAAAAAACAGTTACGAATTATTGTTTTTGGATACTGCGGGCCGTTTGCATATTGATGACACTATGATGTCTGAACTTCAGCGTGTTGATAAAAAGCTTGCACCCAAGTATAAGTTCTTGGTTCTTGATGCTATGACGGGGCAAGAGTCGTTGCGTGTTGCAAAAACGTTTGATCAGTCTATTGGTTTTAATTCTGTAATGTTAACCAAGATGGACAGTGACACCCGAGGCGGCGCTGCGTTTGCCTTTAGATATGAACTCAAGAAACCAATAACGTTTGTTGGGTGTGGGGAAAAAATAGAAGATCTTGAGAATTTTATTCCTGAGCGTATGACCACCCGTATTTTGGGGATGGGTGATATGATGACGCTTATCGAAAAGGCAAGTGATACGATTGATGAGCGGCAGCAGCAGAATATGACCAGAAAATTTATGGATGGAAGTTTTACGTTGAAAGATTTTGCAGAGCAAATGGGGATGGTTGATAAAATGGGGTCATTTCAGAAAATTATGTCATACATGCCAGGCATGGGAAAGGTTTCACCTGAGATGATGGAAAAGGGACAATCTGAAATTAAACAATTTAAGGCTATTATTTCTTCAATGACCCGACGGGAACAGGCGTTTCCTAAGGTTTTAGATGGTTCTCGTAAAAAAAGAATTGCTTTAGGGTCAGGAGTAACAGTGCAAGATGTGAACCAATTGTTACAAAGATTTGAACAAAGTAAACAATTTGTTAAAATGTTTAAAAAGAATGGTATGTTCAAGAAGTTTTTTAAATAGAGTTTCAAATAGAAAACGGTTTTTATAGAAAAGGATATCTTGATGGCAGTTAAAATTCGGTTAAGTCGTATTGGAAAGACAAATCGTCCTTTTTGGCGTGTGGTTGCTGTTGATTCTAGAAAGAAACGCGATGGTGCTTTTTTGGAAAATTTAGGGACGTATGACCCTTTTCGTCATGAAGTAACGCAACTTCATGTTGATCGTATTGAAGCATGGGTTGCCAAAGGCGCCATATGTTCTGATACTGTCAAAAAAATCATGAAAATGAAAAAGAAAGCAAACGCTTAATCTTACAGTAGAATACCTAACGCTTAACTTTCTTAATCTTGATTATACAGCACGCGTGAGTGTGTTTAGAGTTTGGAGTAATTTTATGCTTAAAGAATTAGTTGAAAACATTGTACGTAAACTTGTTGACAAGCCTGATAGCGTTAAAGTAAGTGAAGTGAGTGGTGAACAGGCAACGATTATAGAGTTGCGTGTTGCGCCAGAAGATTTAGGGAAAGTTATCGGAAAAGAAGGAAGAACCGCTCGTTCGATTAGAACGCTGGTCCATGCAGCTGCATCAAAAGAGCAGAAGCGTGCAATACTTGAAATTTTAGAGTGATACGAGTGAGTTGTTTCTGTGAACTCATATCCAAATAATATTTGAAAAAGCCCGAAAGATTTATTTCGGGTTTTTTGCGTTTTTTAATTACGATTATCATGTCTTAAATAAAAAATAGATCTTATGAAAATATCGATTATTACTGTCTTTCCTGAACTTTATGAAAAATTTTTAAGCACAAGTTTAATTGCTCGGGCAATAGAAGAAAAGCGCGTTGCGTTTAATATTGTTCGCTTGTCTGATATGTGTATTGCTAAAGAACGTATTGATGAGCCAACCTGTGGCCCGGGTGTTGGCATGATTATTAAGCCACTTGTTTTAGAAAAAGCTATTGACACGTGTGAGCAAAAGTGGGGTTCTGGTTTTAAAATATTTTTTTCACCTCAGGGTAAACGCTTAGACCAGAGTGTGTTAAAAAACGTAGCGAGTACGTTGGGTGTAAAAAAAACAAGTGTTTCTGTATCTGACGATACAAAAGATTCTGTGCAAAAAAATAATAACGCGAACTCTCATGTAATACTTGTATGTCCCCGGTACGAAGGGATCGATGCGCGCCTCGAAGAGCATTATGCAGATCTTGTTCTTTCAATAGGCGATTACGTTTTAATGGGCGGAGATTTGCCTGCTCAGGTGTTTCTTGAAAGTTTCTTGCGCTTAATTCCCAAGATTGTTGGTAAGCAAGACTCTGTTGAACAAGATTCGTTTAGTGGACCGTTTTTAGATTATCCATCGTATGGGCTTCCCAAGGTTTGGAAAGAAAAAAACGTTCCTGAAATTTTGCTTTCAGGTGATCATGGGAAAATAGATACGTGGCGCAAAGAGCAGGCATGTAAAAAAACGGTCTTAAAGCGATTTGATTGGTTTGCGCAAAGTAAGCCAGATAACGATGCTATAGCGTTAGCCAAAAAATATATTCCGGCACACTATGTCGTTGTCATGCATTCCCAAATAGTTATAAAAGGGGGTCGCGTTGGTGAAAGTTCTATTGCGTCGTTAGATATTCATGATATTGCGCGTGCGAGCGCAACGTATGGGATTAAAAATTATTTTATCGTTTCAGGGCTTGAAGATCAGCATAAAATTTTAAAGACGTTCTTGGGTTTTTGGCATTCAGAAGCAGGGGCAAAGTATAACAAGAGCCGTTATGACGCTGTGGCTTTAGTCAGGCCCAAATTTTCTTTACAAGAAGTTCGTGATGCAATTAAAGCTCAAGAAAATGGTCAAGAGCCGTTAATTATTGCAACGTCGGCACAACAGCATGGCAATGCGCCTGTGATAGATTATTCTTGTCAGTCTCAAGTCTGGGAAAAACAACGGCCAGTAGTATTTGTCTTTGGTACGGGGCAAGGGTTAAGTGATGGCGTACTTGATCAAAGTGATTTTATTTTAACGCCAGTTAATGGGCTGACAAATTATAATCATTTGTCTGTGCGTTCAGCTGTGTCAATTATTTTAGATCGTTGGTTGGGTTTGCATCCAAAGGGTGTAGGTAAAAATCTAGAGAAATAGTTGGGAGAAAAATATATGACAAAATACATAAAATATATACAAGTATGTTTATCGTTTTTGTTTTTTATGTGTCTAAGAACACATGTCGCTTTTTCAAAAGCTAGCGAAAAAACTTTTGTTCCTGACGTGTATATCACAGAGCAGACAGAACAAGATAAAATATTACGAGAGCGTGTTAGCAAGCTTTTTTTTGAGCCAGAAAATGATCGCGAAAAAGAACGGCGTAAAGTATACAGCAAAGCTGTTCGTGAGTATGGTGCTCAAGAAGTTATGTTACAGACAGACGACGATTATCGTATTTCGACACTTTATTTTAAACGTCCAGGGGCTAAGCTTAATATAATTTATGTTCCAGGTTTTTTTCATGATGAAACCCCACCAAAAGAATGGTGTGTACCATTTGCTGAAATTTTTCCTGAGCATAATATTATTGCGTTTGACTGGCGTGGTTTTTGGGATAGCGAAGGTGAAAGTGCGTTCTTAGAAAAAGGCGATTTTGGGACACGAGCATATCCTGACATTCAGGCTGTTATTGATTTTGTAAAAAAAGAAAACGATTACCCAATTGTATTACATGGCTTTTGTTTCGGGGCTGCAATGGCGATTCTTGCAACGTTAGAATCCAAAAAGACGGGCAAACCAACAGTTGATGCTATTGGGATTAGTTCGATATTTGATACGTTTGAAAACATGTTTAATCGAGCTGCAGAGCTAGAAAAGCGCTGGTTTTATTGGGCGCTTTTAAAATCAGGTATTGGCAAATCTATTCTTAATTATATGACCAATGGATCGCTTTTTGATGTCGAAATTATTAATCTTATTGATCAAATAGACATACCATGTTGGTTTGACCATTGGACCCTTGATCCTGCTGCAGAGCTTGAAAGAGGGATTAGTGTTTTTCAGGCAAAAACCAAGGGCTTTAAGATGTTTGTGCAAAGTGACATTGGACGTCACGCTCGTATTCATGCCAAAGCACCCTATCAGTATCGTGAGGCGTATAACGAGTTTTTGTCACGAGCAGGTCTGTTGAAGTAACGAGTGTTCGAGAATTAAAAAACGTCATAGTTTCTGTTGTCTGAACCACGATTTGTAGGATTGGTAGGATTTATATGATTCTTTGTGCGGGGTGTGAAATAACAAGAAGAGGTACAGATACTTTAACGATATTTTTTCTGAGCAGGACTTTTGATTTCATATGATAAGACCATCCAGTAGGCTTAATTGTGGATTTTTTTTAAACCGATTTTGAGCTTTAATAATTTTTAAAGTCTGTTCCGGAGACTTTTTCTTTTTGTCTATTTTTTGCATTTCTAATTCTGCGAAAGCTAAAAATGTTGCAAATATATGCGCACGTTGTTTTTGGGAAGATGCACTTTGACAATGGTGTATTCCAAGGTGTTGCTTGCTCGTTCTAAAAAACTTTTCAATTGGCCATCGATGCTCATAAGCCAAAATGTGTTGCTTGGGCGTCAAATTTTCCAAATTACTTACGAGTCTTCTGCGCAGAAAGCCCACTCTACAGCTTTAGCTGTGGGATGAATGCGCATTTCTTCA
>CAZFHP010000018.1:0-28009 GCA_964519365.1 uncultured Pseudomonadota bacterium
GCGGCGAAGACGCCTTGCAATGGGCTACACCACTACACCCGCTTTGCGGGTTTAAGAATATTAAAAGCTTTGTGAATCATGATATTTAATTTCCTGATTCACTTATTAATTACGATACGCCCAGCTGATCAGCGAGCTTACGAGCATCTTTATGATCCGGCTCAAGAAACAGAACCGTACTCAAAGAATTTTTGGCCAATGGAATATCATCCGTTTTATGCGCAACAAGCGCCGTATAAAAATGTGCATCAAGATAACTCGGGGCAATGGTTATCGCTTGTAAAAAATACTGTTTCGCTGACGCATAATCTGCTTGAGCAACGCAGCTTTTACCCTGATTAACTAAAGCAACTTCTGGGGTTAGATAGTATGAATCATGCTCAAGCTCATGCCATACAGACCTGGCTTTTTCATATTCGCCCATTTGTGCAAGCAAACAAGCATAATTATTCATGATCTCAGCTTTTAATCGTGCATCTGACGATAGTGCTAAAGCTTGTTCAAAGCACACCTTGCTTTTTTCTACTTGATTCAATTCAAACAAAAGTGTCGCCTTAAACGCTTGATATTCTGATTTTTGGTCGAAATTAAGCGCTTGGTCAATATAATCAAGGGCTTTTTTATGCGCATGCATACTACGTTCTTGATCGGTCAGCTCGAGCATTGCGCGCTTATAATAATTGCGTGCAAGCTTGTCATTATTCTTCTTCCCACACGAGTTACACACAAGTAATACAAAAACCAAAGCCACCATATTGTTTTTTACGTTATTTTTGATGCTATTTTTAATGGTATTTTTTGCGACATGTTTCGTTTTCTTCATATAAAAACTCACCAATTTTAGATTTTAATACTAAACTCGTATAGCCTCTGTTATAATCATATGTTATAATCTTGATCGTACGCATAATACACAGAATACACACGAAAACAGTAACTTCAATAAATATATAGCAGCGAGAAACTGGTGGACGTTATTTGGGAAGAATTTTTAAAAATCATCAAAGAAGAGGCTGGCAACCAAGTTGTCGAAACGTGGTTCAAAGCTGTCTGTTTGCATGAATGGAATCCATCAACACATCAAGTAACACTTAAAACACCCAATCAGTTTGTCAGCAAGTGGATTCAAGAACATTATGCAACACTTCTTAAAACACATCTTGCACGGCTTTTACATACTGATGAAATAACACTCGCGTTTATAAACAAAGAAGAAAAAAAAACATCGCCAAATACGAGCAAAACCATTATTCCGGCAGCGCTTATACATGCACGAGAAAAAAATACACAGGTATCAGAACATGTATCAGAACAGCTACCTACACGAATACCAAAAGCTGGATCGCTTGTCATAAGAAAGAAAAAGCCAAAAGAAATTCTTACCAAAAATCTCAACCAAGCATACACATTTAACTCGTTTGTCGTTGGACCAAGCAACTCGTTAGCACATGCTGCAGCATATGCTATAGCTGATAGCCTGGGCAAAGTCTATAACCCATTATTTATCTACGGCGGAACGGGACTGGGCAAAACACACTTGTTACACGCGCTTGGCAACGAAGTAAACAAAAAACACCCACACTTGAAAATTCGCTATGAAACATCTGATCGATTTATTAACGACTTTATCAATTCTATTCGATTCGATCGTTCTAGAAGGTTTCGAGATCGTTACGAAAAGCTTGACTTACTCTTAATCGACGATGTTCAGTTTCTTTCAAAAAAAGAACAAACACAAGAAATGTTCTTTCATATTTTTAATACACTGCACCAGCAGCACAAACAGATCGTTCTTTCAAGCGATACGTTCCCCAAAGAGATCAAAGACCTTCAGTCTCGTCTTAAATCACGCATGGAATGGGGCCTTATTGCTGACATACAAATGCCCGATTTAGAAACAAAAATCGCAATTTTAAAGAAAAAAGCAGCGATGCAAAAAATTATACTCCCAGACGCTGTTTCAGAATTTATAGCCTCACGCATTTTATCAAATATAAGAGAGCTCGAAGGGGCTCTGCTGAGAGTCAGCGCATTTTCATCGCTTACCAATCAACCAATCACCCTAGAAATGGCACAAAAAGTTTTGTTGAATCTTAATGAAAAACAAAAAGATAGCGTTTTACTTGATAATATCCTCAAAACAATAGCTCATCATTATGGCATTTCTATTACTGATATCAAGTCGAAAAAACGCTTTAAAGACATCTCTACCGTACGACAAGTGACGTTTTATCTCATGAAAAAATTAACGTTTTGCTCTCTACAATCGATTGGTAGTTTTATTGGTGGGCGCGACCATTCGACCGTTATACACGCCGTAACCAAAGTTGACGCATTGATAAACAAAGACAAAGACTTCTTAAAAAAACTTAAAATGCTAGAACAAAAAATTTTAATTAACTAAGCTAAAAGTAACATAAAATTTATGAAAGAAAATAATCAGGCACTAAAAAAAGGGGAAAAAGCTATGATTACCAAGCGTATAATGTATTTTATGAGCATACTTATACTGTTATGCATAACTCAGGGGTGCAAACAAAAACAAGAAGGCTCTAGCGCCAAACAGGCAATGCTGACCAAAAGAGACAAATCAAAAATCACCCCTAAAGGGGCGCTGTCAGCATCTAGACGCGTCACCGGCATGCCTTTAAATACCAAGATTGATCCCAAAGTAGATCTGGAAACAAAAATAAAAGGGGTTCGTGCGCAAATAGCAAAAAAACAAAAAAACACACAAAAAACTGTCAAAGCATATGGCGCAATGCCTAAAGCATCAAAAACAAAAGACGAGTCTAAAATTTATGCAAAAACGCCTCCTAAAAAAATAAAATCGATACAAAAAAAACAAAAAGTAACAATAGCAAAAAAAGAAATAAAAAAGAAAAAAGGCGTTCTTGAGCTCGACTTTCAAGTCGAAAACAAAACAGGCAAAACGATTTATATCACGTGCTTTTCATACTTGCATCGACGATTTTTCAGCAGATGGCGCTGGAACAAATCTCCCGTGTATAAAGTCGAACCAAACAAATCACAAGTTATCGATATTATTTCTCTTAACGATGCGTTACATAAAAAGAACATGTTTGGGTATTTGGGCGTTTTTGACAATCAAGAAGAAGCAGACAACGCGGTATACGAACTTTTACCCGATCATAAAAAGTTAGATCTGGACCAATTAATAAAACTTCATGAAAAAAAAGTTACGATAGAAATCGAACGCTATGGGTTTAAAGAACCGTTTTATGATTATGAATTCTTAAAAAAAAAGGGGCTCGAAAAGAAAGTCCCAGAGCTTGACTTCTATACTTTGAATAACACAGGCAAAATAGTATATGTCTGTTGTTTTGTGTATGAAAAAAAAGCAAAAGGCAATTGGATTGCAGCAACTGAAGACAAAGATGATATGAGCGTCTGGCGATTTGATAAAACAAAAGTCCTCAAACTTAACCCAAACGAAACCGGATACATCGATGTAGACACAATTAGCACAATGCGCGATCAAGCAAATACCCGTGGATACTTAGCACTTTTTGAAGAACACGAACAAAAGCTTGCCCTAGAAGCGACATACGAACTGCTTGAGTCCAAACGAAAGCTTAATTTGGGCCTTCTTATGAACATGCGAAACAAAATAGTATCTCTTGAAATAGAACAATACGGGATCAAAGAAGATATAATCGACTATATTGTAAAACCAGCACATAAAATAGATTTTAAAAAAGTTAAAGTTGTCTCATGAGTTTAAAAACAAATAATACATATCACAAAAGCGTTTTAGTAAACGAAGTACTTGAATATCTTGCCCCTGGGCCTGATAAAATATATATCGATGCAACGTTTGGTGGCGGTGGCCACACACGGGCGATTTTAGATCACGAACCATCATGTCGCGTTATTGCTGTCGATTGGGATATGCAAGCAATCGAGAAAAACGCCCCCGAACTTCAAGAGCAATATGGCGATCGCATTAAAATTTTATGGGGAAACTTTGCGCTACTCTATCGATTGCTCAAAAAAGAAAATACTAAGCACGTAGACGGGATACTTGCTGACTTTGGAACATCACAGTATCAAATATTTGAAAAGCACGGTTTTTCGTTTGCAACAGATACACCCCTTGATATGCGCATGTCCCCAGCTCATCAGCGCATGACGGCTGCTGATATTCTTAATCACTATCGAGAATCACGATTAATTAAAATTTTACGAGAGTATGGCGAAGAACCGTATGCAAAAAAAATAGCTCGCACTATCATAGAAGCCCGTACACAAAATAAAATTAAAACAACGCAAGAACTCGTTACACTTATCGACTCTGCTATTCCAGCACAGGTACGCAAAGCACGCAAAACTCACCCTGCAACAAAAACGTTTCAGGCATTACGCATAGAAGTTAACAACGAGCTTGAAAATATCAAAAGCTTCTTAGCAGCAGCGCTTTCGTGTCTTAACACTGACGGTCGCCTCGTGTGTATTAGCTTTCACTCGCTTGAAGACAGAATCGTGAAAAACTTTTTTAAAGACCACACAGATAAGCTTGAAATTCTAACGCCAAAGCCTGTTACAGCACAACCAGACGAGATCCAAGACAACCCATCATCCCGTTCAGCTAAGCTCCGAGCTGCTTTGAAGTTACTGTAAAAATCATAAATTCTTTGTAAAAACTCAATAAAAAGTTGACAAACGCAACACGAAGCTTTACATTAAGCCCGTATACTACGAGATATAGGAGTGTTTAGTTGTATTAACAAAAGGAACTTGAATGGAAATAACAGAAATAAAAGTTTATCCAGCTAATGAAGGAAAACTTAAGGCATATGCAACAATGGTCTTTGATGGTTGTTTTATCGTTCGCGATATGAAGATTATTAGCAGCGATAAAGGGTTATTTGTTTCCATGCCTTCTCGTAGAAAAAAAGATGGATCTTTTAAAGACATTGTCCATCCATTAAATGCTGAAACGCGAAAGCTTATTGAACAAAAAATTATTGAAGAATATAAGAACGTTGTTGGTGAAGAGTAAGCACCAGCAATATTTTTAAAAGTTTCTGGGGCGTAGCCAAGTGGCAAGGCAGCGGTTTTTGGTACCGCCATGCGGAGGTTCGAATCCTCCCGCCCCAAAAAATAAAACCTAAAAGCAAATGACAAATCAAGCAAGACAAAAAGCTTTCTCTGATGAGAAAGCTTTTTTTTCTTCAGAAACACACATTCATCCAACAGCACTTGTTGGCAAACATGTCCAGCTTGACACTAACGTCAAAATTGGGCCATATTGTGTTCTTACAGGAAACATAACAATCGAATCAGGAACACGTATTTATCCGCATGTCGCCATCGGGTTTCCAGCACAGGTACTCGAGCTCAAAGAAAGCCTGGGAAACATCACGATTAAAAAAAATTGTGAAATTCGAGAATTTGTCACGATTCATGCATCAAAATACGAAACCGGGCATACGATTATTGGGAATAACTGTTACCTCATGAACTATTGTCACGTTTCACATGACGTTATACTCGAAGACAACGTTACACTTATTAATAGCGTGAGTCTGGGTGGCCATACATATCTTGAGCACAACGTCATGATGATGGCACACACGGCAACACATCAATTTTGCCACGTAGGTAAATACAGTGCCCTTGCACCATTTAGCGCTATTCGACAAGATCTGCCACCGTTTTGTTTGTTTGATGGAAAACCAGGGGCATTTGCTGGACTTAATACCATTGGGCTCAAACGAGCTGGATTCACAAAAGAAAATTTACAAGCACTCAAAACCGTAACCAAGCTTTTCTATCAAGACAAAAAACTTTTAAACGATATACAAGTATTAGCACAACAAGAACTATGGGGCAGCGACCCTTATGTTCAACAGTTCTTGGAGTTTATTGATTCAAGTAAACGAGGCGTATCGCGCAAATCGTTACACGAAAAACAAAAAATCTAACAAGCACAGAAAGGTCCCACTCGTCATGATCAAACTAGGAATAATTGGACTCGGTAAAATGGGTGGTTATCACGCATCAGTATGTTCGTTGCTTTCGAATATAGAATTTGTTGGCATTGCAGACCCAACCAAACAAAACTGGGACAAGATTCAAAATAAAAATATTATCAAAACAGATAACTATCACGATTGGCTCGATTTAGTCGATGGCGTTATTATTGCTGTTCCTACAGATTTACACTACGCGATTGCAAAAGACTGTTTGCTAAAGAAAAAACACGTTCTTATTGAAAAGCCATTGACCAAAACTATTGACCAAGCGGCTGAACTTTTTTCACTTGCACAAAAAAATAATTGTGCTTTACACGTCGGCCACGTTGAACGTTTTAACGGCGCTGTTCAAGAGCTCAAAAAAATTATTGACCAACCATTTTTAATTGAAAGCCATCGCATAGGACCATTTGTCTCACGGGTTCAAAAAGATAGCGTTGTTCTTGATCTCATGATTCACGATCTTGATATTATTATTAATCTGGTCAACTCACCCATTAAGAATATTCACGTACAGGGCAACAAAGTACATAGTAATCTATGCGACATTGCTACGGTACAACTTACGTTTGAAAATAATACAATCGCTAATATTATCTCAAGTCGTGCATCACAAATAAAAAAACGCACCATGACGATTCATCAGAAAAACGAATTTATCACGCTTGACTTTACAACTCAAGACCTTGCAATACACCGTCGAGCAAGCACAAGTGTACAAGTAGACACAGACAGGCTTAAATACAAACAAGAAGCTACTATTGAGCACTTGTTCGTCTACAAAGACAACCCATTAAAACTCGAAATAGAATATTTTATCGACGCGATAAAAACCAAAACAAATTTGTATAATCCCGACCAAGACCTTACAGCGTTACAAACAACGTTTGAAATCGAAAAAGGCTTACAGCTACTATGATTGCGATTATTGCAGGCACGGGCTCACTCCCCGCACAAGCATGCAAAAATCTTTTGCACAAAAACGAAAACTTTTTTGTGATTTCTCTTTTTCCCGAAGATAATCTTGACGAGCTTACGCGTGTCATAAATTCTTGCACTAAACACTCTGAGAAACCAGAAGCAACAAGTACTAAAACGACAAGCAAACACATACCCATAATCTCACAGCCGTTTTATAAGCCTAGCCAAATTTTCAAGATACTTAAAGACCATAACACGAAAAAGGTCTTGTTAATCGGCAAAGTCGACAAAAGAAACTTACTCAAAAAAGTTTCTTTCGATTGGTATGGTGTTAAGTTCTTGGCATCAGTCTTATACAAAAGCGACACGTCACTCATGGAAAAAATCGTCGAAGAGTTTAGTAAACACAATATCGAAGTAATTAAACAAGACGAAGTTTTAGATTCGTTACTCGTTAAACCTGGTATTCTTACGGGAAAACAAACGCCAGAAATAACGCGAGATATAACGTTTGGCATAGAAAAAGCAATCGCTCTATCTCAACATGATATTGGACAAACAGTCGTTGTCAAAGATAATATGATATTATCAGTCGAAGCCATCGAAGGAACAGACGAGTGTATTAAACGAGGGATCGAGCTAGGCAAAACTGGGGTTGTTATTTGCAAAGCAGCACAAAAAAATCAAAACAAAAAATTTGACTTACCTACGTTGGGCCCAGATTCGCTCAAGAATATTCAAAAAAATCAGGTAAAAGCAATCGCTTGGCTCAGCACTCATACGTTTATTGCACAACAAGAATTATTTGTAAAAAAAGCAAAAGAACTGGGAATAACGCTTATTTCTGTTGCGCCTGAAAAATAGAGGGTATCGATTATGAATAAAAATAAAACAGAACACGTCATACTTGTTAACGAACACGATCAAGAAATAGGCACCGAAGAAAAAATAATCGCACATCAAAAGGGTTTGTTGCACAGAGCGTTTTCTATATTTGTGTTTAACGAAAAGCATAAATTGCTTTTACAAAAACGCGCTGCTCATAAATATCACACAGGAAATTTATGGGCAAACACATGCTGCAGTCACCCCCGTCCCGGGGAAAAAATAGAAGAGGCTATACACAGACGGCTACAAGAAGAAATGGGTTTCGATTGCCCATTAACGTATGCGTTTAGTTTTGTATACAAAGTTCGCTTTGAAAAAGATAATTTATTTGAACACGAATATGATCACGTATTTGTTGGCCATTATGACAAAAATCCAACGATTAACAAAGAAGAAGTCTCTGACTATGCCTGGGTCCCATTTGATCAAGTTATTCGTGACGTCAAAAAACACCCGGAAAAATTTGCGTACTGGTTTAAAATAATACTGGAAACAAAAAGTGATATCCTCGCAACATACTCTAAATAGACCCGAAAGATAAAAGCCATGAAAAACAGATATAAAATTATTGCAATATCGTTACTTGTTTCAAGTATAAACACACAAAATAATACTCTGTTACAAGCAATGCACAAACTATCAGCTCAAAACGACAGAGAAACAAAGCAACAACGAGAAAAAAAAAGCGATACCTGTTATTCTTTGGCGGGCAAAGCGTTAACGCAAACAAAGCTTTTTTCAAGCCCACATGCACACATCCAAAGTTTATTAAACGATCAAACGGCAACGTTAAGAGAAATCTCTCGTTTAACACATGCATATCAACAAGTATTAGAACACTTACTTCATGGCTTTCAAGTTCAAATAGAACATTACGAAGTAAAAGCGTCTCCTAGTACTCTTCATGGTAAAGAATCTGAACATTCCAAACTTATGATACAGATGACCAATAAAGTCAACAATCACAAGCCATTAATAACGATTAGACGAAAAATAAGAGCACTCATGCAAAAGCTACAACACTGTCTACACGAAATTGGGCGGCTGATTGGGGTAATGCTCGCGCAACCTCAAAACGATAGTATCCCACAATTTGTATACGAAATACGACAAAAATGCTTATGCGATTTACAAAGACAAATCAGTGCGTTATTTGCATTGCCCAAAGAAGAAAATCCCATCTTCTTAATTCTTTCAGAAATTCAAGTAAAATCTAGATATGACATGTTTCTTAAACAAAGCTTCTCTGACGACATGATGAAAAATTTTGCAGAAACAATACAAGCGCAATTAAATTATTTACGCGCTTTGCATGGCAATCTAAACAGAATTTTCTTGGCTTGATTTTTTTGTCTGAACCAGGATAACCAGGATAAGATAGATTAAGAGGATTTTTAGGCGCAATATTAGATAACAAGAAAATGTTTTTTTTGTTGTTCTAAGCCTTGTCATCAGAATCTCGCTCATCCTGAGTAGCATTCTTATGCGTATCGAAGGGTTAATCCGTCTTATCCAGACCAATCCTGGTTCAGACAACATATGCTTACGACGACTCAAAACATTTCAAAACACAAAAAATAGTTCCAATCCCCCCTCAATAACAAACCCCCGAAAAAGTAAATACTTTTCCGGGGGTTATATTTATTGATGTTTTATATGCTTATGCAAAAGCACTTTGTACTTTGGGATAGAACGGACCATATTTATCAACAACCGTCCAGCGAGCAACCCATGGCAATATCCATGCAATAAATTCACCGCCAGCGGCGCCAATACAATTGCTCTTTACTTTATCGATAACTTTGTCTAAAACATACGATATGTTATCTGGGTTTTTATCAAAAATACCCATTAAAAGCGCCGCTTCATAGTAACTTAATAGGCGCCATTTTGCCAAATTGGTAAGCAGTAAAGAAACAAGTTCTCTGTTAATAGCAACAGGGTCTGATTCGTCTTTGTCCAGATACCCATGCTCAACAAGCTGGTCAACAAGCATTTTTCGACCAGGGCTTCCCGGAGCAAGGACAAACTTAATCAGCATCATTTTTGCAATTCTAATTTGCATACCCATTTCATCGGCAAAATCTTCATGCAAATCATGAAACATTTCAGATGTCTCTTCGCTTATTGCCCCTAAGTATTCCAAACTATCGACGCCATAACTTGTTATGGCACGAATAACGTTTGTAATAACATGCGGATATTGTTTCGTAAACGCTGTCCCAAGAGTTCTCCCCCAACATGCTACTATATACGCTATAACCTGATCTTCAATAAAGCAACCATCAGCACTGCCACCACGACCAGGTTGTGCACAAAAAGCATCATACGATATGTACTTATTTTTATCCGACGTATAATCTTTCTTGCTGCCATAAATTTCATTCACATGCCAGTTGGCAAGCGAACTGAACGGCGTAACTTTTTTATTCATCAGAACACTTATCAGAACAAACATAACAGTATTGAGCATTTCCGGGCGAACAACGCCACCAGTATATGTTTCAAGCTTTTCTAAAAATAATGGATCTGCATGCTCGCGTATTTTTTCTGCCGTAAAATCACAGGCTACTTTGTTTGCTTCAAAGATCGTACTTTTAACGGCATTCTTTAAGTACGAATAATTTTTTGGCCATAGGCTTTCTTGATAAAAATTATTCTGATTAATATTATCTCCAGAAGCTCCAGCGTGTGGAAACAACGAGCGATGAAAGCCTTGATAATATGACCACGCCATAACAACGTTAATCAAACTATCACCAAGTTTACTTGGTTGTCTAAAGAATCCCCAACTTGCATGCCCTGCAATAATCGGCAACAAACTAGGAAGCGGCATCAACTGAAGAATATACCACTGTTCCGGACGAAGTACTTTTAATGACGAATTTCCCAAAACAGTATTCAAAACCGTTTCCTTTGTGCTATCAGAACGCATATTTACATAACGCATCCATGAAAGCGCAGCTTTAAATGTAAAGTCAGTAAAGTATGGGATCATTACACGCTTGTCCAACCAAACCTCTTCGCCGCACAGTTTTGTTGTATCATACTTATACAAATTAAAGAGCTTTTTAAACACAAAATCATAGCCATACGCAACACATCTAAACAATTCATGACAGCTCCCCCACTCGGCACTTTCTTGTATCGATTCAAAAGCATGTATCGTATGAACGTATCCCTTAATTTTTTTAAGCCAACGCTTTAATACTTTTGCTTCGGTTAATTCTTCTTCAAAAAAATCGTCTTCTTGATTTACTTGATTTGCTTCTTTTTGTACTGGCTTGAGTGACAAATCAAGCAACGCTTTTTCTATAGACATACATACTTGTTTGAGTCTTTCTTTTGTTTTTTCAAGCAACGGCTGTATGTATTCAAGAAACGAAAACACTGCTGTTTCTAGATCTCTTTGGGCAAGAGCACACAAAACTTTTTGTAAAATATGCAGCTGTTCTATAATGCTATTATCAAGGCTATCAAGAGAAATAGATGGATCTGAATCTAAAAATTTTTGTATTGATTCTTGTAATAGACGGCTATCTTGTTCTTCAAATGGTGTAATTGGCCCAACTTCAGTGTCATGAGATCCAGAAGGCGACCCTGTAAACAAATTCATAAGTTGACTTGGATCAGCTCCTGCAAGTCTCCCCATAGGGTTTTGAAATTGCGGCGTTATCCCTTGCAAAAACGCTTTAAACGATCCATTTATTAATGCACCATGAAATTTTTCAAGCTCGCCTAATAACGACTTGTACGGATCTGTTTGCTCAAGCCCCTGTTCTTTAAACAAAGTACTCAAAGAACGTCGAATCTGAACACATAGAGGCTCAATACCATTACTCATGGCAACCCGCTCAATAAGTTTTTCATAGACACTATTTGCATCATCAATTGCTACTCGTATATTTTCAGGCAAAAAATCCAACATTTTTTGTTGCCGTTCAGCCATCTGCTTTTTAGCATCAACTAAGATTTGCATTAATTCTTGAGGATCTATAGAGCTTATAAGACTCATTAAATCAGGAGCCGACTGTTTTGTAGGCTTGCTTGCTTGTTCTTGTTGCTCTACATGCTCTGGTTGCTCTTGCTGTGCATACAGCACACTAGAAAAGAACACACTAGAAAAAACCTGGCTGACAATAAGAAAAGACACAAGAAAAGATCTAAAGAAAGAAGTGACCATAGGACCCCCGCAAATTAGCGATACGTTTTATTTTTATAAATTTTAATTATACGAAAACGATACTAAACCCCACCAAAAACAAACACCATTCGATAAGAGTATGAGTCTGACAGATCTTGCAAAAATGTCAATTGCGCAAGCTATTTTTTACCCCGAAATTCTCGCTATCATTTTGTTTTTTTGAAAAACAGAAAATATATTTTACACTCGTGATGCACGCGAACAATTAACAATAAGCCCGACCATACACAAAAAAGAAACAAGCGCTGTGCCCCCATAACTGACAAATGGCAACCCTAGCCCCTTTGTCGGCAATAATCCTATAGTTACCATCAAATTAATAAGCGCTTGTAGACTTATAAATACAACAAACCCTAATGTCGTAAAAAAAGAAAACGTATCTTTCATGCGCAATGCAATACGCAAGCCAAAAAAACAAAATAAAAAATACAATAAGATAATAAAGCAAGAACCAACAAAACCCGTCTCTTCAGCAATAATTGGAAAAATAAAATCTGTATGCTGCATTGGTAAGTAAAAAAATTTCTGTTTTGAATTTGAAACTCCCAATCCCCATATATTGCCACTTCCAATTGCTATAAGCGACTGGATAATTTGAAAACCACGACCTTGAGGGTCAGACCATGGGTTTAAAAAGATAAGAATACGGCGCAATCGATATGATTTGGTTACAATCAACAATATAACAACCGGCAACGTTGCCAAAAACGTTACAAACAAGTGCATACTGCGCATCTCTGCAACAAAAAACAAAATAAGCGACGTTGTTAAAATCGTAATAACAGACCCAAAATCTGGCTGCTTTAAAAGCACTAAAAACGTTATACCAAGCACACATAAAAACGACAAATAACATCGGGCAAACGATCGTAGATAATTTTGTTTTTTCTCCAAAAAATAACCAAAATAAATAAACAACGAAAATTTAAGCAATTCACTTGGCTGTACGCTATACCCAAAAAAATATAACCAGCGACGAGAACCATGAATTTTCAAACCAATACTCGAAGCAAACGTTAACATCGTTAATACTAACGCACCCCAAAATAAAAGCGGCGCATAACGCTTAATAATCTTTATGGGAACTAGGGCAAAAAAGAAAAACCCAATTAACGCTGGCAACAAATATATACATTGCTTTTTCAAAAAGTAATGTGCTGAACCAAATTTTTCAAGGGCATAAATCGAACTTGACGAATAAATAAAAACGAAACCGATAATAACAAGCGTAGCGACTATGCTGACAAAAATACGTGTATCCCGTTTTAACTGATCATATCCCAAACTCATACTTTCTTCTCCTGATCATACTGAAGGACTCTCCTGTTTTTTTGATTTAGCTTACCTGTGCCGATCGTTTTAATACAAGTTCTTTAAAGAAATTACCCCTGTGCTTGTAATTATCAAACAAATCAAAGCTTGAGCCTCCTGGAGAAAAAAGAACACAATCACCTGATTTCATATCCCGAAAAATAAGATCAATAATCTCACACAAGTCATATGACTTGTGGCAAAACCCCAAGTGTTCACACTCAGGCCCAAAGCAATATATTTTTTTTACACTGCTATTTTGAGATAATCGTTTTATCACATCAGAACGATCGACCCCCTTGCTCTGCCCACCAAGAATAACAATAAGCGATGCGTGCTCACGCGCAACCCGAGCTACAGCCCGCTCCGTTGCTTGACCAACTGTTGCCTTAGAATCGTTATAAAACGACACTCCCTGAACAGCTGCTACAAATTCTAAGCGATGTGCATGATCGTTAAGTAACAACGCGCCTTGAGCTTTACTCTTATCACACAAATAACGCTCTATGCGAGAAAGATCAGCCCCGTATATATAAAGCGTCGCTAAAACCATAACCCAATTTTCTTTAAACGTTACACTTGGTAACATCGTCATATCAAAAATTTTTTGGTCCCGATCATATAAGCAATTATCATAAACGTACACGACTCGTTTTTTTGTCAAAAAATTTTCTGACAACGCATGATCACAAAATCGTTTGTCATGTTCAGATACACACACAACACATAATTGCGATGTAAAATTTCTAAAATATTGTCCCAATAATCGCCCTGAACGACCTTGAAACAAACTCACAGGCATAATTGCCCATTGGGTTTCATCCTGATATTTTAATAGATTAATTTTAGCTTTAAAATAAGCGTCTTCTGTGTCATGCCGATCAAGGTGATTTGCATAAAAATTTGTCCACAATGCAATATCTGGCGCAAACTTTTTACTGCGTTCTAACTGAAAGCTTGAAAGTTCCAGCACTCCTGTCTGACAAAGATCACACGTATCACACGCAACTAAATCAAGCATCCCGGTCCCAACATTGCCCGCTAAGCACGATCGAATCCCAACTTGCTTGAGTAAATTATCAATTAATTTTACGACCGTTGTTTTGCCAAGCGTCCCCGTAACAGCTATCGTTTTGTGCCTGCTAAAATCGTCAAACAAATCAAGCTCACATAAAATTTTATCGTCATACTCGTGATAAGCATTTAAATTAAACCCGGGACTAGAAATAACATAATCTTGCTCACGCAAAAATAATTCTAGTTTTTTTTTCGCCCCTGAAACACATGTCACGCTATGTCGCTTTAAAAGCTCATGATCAGAACTCGATATTTTCCCGTCCACCAAGCTATCTACCCAGACCGTAAAAATTACGGTTAAATCTTGGCCAAAAAGTTTTTGGCAAATCTCTTTTTTTCTTTTCTCTAAAAACGATAGAACAGATCTGCCAACAACACCAAAACCCAGAATACCTATTTTTTTTTGCCCATATTTCATAAACAATTCTCACAAATACAAAAACGTTACGTTACAAATTATTATTTCGAGTAGCCTCGCCATAGCCCTTGGCTACGGCAGGCGTATCGAGGGATCTCATTTTATCGACAATACGGGTAGTCGAACGATTATGAACAAAATCAACAATATGAACCTTACCCCCAGAACTCGTAACAATATCATATCCCACGATATCCTGCGCTTTATAATCGCCACCCTTTACAAGAACATCAGGACGCAAATACTCAATTAACTCCTTAGGCGTATTCTGATCAAATGACGTTACAAAATCAACAAAACCAAGGGCTGATATAACCTGTGCTCGCTCTTGTAGATTATTAATTGGCCTATCAGCCCCTTTGCCTAATTTTTTAATCGAAGCATCTGTATTAAGCGCAACTACAAGAATATCGCCTTGTTTTTTTGCTTCAGCCAAAAAATATATATGCCCTGAATGCAACAAATCAAAGCACCCGTTTGTAAAGACAATCGTTTTGCCATCGCTCTTTTGCCAATCAAGTTCTATTTTCAAGCGCGCCCAATCATGATATACTTTTTTCGCCACATGCTCTTCTTTGTCAATAAGTTCGTCAAGACTTACAGCGTATGTTTTACAGTGGGCAATTGCAACAGATGCGGCACGATTTGCAACCAGTAACATATCGGGAATAGCAAGCTTATGAACAAAAGATAGCGCCAAAAACGCAAACACCGTGTCTCCTGCACCAGAAAGATCATACACTTCTCGCTTGTGCGCATGTGCATAAATCATATTGTCATTCGAAATAAATCGAATTCCCTTATCGCCCATCGTTACAATAAGACCAGCGATGTCTAATCGTTTACATATTTCTTGGCCATTTTTTACGAACCTCTTCGTATTAAGCCCATTCGTATTAAGCCCATAGAAATCACACATATGAATAAATTCGCGCATGTTTGGCTTAATATAATCCACGCCTTTATACTTGCTAAAATCAGGACCCTTGGGGTCAACAATAACCAAGCAGTTATATGCTCGAGCTTTGCGAACAACATACGCAATAAGCTCTTTGTCTAGAATACCCTTGGCGTAATCTGAAAGCAAAATTATACTTTCGTGTGTCATAAGTTTATCAAACTTTGCAATTAGTGAACTTCGTTCTTCTTGGGACAATACATGCGTATCTTCACGATCAACACGAAAACACTGCTGGCTTGCAGCCATGAGGCGTTTTTTTACCGTCGTTCCACGCGTCTGAGAAAAAACAAGACCATCAGACCGCATGCCAATATCAGACAACAAACACGCTATTTTTTTTCCATGCGAATCAGCCGAACCGACAATGCCAAGTAAGTACGTATCAAGCTTAATATGCTTACAATTGGCCGCAGTATTAGCAGCCCCACCAAGGTAATACTCTTTGCGTTCTTCTTTAAACACGGGAACAGGAGCTTCAGGAGAAATACGATCAATCATACCAAACGTATATTCATCCAGCATAACATCACCGAGTATCAAAACTCGTTTAGAAATTTTGCCCCGTAATTTGTTTATAATCTCTTTCATGATAACCCATTAAATAAAATCAATCAGAAAATTAAACCCGCAACGCGGGTGTAGTAATGTAGCCCATTGCAAGGAGCAAAGCGACGCAGCTGTGGGTATAACAACAACCCACATCTTCCCCGCCCCAGAGAGGGCGGCGCTTTTTTATCCTAACATAATTTTTATTCTAACCAAAACTATGCACTGCCCACTCCGGGGCAGGTTAATTTTTTGTATCAACCACCCACAGCGGCGTCGCTTTGCTCCTTGCAATGGGCTACACTACTACACCCACTTCGTGGGTTTAAGAACATTAAAAAAGCTTGAAAGTCATGATCTTTAATTTCCTGATTCACCCATTAAATTCTTTGTTCATGTACCAAACCATAACCGAAAGATATAGTATTTCTCAAAAAGAGAAAAGATCTTTGGGTAAAATCTACAAAAGTTATTCAAACGCTTGGTACGCTTGTACAAGAATAATCCAAAATACTCGTTATCTAAAATAGAGAAAGGTCAAAGTCCCATGAAGCTTCAAATAAAATATAATGTTCTGGATATCGCCCATGCACTTGATATTGCAAAAAAAACAGCTGAATTTGCTGATATTTTAGAAATTGGATCTCTTCTCATTTTTCAACACGGCGTTCAAGCCGTTACAAACTTTAAAGAAAAATTTCCAGAAAAAGAAATTTATGTCGATACAAAAATAGCAAACAAAGCAGAAAAAACAGTCAAAATCTTTTCTCAAGCTGGCGCAACATATATTTCTGTCTTAGCAGGCACCTATCATAGCGTAACGCGCGAAGCTGTTCGCTCAGCAAAAGAAGAAAATACACAGATCGTACTCGATCTTATCGATGCTATTTCGCCAGGAGAGCTCGCATCTCACGCACAAATGCTCGGCGTATCAACACTTTTATTTCATCGAGCTCAAACACCCAATGGCACTATCGAAACAGAAAGCAACTGGGATATCGTACGCGATAACACAAAGCTTCCCATTTTTGTAAAAGGCAAAATTAATCGCGAGACAATTAACGATATTATGTTACTAAAACCCACAGGCGTCGTTATTGGATCAGCAATTACCGAGTCAAACGACCCGGCGCAAGAAGCACATTATTTCAATGCACTCATAAAAAAATAAGCATATACCCTAAGCACTTGAGTCGTCCAAGATACTTCCCGTTACTTCAACACGTGCGCCAGCAAGAACGTGCACATCAAGATCGCCCACTTGCCCAAGACTACTATCGCCAAAAATTATCGTACTTGTTGGGCAACTAAGCGTAACGCTATTGTCAAAATACAAGCACCCTTTGCTTAATCTAAGTCCCATATCACCGGCCTGCAACACGCACCCGTTTAAGTATAAACACGATGTTACATCTTGCATATGAACAAGCTCGTTATTAGACTCTATAGGATCATACTTAAACTTCGTGCGCTTATCAAACCCCCACGTCCCTGCACAATCTATATAACTATCATGTGAGCACGTGTATACAAACGCAGACGTTCCTGAAATAATAACATCATCGTGAATAAATAAACGCCCGTTATTAAAATAATAATCTCCAGCAAGAGCCAGCTCTACGTTTTGTAACGCAAGCTGTCCAGCACTTCCTGAGATACTTACCATAGGGTCGCTTATACCATTACGTATGTTTAAAATACGGGCATTTTTTATTGTCAACGTCACACTATTGTCAACCGTTATTTGCGCATGAGGCTCAAGCGTAATCGTCGTCCCATGACCATTAATAATCGTATCGCTTATTATACGCAATGCGTCCCCTTCTGGAACCGTAAAGTTACATGAAAGCACAAGCGAGTGCCCATTGCCATCAAGCTCCCCACCATTACTTAGATAAGCATCAGATGAAACATACATATCGCCTTCTAATTTTAAAACACCAGTGTCACTCAGATTAATCTCACCCAAAACAGGAGTCGGCGTATTAAGCGTAAGCGTCACCCCAGGGTTAACCGTAAACCCTGCTTTGTAAAAAACATAGTTTTCTTCTGTCGCATCATACGTATAAACTTGATGCGTATCATAAATCTTAAACGCACTGGCAAGTGCATTGCTGGTATTCTTACAGCAATAAACAAACGCATTACTGTTTACACGAATAGTCTCGTATAAATCTTCTTTTTCTTGAATCGACCAAAAAGCACTTCCCGGCCAGTTTACGATTAAATTACTGTTACTGCTTATACCAAAAACAAGCGCGTTACTTGTATTCTTGCAGCAATACGCAAACGCATTGCTGGTCGTTCGTGCCCACTCAAACATATCCTGCTTTGCTTGAGCCCCAAACGTTTCTTTATTAAACTCAATAATCGCATTGCTATTATGCTTAACCCCATACATAAGAGCATTACTTGTGTTTTTGCAACAATACACAAGCGCATCACTCGTTGTATACAACGTACTCAGCACCCCAGGTGACAATACACTATCAGACAGCACAGCAATAGCGTTACTCGTATTCTTAAGCCCATAATTAATCGCGTTGCTATTTGATATGGTCAATTGCGTTGGAGGCTCTTGGCTACCTTCTTGACTAATAATAATACCAGCGGGATACTGCTCTACCCAGCTGGAAGATTCTGTATCCCCAAATTGCTTGCGAATAGAATGCTCACTCCACCCTGTAAGTCCATCCGCTTTGTTCAGATATATTTTTGAATTAACCTCTTGAATAGACATATTAGACGTATAATTTGTAAAGTTTATGCGTGCATCAACCGAGCTCAGCATGCTCAGCAAGCACAAGAACATTAAAGCATATCTATTCACGATCTCTCCCTTTATTTTGTCTTATCTGTTTTATCCTACCTAGAAAGACTCCAAAAACGCTCCATCTCCCGTTCGCCCTGAGGAGTCTCGTCGTAGCCGTAGGCGTAGACGGACGTCTCGAAGGGCTCTTTCATGCAATTCGATGATCAGCAGAGCTGGTCTAGTATGGTTAGTTCATACAAAAACGTGTTTTACATATTTTTCAAAAACATATCAATATTCGGCAACGGGCATAAACTCTCAGTCGCTGCATCAAACGTATACACAAACATATCATCACCAGCACCTCGAACATCATCAGCTGCAACCGCAAGATAAAAACCACTGTCGCTCCAGGCAACAGAAGAAATATGCGCCCATTCTTGTGCGCTTGCATGCGTTACGAGGCGCAGCCCATAATCACTCTCTTTATTGTCAGCCTCACCAGACACCCCACCTGGGCCCCGAAGCTGAGCAAAGTCAGGGGCATACACCCGTATCTCTTGTCCATCTTCTGTTTCTGTTATCACAGCTAAAAATTTATTGTCCGGCGACCATGACGCTTCACGCATACGCAGATGTTCACCTGCACCAGCACCAGTACCAGATAAAGAGCAGGCCCAGCCCCCTCTCATCCGTTCGCCCTGAGGAGCCTCGCCGAAGCCTTTGGCGTAGGCGGGCGTCTCGAAGGGTTCTTGATTTCGCGTCACCGGCTCGCACCCGTCACAACAACCACAAATTCGCAACGGGAAACACATAATCGCATTACTGTTATTTTTAATCCCATACACAAGTGCATTACTCGTATTCTTACAGCAATACAAGAAAGCATTGCTCGTCGTACGAACCGTATCGATTAAAAGATTTTTTTCATCTTCTGTAAAATCACCGTTTAACAAGCTAACAATCGCACTACTATTATTTTTGATCCCGTACGCAAGGGCGTTACTCGTATTCTTACAACAATACACAAACGCATTACTATTTGTTCTGATAAGTTCTTTGTCTTCGTCTGTCAAAACATTGTCTGCAAGGGCAACAAGAGCGTTACTATTATTCTTAATCCCGTAATTAATAGCATTGCTGTTCGAGACAATTAAGTTCGTCGTTGGAATTTCGCTGCCTTCCTGACTGATAATAACCCCATCGTAATACGGCTCAACCCATTGCGAAGCGCCGTTATCTCCAAACTTCTTAACGATCGAAAACTCTGACCACCCTGTTACTTTGTCAGGATTTTTGAGATATAACTTTGACTGAGATGCGTTAATCGTCACATTCGAATCGTAGTTCGTAAAAGATATCGTTGCATTGGCATAACGTTCAGTCATGCCAATGATACTCACAAAAAGCAGTAAAACAAACAACTGTTTACTTTTTCTATGTTTTTTTTTATACGCTCGTGTACACACATTCACTATCTTCTCCTATCTTTTATTCTCTCGTTTATTTACAGCGAATCATCTGCAACAACCCCTGTTATCTCAACATGCGCACCACCAAGCACATGAACGCTCAAGTCACCATCAGGCAAAGACGAATCACCAAAAATAAGACCATTTGATAAAGACAATGGTGGCGCAGGCGGAGACGGCAATGCTGGTGTATATTGAATATCGTATACATACAGTGCTCCTGGTTGGCCAACAACAGAAAAATAATCCCAAGCCGGCAAACTCTCTATCGATTTAACGTCTGAGCCACTCCAATTATGAGTATCCAGTTGCGTTACACTCGAACCATTAAAGCTATACGCAGCCATCATCGATCCCTGACCGCCAACAAATAATGCATCACTTGTTACATTCCAAGCTATCGAATAAACGTCACTGCCAAAACCTCCATCCGTATTTGGATTCAAACTTCCTGGCATATAATCATAGATCTGGAACAGAGGAAAACCTTCACCGCCAACAGCAACATACGCACCACTTGGGGAAAAGGCAATCGTTCGAATTACTGACATCGGAGTCGAAACAAAATCCATACCATTAAGATTTGTTCCATCAAATTGGCGAATCCAAACAGAGTCCCCAGCACCAATAAGAAGATGTATCCCAGGAGGATACGTTCCTGATGGTTCCCATGCTAAAGCATAAACGGGATCATCTACCGGCATTGAGCCTCCACCCAGATCTAGTTGGGTCACGAAACTAAGAGACGAACCGTCAAACTCATATATCGCAACATAAGCATTGCTTGGACCTTCAAAATAACTAACGGCAAGATACTGCCCTGTTGGGTCCCAAGCAACAGCATAATACAATCCAGAACCCATCGGCGTAACCGTTGCAACATCTGCAAAACTCGACCCATCAAAGCCATAAACGTTTATCCCACTACCGACAACAGCTAAGTACGAAGACGGACCATCAGGAACAGGACTCCAGTCTAGCGCCATAACGGGAGCATACGGAAATGTAACAGTACTACCTGTCAATGGCTGCGGAAATGTAAAATCTGTCCCATCAAATCCATACACAGCAAACTGATCACTAAACTCACCACTAACGGCAAGCCAACTATGATTCGGATCCCATGAAGAATCCCCGACAGGGTTTGATCCAAATGGATGACCAACACTCGCTTTTTCTACAATATCCCACGACGCTGGCGTTGGCGGCGGCGCAATATAAATCCCCGTACTCACCGTTACTTTGTTGTCAAGATACAACGAACCTTTGCTTAATCTCAGACCTGTATACGTCGTATGTAACGATGCCCCATCAAAATACATCGCCGACTTTTCTCCGTACATACGAATTAAACCTGTATCAGCTACCGGTGGTTTGTAATAAAACGTCGTTCCTGGATCAAAACCCCACGTCGCGCCATCAGTAATCGAAGCAGGCTGACTCGATTCATAAATAAACGATGAATTACCTGCAACAACAACATCCCCATGAATAAACAACCGACCATTGGAACCCAAATAAAAATCATCAGCTAAGTCTAACTCAACGTCTTGAAGCGCAAGCCAGCCAGGAGATGTCCCAAAAGATATCATTGGGTTAAATTCAGAGTTTGACGTATTTTTGATCCGAATATTTTTTAATGTCACGGTAACATTATCACTGACAACAAGCGACGCTCCTGACTCTAAAAATAACGTTGTCCCATGACCATTTACAATCGTGTCACCGGTAAAAATCAACTGCTGACTTGCAGGAATCACCAAGCTACACGAAAGTACTAACGAATATCCCTGACCATCAATCGACCCACCGTTCGTCAAATACGCATTTGAACCTAAATAAAAATCGTTGGCTAATGTTATAGCGTTATTGTTCAAATCTATTTTTCCCGTTGCAGGAATCGGCGTATTAAGCGTTAAATCTGGGATACCCAAAATCGTAAACCCATCTTTGAAATACACCAAGTTTTCTTCTGACGTATTACTATTGTTTCCACCCGTTCCAGCATAGATCTGGTGCGTATCATAAATCGTTACGTTATCTCCAAATTCTGCTTTTAAACCAACAATCGCGTTACTATTTGATGTCACTAAATCAGTAGCAGGAATTTCGCTTCCTTCCTGGCTAATAATAACGTTATCGTAATACTGCTCTTGCCAATTATCAGATGTATCAAAGCCCTGAGATTTAACAATCGAAAACTCCCCCCAGCCATTAACTTGATTCGCCTTGCTTAGAATTAAAGAAGAACTTGTCGGCTCAATCGTAATTCTGGACGCAAAACTACTAAAGTCTATGGTCGCATGCACAGGCACAGAAAATAATACGACGCCAACAGCCAAAACCATAACACGATTAAGCACACGAGACAACCAGCAGTATTCTTGCTGGTTGTCTCGATTCTTCATCTCACAACTCTTTCTCATCGCTCCCTCACCTGTTTATTTTTTCAAAAAACATACAAACACTTTGTCTTTTTTCACACTATTTTTTTGCCTATTTTTTTCACGATACTTTTTTTACTCAGTTGAATCATCAAACACTTTCCCACTAATCGAAACGTTTGCAGCTGCCAACACACGTACATCTAAGTTCCCATCAGGAATTGACGAGTCACCTAAAATCAATCCTTCTGAAATTGCAGTTTGAGGTTCTGGGGTTGGCCCGCCTCCAGCGCCAAGAGAATAAACGCTCACATCTCTGGTTTGCCCTGCCACGCCAAAATAGTCCCAACTTGGAAAACTTTCAACAGTCTTAACAAGCCCAGAATACAACTCTGTTCCTATCGAAGTAACAACAGGATTGGCAAACGAATACGCCTCAAGATTCACCACAGACCCATCACCACCAATCAATAATTTATCGCTTGTCGCATTCCAATCAATCGAATAAATATCTCCACCAGAAAATGGGAAGTTTGTAATTGGAGACAAATTCCCAGTCGAAGCTGAAAAACTAAAGACATCAAAGAAACTCGACCCAAGACCGCCAACTGCAACATAATTGCCATCAGGAGAAAATGATATCGAACGAATTTCACTAGCTGATGAAACATACGAATTTAGAAAGTTAAAAAATGGCGGACCAGAAAGCTGAAACTCATAAACATAAATTTGATTGCCAACTCCTGCAAGCAGATACTGACCCGTTGGATCCCACGCAAAGGCATAAATTGGGCCTGGCAAAGAAAATTCAGGAACCCCTCCGCCACCAAGGCCTCCACTAAATTCATGTACATAAACTTCCCCACTCTCTTTCCCTTCAACAATGTACTGTCCATCAGGCCTCCATGCAACAGCATGACATGCGCCCCCAACAGGTGGCCCTGATACAAACCCTAAAGACAGTCCCCCCATATAATTGAAAACAAAAAGACCTTCAAACGTTCCTGCAGCTAAATACTGCATACCAGGGCCATTATCAACAGGATTCCAAGCAACCGTATAATATGGAAAGCCCCCGCCAGCTGGATCTTCATGCATGAGTAAATTTAACGTCGATCCATTAAACCCATATATCCCTATTTCTTCCTGTCCATACATATTACCAGATACGGCATACCAATTGTTCCAAGGGTCCCACGAAGAACTATAAATTTCATTAATATTTGGATTCGAATCTGTCGTAATATTCGTTATAGCCCCAGCACGCGACGCTCTATCTCTTGCAACATCAATACTTGTCTGAATCGAAACGTTATTGTCAAGATACAGTGTTCCTTTACGCAATTGCAAACCAGTAGTCGTCGTCTTTAATGATGCACCATCAAAATACATTGCCGACGTCTTGCCATACATACGAATCAAATTATTATTCGCAACACTTGGCTTGTAATAAAACGTTGTCCCTTTGTCAAAGTACCACACAGAGCCATTAGCAATCTGCGCAGGGCTACTTGATTCATAATAGAACGTCGAATTGCCTAAACACATAACATTGTTGTGAATAAACAAACGCCCAGCAGAAAAGTAATAATCATCGGCTTGATCAAGCTCGACGTTTTGTAATGCAAGCGTCGCATCTGAAGCAACACTAATCATTGCAGGAATGGGAGGGTTCGAGCTATTTTTTATACGAATGTTTTTTAATGTCACGGTTACATTGCTCGCAAGCTCAATATACGCATTCGGCTCTAGGTAAAGCGTCGTCCCATGACCATTAACAATTGTGTCACCCGTAAAAACTAATCTCTTATTTTCTGGAACCACAAGGCTACAAGAAAGCACGAGCGAATACCCATTGCCATTAATATAGCCACCATTTGTTAGATACGCATTTGAACCGAGATAAAAATCGTTGGCCAAACTTATAGTACCTGTATCATACAGATCAATCTTTCCTGTTACAGGGATCGGGGTATTAAGCGTCAAGTCATGGGTAGGACCAACCGTAAAACCGTCTTTGAAATACACCAGGTTTTCTTCTAATGTGTCCGGTCTTCCTGCTATCGCAAGCCCATAAATCTGGTGTGTGTCATAAATCGTTACATCACCCGTAGCCCCACTTAAAGCAACAATCGCATTACTATTTGAGTACACAAGCGTTGTTGCCGGCAATTCACTCCCTTGTTGACTAATGACAACATTGTCATAATACGCTTCCCCCCAATTGTCAGCAGTATCAAAACCGGCAGGTTTAACGACAGAAAGCTCGCTCCATCCCGTAACCTTGTTCGCTTTTGCAAAGCCCAGACGTGAATAACCCTGTTCAATAATAACAGCTGAAGATCGTCCATCAAAATTAATATCTGCGTACAACGATACGCAATATGCAAAACTCAAAACAAAAAATAAGCTAATCACATTTTTTATCTTCATTTTCACTTATGCTCCTTATTATGTTTAGATTATGTTTACAGAGAATCATCATAAACAACTCCTACGATATTTACTTGAGCTCCACCAAGAACATGCACATCCAAGTTACTATTCAATTGCGATGAATCACCAAAGATTAAACCATTCTCAAAGGTCAATGGCGGAGGCGGGGCTGGTGGCGTATATAAAATCTCATACACATCAATATTCGAAGTCGCCCCTCCAACTGAAAAATAATCCCATGCTGGCAAACTTTGTATTGTTCTGACAGAACCTCCAAAAATTTCTGTATCAAGTTGCGTTATATTCGCACCATCAAAGTCATATATCGCAACAGTTGAACTATTGCCTCCAACAAACAGCCTATTGTTTGTTGTATTCCAAGCAATAGAATAAACGTCACTTGAGACAAACGTTTGATTTGTAATAAGGCTTAATGCCGAATTGTAAATCCTAAACTGAGTCGCACTACGACCGCCAACAGCAATATATGCGTAATTAGGCGAAAAGACAATCGATCGAATATCACTAAATGGCGTTGAAACCGTCCCCAATGATGATAACGTAAAACCATCAAAAGACCATCGCTCAATCCCACCATCTCCATCACCACTCAAAAGACGATCTCCTGTTGAATTCCAAGCAAGAGCATGAACGGGATCCAAAGAAGGGTCTAGAACATCGTCAGCCGTCACCAAACTTAATGATCCATCCAGTAAAATCTCATATATCTTGATCGATTTCCAAATAATTAATGGAAACGAATCATCATACGTACTGACAGCAAGATAGTGTCCTACTTGGTCAAATGCAAGAGCCAAACCATCACCCCACGGCGGAGTAACATCTGAATTTATAAAGCTAAGCGTTACCCCATCAAAGCTATACGTACGTACGTCATTGCCAACAACCGCAAGTACTGGAATTGCTGGGTTCTTACTCCAAGCAATCGCTTGAACATCATACGGAACCGTTATTTGTGTCAAATATGTTAACGTTGTCCCGTCAAAACTAAAAATCGCAACGACACCACTTGAAGCATCACTTATTGCAAGCCAATTGTAATGAGGATCCCATGATGATGAACCTATTTGCGAAAGACCTGGATATGATGTAATATTCTTTTGTGTTACCATCGAAATATCCCACGATGGATCAGGCTCAATATAAATAGCAGTGCTAAGCGTCACCTTGTTATCAAAATATAACGAACCCTTTGTTAATCGTAGCCCCGTGTACGTTGTCTTTAACGTTGCCCCATCAAGATAAAGAGACGATGTATCACTTTGCATACGAATTAACCCCGTATCTGCAACCGGTGGCTTATAATAAAACGTCGTTCCAGGGTCAAAGCCCCATGTCGCTCCATCTGCAATATACGACGGATTATTCAATTCATAAATAAGCGACGACTTGCCTGACACAACAACATCACCATGAATAAATACACGACCATTGTTATTCAAGTAAAAATCATCAGCTAAGTCTAATTCGACATCTTGAAGCGCAAGCCAACCCTCTCCCGTTTGGCCAAGAGATATCATCGGGTTATTTTCTGTATTTGCTGTATTTTTTATGCGAATGTTCTTGAGAGTTACGGTAACATTATTGCTAACAGCAAGCGATGCCCCTGGCTCTAAGAACAACGTCGTCCCATGCCCGTTAACAATTGTATCACTTATAAACCTTAAGGTTTTATTTTCTGGGATCACCAAGCTACACGAAAGGACAAGCGAGTACCCTTGGCCATCAATAGCCCCACTGTTCGTCAAATACGCATTTGAACCTAAATAAAAATCGTTGGCTAATGTTATCGTTTCATCGTTCAAATCTATTTTTCCAGTTGCAGGGATCGGCGTATTAAGCGTAAGCCCCCAAGAACCAAAAAGTGTAAAGCCATCTTTGAAGTACACCAAGTTCTCTTCTGAGGTATTCATGTTATTCCCAGCAGACCCATAAATTTGGTGCGTGTCGTAAATAGTTACGGCACTATCAAACTCACTACTCAGCGCCGAAACATCACTCTTAAGATTCACTATCGCATTACTATTCGAATAGACAAGCATCGTTGCAGGATCCTCGCTCCCTTCCTGGCTAATCAAAACATCATCGTAATACTGCTCTGGCCAATTCCCAGCCGTTTGATAACCCACGGACTTGATAATAGAAAACTCACCAAAGCCTGTAACTTTGTCAACGTTACGTAACGATAATTCAGAATAAGCAGGCTTGATAACAATACCAGATGCTTGACTCACAAAGTCAATTTTTGCATACACATACACATCCATGCATACAACACACATCATACCAAGCAAAACATAGAATAAGCTTCGCATACTTCTATTAAGCAATCTGTTTTTCTTACCTCGCACTGCTTTCTCCCTTCTTTTAAACATTAATTCACGCTTCCATTAACATTTTTCGCTTTAAAAAGAATCGTCATATACTTTTCCGTCTATTATCACTCGCGCACCACCAAGCACATGAACATCAAGATCCCCATCACTTACTGACGAGTCACCAAATACAATACTGTTACTCAATACTTGTTCATCCGTTTCTGTATCATAATGCGCCTGGTAAATATAAAACTCTGGGTGGCTTGCTTCATACCCCGTACCATAAGCCAAGAAATTTCCA
>CAZFHP010000019.1:0-25106 GCA_964519365.1 uncultured Pseudomonadota bacterium
ATTTTTTTTGATATGCGACATGGTTAATACTACCGAAAACATGATAAGTTTCAATAGTTATTTTTTTTATCGAGCGCTAAAAATTATTGTTTGTAAAATTATTTCTTTGAAAGACAATAATAGGCTTGTAATTATTCTAAATAATATTACGTTTTGATAAATAATATGTGCGTGTTACGCTTGTATGATAATATTTAATGCTTAAAATTCTGTACTTTTGTGGATCTTTGTGTCATAAGTTGTACATGTAAAAATGTCCCAGATTACAATAGAAATTACAATAGAGGCTTGTGTATGAACTTGATAAAAAATAAAATCAAAGCCGTTATTTTTGATATGGACGGTACGATTGTTAAAACAGAAAATATCTGGAACAAAGTTTGTAATGATTTGTTAAAAGAGTATGGGGTTATTTCGATATCTGAACAGCAGGCTCAGTTACTTGATAAAATTACCGGTATGGGTTTAATAGACGCGGCATCTGTGTATAAGAGAGTTTTTGATATTAAAGATTCAGTTGATACTATTGTTCAGCGTAAGATTAGTTTATCGAATAAGTACTTTGAACATACAGTAGACTATGTCGATGGCTTTGTTCAATTTCATAAAAAGCTTAGAGACAATCTTATTCAAACAGGAATTGCAACAAATGCTCATCCTGAAAACCTTCAGGCCATTGCCAAAACGATGCAGTTTGAAAGACTTTTTGGGGGACATTTGTATTGCATTGCACATGTGAATTATAAGCCGAAACCTAATCCTGCGTTGTTTTTACATACAGCACAGCAGCTTGAAGCGCGTCCAGAAGAGTGTGTTGTTTTTGAAGATTCTATTCATGGATTTGAAGCAGCAAAAGCAGCCGGCATGAGATGTATCGCGATTAAGAACCAAGAAAATACGAAACTCTTAACGCACGCAGATTATGCAATTGAAAACTATCATGAAGCTGAAAATATCCTAAAGAAACTTTAAAAGAAAGAGAGTATAGTACTATGAACACGCAATATGATAAAGATCTAACCTGGTTTAAAAAGTGCTTGCAGAATAATAATCTTGTTGAAAAACTCAAAAAAATAAAGTTGATAATCACGGACATAGATGGTTCTTTAACCGATGCAAAAATTGGATATA
Source organism: uncultured Pseudomonadota bacterium (assembly GCA_964519365.1). Taxonomy (GTDB): domain Bacteria; phylum Babelota; class Babeliae; order Babelales; family RVW-14; genus CAZFHP01. Next base: position 1,132 of record CAZFHP010000019.1, read on the forward strand.
CCCAAGAAGACGAAGATGCACGATACTTTTCGATTCAAGATGGATTTGCTATTGGGAGCGCTGTAAAACATAATTTGCTTAGGATTGCGTTTTTGAGTGGGAAGAATCATAATTCAGCTTTTTTGCGAGCGCAAAAGCTTGGAATAAGCCGTGAAGATTGTATTGAAGGGCGTGAAGATAAACTCGATATGATTTGTATGCTTCAAAAAAAGCATGATATTACACACAACGAAACTATTTTTTTTGGTGACGACTGGCTTGATACGCAAGTAAAGCTTCAAGAGAAAAATCTTTTCTTTTCTGTTCCGTGTTCTGCGCCATTTTATTTCCATCACGTTGCAGACCTGGTTGTTCCAAAAGGTGGCGGGGATCATGCCTTTAGATTGTTGCTTGATCTTGTTTTGTATGTGCAGAATAAGCATTTTGCCCAGGAAGTAATTGATAGTGCACTTACTCATGAAGTTTCTTAATCGTTTTTTTTCGAGTTTTTATTTTTTGATTGTGTTTAGTATCGCATGTTTATGGGGTTCTTTTTATTTTTTTCTTTTTTCAAAGCAACGCGTTATCTTTGACGGGCAAAAAAAAGTAACACAAAAAAATAACGCCCTGCAAAAGAAAAAGAAAATTTCGCCCATTATTTTTCATGGCCTTTCGATGAGCGAAAATAAAAAACACGATTGTGATATCGTTATAGAAGCTAAAAAAAGTACTTTTTTGTGTTCGCTGTCAAATACTGTTGAAGGAGAAAATCTTACGTGCCGTATTCGTAAAAACAAAAAAGATCTTGTATCTTTTAAGTCAAAGCAAAGTGTAATTAATTTAGAAGAACGTACGATCTATATGTCTGATGGCGTTCGATCAGAGTTTTTTAATGTCACAGAGTGATAAGAAAATAAAAAAAGTAAAACTTTTAGTCACCATTTTTATTTTGTCTTTGGTTCTTCCAGCCCATTCCCATGCGATCTATCAGATTACCCATACTAACGAGAACCCAAATAATCAGGATGATTTTAAATCACATAATTTTGATTGCTATCATCAGCAATCTTTGCCTACAACATGTAAAAAAAATCACACAGGCATTCAAGAAATAGTATTTACAGAAATTTCTTCGGGAGAATTTCAGAAGATATTTTCTGATAATTCTCAAGACCCAGAGATTATCAAGCATTTAGAATTTTTTGCCAATCAAAAATTTCTTGCTCATGTTCGTACTTTTGATTGCTATGACAGTATTATCATAAATCTCAAAAACAAAATTGATTGTGATAAAAGCTTTAGAAAAAAAACGAAGAATATTCCCGGGTTTACGTACTCGCACTTTCTATGGAAAGAAAAATCTGGCTTTCATGATTTTATAAACAGAGAAGCAGCAGAGATCAAACAAAAGCGAGTACGTGAATTAGATAAGCTTCGACAACAAGAAGAAGCTGCTCGTAAGCAGCAAGAAGAACGAGAATTTAGACAAAAATACTGTCTTCACATAAATAAGACGCAAGAGCTTGATGTCCTTATTAAAAGCTACAAACAGCACGTGTGTGCTCTTTCAAAAAATTCAGATTTTTCTAAACGATTAATCGAACGGATACAAGCCATAGAAAAAACGCGTCAAGATCTTGATTTTTGTTTTGATTACTCTTCTTATATCCCACAGTTAAAGAAAAGTTTTTGTGACCAAGATTTAGCCCTTTTTAACAATACAGTTGGGACCTATCTCGATTGCCAGCTTCATAAAGAATTATTGCAAACAAAAAATACACTTGTCGAATTTCAAGATGCTTTTTCGCATAATTTTCATGCGGGAATTATAGCTCCGGTTGTAGATTCTTTGGTAGCCCAAGCAAAAGCAGAACATAAGATATCTCAAGCATTCGAATTGTCTGATATTTGTTATGCGCTTGTCAATACGTTAAGCAAAGGAGTACAAGCGATTCGTAACTTTTCGTGTGCAGTTATAAAAGGCTCGGGGCAGGGCATCTGCAACGTCCTGTCGTTAGACCATTGGAAAGAGATGGCTACAGGTGCTTTACAATTGGGCGTATTTTTTTTAGGTGCTGTTGGGCAAGAGCAAGCACTTCAAGATGCCGTTTTGACGATGGGATTTTCAAAAAATAATTCCCCGGAGGCTCTTAAGCACGCCGAAGAATATTCTTTGCATACGCAAGCCCAAATAAAAGCTGTTAAAAATCTGACACAAAGAACATATACAAAACTATCTTGTATGCCATGGGAAAAGTTAGTAGAGCATGGAGCTGAGCTTGGTGTGACTATGATTCTTGATACGCTATTATTACATGCTATTTCTGGTATAACGAGTTCTACTGGCAGAGCTTTTCTTAAAGAAATAAATAGCACGCTTGATAAGGGCCTGCTTTTTACTCAAGAGCATGCGATAGAAGTTGCTGGTTTGGGCAAACTTGTTATCAAAGAAGGAGTTGAAGGGGCCAAGGTTGCCGATCATATACTTCAAGAAACGCCTAAAGTTTTGAAAAATAAAATAAAAAATGTAACACAGGTTGGGTGGAAGGCTAGAAACGCTATTCAAGGGCGTGGAAAAGAATTTGAAGATCTTCTTGTAAAAAAACTTGGAGGGGACGGAAGTTTTAAAGTTACAAGTAAGATTGCTGGAACGCGAGAGTTTGATGGAAGAATTGGAAATATTTGGTATGAAGCAAAATCTGGACAATATTGGGATTTGTTAAAAGCAGATCAAAGAGCTTTGGCAAAGTTTCGAGAACGAATGGGAACTGGATTAACGATTGCTCGTGAGCATGGAGCGCAATATAGGCTTTATTCTAATACTCCGATTCCACAGGAAATAAAAATTTGGTTACAAAAAAAAGGAATTCCATTTTTCGAATTTTTGAAAGGTAAATAAATGTCTATATCCGCTTCTATTGATTTAAGAATAGTAGAATCTTCATCTGGAAAAATAGTTTCACCAATCAAAACATTAGGCTTACTTAGAAGTAATGGGTGGAATGTATTCAATAAAAATGGGTTTGTTTTCTATTTACCTATAGGAGACAATGAAATGTTTGATTGGATTGGCAACAAAATAGATGAAGTGCCTTTGATGCAGATCTTAGAAGAAAAGGAACAAAAAGGGGAGCTTATTGGGATTGGTTTAACATGGCAAAATACTGAAATTGGTGGCGAGGTTTTACTATGGAGTGAAAAAGAAATGATGCTAAAGAATATTCATACATCTATGTCCTTTTGTTTAACAAGAGATAGAAAAATACTGGATAGTCATTTAAAAATGACAGATGTTAATTGGTATTTAACAAAATTACTCCCAACTTTTGATCAAAAAAATGTTTGTGTTGAGTATTTTACGTATGAAGAACATATTTAACATGGATCTTTAAGAGAACGGCCTGCTTTTTACTCAAGAGCATGCGATAGAAGTTGCAGGTTTTGGTAAACTTGTTATCGAAGAAGGTATTGAAGGGGCACAAAATACGATTACAATGTTTAAAGAAACTCCGGCAATTTTAAAGCAAGAAGGAAAAGTAGTAGCCAAAAGCCTTAGAGATAGTAATTATGGCAAAAAAGGTTGCCAGTTTATCAACCAAACAAAACAGCAGCTTCTAAAATCAAAGGGCTCTTATGAAAAATTGATTCAAGAACATGAGGTAAAATTAATGGCTTATATAGATAACCCAGATAAATATGATCACTTAGGCTTGTTAAAAAATATTTCTTCAGAAATCAAACAAAAAAGAATTCAAGGAAGGATTAACGAACTTCAGAGACAAATTTTTAGACAAAAAAGAGATTTAGATATTATAAATGATTTACTTATATCGAAAGGATTATAGATTATGAAAATATCAATTAAAGATTTAAAGATTCTATGTCAAAAAGTTTTAACAAAAACAGAAGAATCAGGTTTAATAGAAATAGATGTTAATGTTGACTATTACAGAGTTTTTGATAACCCTTACGACTTAGATTCGGAGAACCCTGATTTGATACTAGGTTCTTTTGTTGATGATTGGGAAAGTTTGCAAAAAATTTTACAGGATAAAAATATTGTAGCAACAATTGATTTAGAGCGTCTTGGTAATGTTTTAAAAATAATAAGTGATTCTATTCGCCAATCAGGAAAAGTTCTTTTTTAAAGTTTATTTTTCAAAACAACTATCACAAAAATTCGAGTTTGGGCCGCATCTAAAAATTGGATACAAAAATATACGGATGGTGGAGTGGAAATGTGGGGGATTGCAAACATAGCTGGTTCATTTAGTTGGCGAGTTAAAATAAAACCAGAACCATCCTTGAGACCGGAACGGGGAGTTGTTGGGAAACTTCTACATTATGATACAATTAACAATATCAGAGTTGTTACCAATGAAAAAACGGGGAAAGTAATATCTGTTTTTTAAAATCAAGCAAAAGGATTTTCGAATACAATTATGAAAAATGAAATAAAAGAATATAACTTAAGACAGATACAATTAATGAAACAAAAAATTAAAGACTATTTAGATGGTAAGATTTATATTATTTGGCTTATTAATGATCTTTTTTCTTTAGCATATCAAATAAAAGACCCTCCTGAAGAATTTATTTCGAATTTTATGATGCTATGGTCTGATCTTGAAATTCCATATGCATGTGCTGATGATGAAGGTCGGGACTATTTTACTGAACAAGAAAAGCAGCGTATTAATGAAGCCTTGATAGGAATTAGTAGTTTAATACGTTCTTACAAAAAAGAATATTTATCCTAGCTGTTGTTTTTATTTTGTCTTTGGTACTGCCAGTCCATTCCAATGCGATCTATCAGATCACCCATACCAACGAGAACCAAAATAATCAGGGTGATTTTAAATCAACGTGAGCTCGATAATTCAACAAGAATTATTATAATCGCCCACAGCATGTTTTTGAACAAAGTTGATAGCAAGAACGAAATGATATAGCAATGGGCTATACAGGTTAAGCCCGCAAGGGGCTTTAAGAAAAAGTGACAAATGTTTCAACGAAGATGCTTTGCTAATCGATGTTTGGCTGGTGTTTAGTAATTATTTTTGATAAATGGTATTAGAACCCGTGGAACGGGTGACGTTATTGTTAGCCCACACCAAGCTTTTAGCACAGCTGTGGGTAATTTTATATTTTTGGTATACTTGTTCACAAGATAAAAATCTAAGATTTTTAAATTTTGCAAAGTAATATGAGTGATAAAAAAAGAAGGGGAGTAATGAATCACGAATTATATATGCAAGAAGCAATCGCTCTTGCGATAAATAACGTCAAAAACAAAACTGGTGGTCCGTTTGGGTGTATTATTGTAAAAGATAATACGATTATTGCTCGTGCATGTAATCAGGTTACACAAACATGTGATCCAACGGCTCATGCCGAGATAGTTGCTATACGTCAAGCGTGTAAAAGCTTAAAAAGTTTTCAGCTTGATGCGTGTATACTTTATACGTCATGTGAGCCGTGTCCTATGTGTATGGGGGCGATTTTTTGGGCGCGACCAGCAGCTGTATATTATGCCGCAACAAAAGAAGACGCTGCTCGTATTAATTTCGATGACTCGTTTATTTATGATCAGTTAAATTTATCTCCAGAAGAACGCAAGATCACATGTACAAATATTATGCGCAAAGAAGCTAAAGAAGTATTTCGATTGTGGGAAAAAGCTGAGAGTAAAATAGAATATTAGAGCTTATGCGCTTAGTTCCTAATTCCTGAAAAACCTAAAACAGTTGACAAATAGCATGCTTGTGCTACTTTAATATCTGATGTTAGGATAGCACAAATGTTTATTGAGAAGGGGTATTGGTATGTTTTTGCGAGATCTCGAAGCTATTTTGGAAGAATTCAAACGTTTTCCGGTTATTGCGATTATAGGGCCTCGACAGTCGGGGAAAACAACGCTTGCTACTAAAAAGTTTAGTAATTATGTATACACATCATTAGAACATCTTAAGACGCGAGAGTTGGCTGAGGACGATCCTGAAAAATTTCTTCGTCTACATGAGAATGAGCATGGAATTATTATTGATGAGTTTCAGCGTGTTCCAGATATTCTTTCACACATTCAATTAGAAGTAGATACCAAAAAGCGTCCGGGGTATTTTGTTTTGACGGGATCCCAAAATTTCTTAATGAACCAGGCAATCAGCCAATCGCTAGCAGGTCGTGTTGGTATTTTGACACTTTTTCCCCTGTCTCTTAATGAGATGCATGAAAATAATCTTATCCCTCAAACGGTTGATGAAGTAATGTTTAATGGTTTTTATCCTCGGCTTTATGCTGAAAAATTTCCCCCTCATCAGTTGTATCCATCATATATTCAAACATATATTGAGCGAGATGTACGTCAACTGTCTAATATTGGAGATTTGAGTACGTTTAAAAAATTTGTAAAGCTTTGTGCTGGTCGTATTGGCCAACTTCTTAACTTTAATGAACTTGCAAATTCATGTGGCATGAGTGTTCCAACAATACAACGGTGGTTTTCTATTCTAGAAGCGAGCTATATTGTGTTTCGTTTGCATCCTTATGCCAATAATTTTAATCGACGCATTATTCGTCATCCCAAACTTTATTTTTATGATACAGGCGTTGCTTGTAGTTTGCTCGATATTGAATCTCCGGAGCGATTGGCAATAGATCGATTACGAGGAAGTTTATTTGAAAATTTTATTATTGCGGACCTGTGTAAACATTTTTTTAATATTGGTATGCAGCCGCGTGTTTATTTTTGGCGGGATTAAATTGGTACTTTTGAAATTGATTGTATCGTTGAAGAAAGTCGTCGACTCTATCCTATAGAAATTAAATCAGGAGAATCTATTGCTTTGGATTTTTTTGCAAATCTTAAAAAATGGAACGCACTTGCTCATGCAGCCTCTCTAGAATTAGGCAAAAGTTTTATTTTGTATGGTGGTGATGTTTCGCAGGGAGATGTAGATTGGGAGACTATGGGATGGAAATCTATTGGTGGATTTGTTGATCATATTAAACATTCATAATTAAAGAGCTCGGCAGGCGACAAGGGCTGTGATCGATTTAGGCTTGTACGGCAAAAGTATTTTTGCGGCGCTTTGGAGCGTTGCTCCTGTTGTACACAGGTCGTCGATGAGCATAATATTTTTGTTTGTTATCTTTTGGGCGTATTTTGTACGCAATACAAAAACAGAAGCGACGTTTTTTTGCCGCTGGGCATGGGTAAGTTTTGACTGAAACGACGTACGTTTTTTTCGTGCGAGCATTTGAGATACAGACGGGGTGACGGGTGTTTTAATTTGTTTTTTTAGTGTACGTGCAATTTCTGTTGCTTGATTATAGCCCCGCGATGCATAACGAGTCCAGTGTAATGGAATGGGAACAAGGTAATCGGGCGCATGTTTTTGTATATCGATTAGCTTTGACATAAGTGTTGCAAGTTGTTGGCATGCGCGTAAGTTTCTGGAAAACTTTTGTAAAATAAGCGACTTAACCGGTTGTTCGTAGGCGCATGCTGCAATAACAGGCAGTGAGCGCTTTTTGGTAATCGGCAGGAAAATTGATGGGACTTGTTTTATGAGACAGGTACATGCTGGGCACAGTGTTATATTTTCAGGAACAAGTGTGTTACAAGAAGTACACTGTGTCGGATAAAAAAACTGTAAGATTTTTTTGTAAAGCATGTGTATCGCAATTGTGTAATAATTGTATATTTGTTGTGCGAGATATTAACTATTGGGCTATCCAGAGTATCATATGCAAAAAGATATTTACGATAAACCCAGAAACAAGATCATTTGCAAAGATTCCCAAAATGTCAGGAAGATTATCGAAGTTAAGATCCCATAATTTTTGTGTTAACGTAGGCATAAAAAAAGTAAGAGCATGAAAAAGCAAAAAGCCAATTAGCATAAGCTTTAAACTAAATGGTATGCCAAACAAGACGATCATAAATCCAATGGGCTTGTCCAGAATTAAAATAGATGGATCTTTGTCTGTTTGATAGTGTAGTGCAAAATGAATGCACAGGGCGATAAGTGCTACAATAAGTATGATAGCTGTGACATGAAATGCCGGTTTGACCCAACGAATAGCGCGTAAAATAAATAATAATGGGATGGCAAGAAGAGAAGCGACAAGCCCTCCTGTTTTCCATTCACCAATTGTTCCCAGCGTAGCAATATTAAAACAAATTTCTTTTATTCTTGATAGCATATGCATCGTATAAGCTCGTGATTAGAATTCCTAAAATACCGATTATAACACACACATCAGCGATATTAAACGTTGGCCAGTACCAGTTATTACTATGAAGCTGGATAAAGTCTACAACAGCTTGGTACCAAAACCTGTCAACAATATTTGATAGAGCTCCTGCAAGCACAAGCGTTTGATATGTAACGTCAATATAGTTTTTGTATTGAACAAATACGTATATCAAAAATACAATGACGACGAGTATAATAAAGGCTGTTAAGAGACTAAAGCCGACAGAAGAATCATAATGGAAAAGGCTCCAGCTGATTCCTCTATTCCAGGCTAAGCTGAAGTTTAGATAATCTGAAACAACTATTTTTTGGTTTTGTAATGTTTTGACAGCCCACCACTTGGAAACACGATCAGCCAAAAAGCATATGCTAAATAGTGCGACATAAAAGAAAAGACTTTTTTTATGTTTCATATGTATTATGCCCTTAATTCTGCGCCACGACTTTGTATAGTGTTAATAGCCTGTTGTCGAACGCTTTCTATTTCTTCTTTTTCGAGTGTTTTTTCGTTACTGCTGAGAAGAATTCTAAATGTTAGTGAGCGTTTATCTGTCCATTCTTCTTTTTCGAAATAATCAATAAGTGTTACTTGCTTTACTAGTGGCGAAATATCGCGCAATTCTTTTTCAAGAGCTTTACACGTTAATGTAAGAGGAGCAAGTAGGCTTAAGTCAAACGATGTTGCTTGATAGCGCGAGATAGGGGCATAACGTTTGGTACTTGGTTTTTCATGCAAAAGCATGTTTCCGTCGAGCTCAAAGATAAATGCATCGCTTTCTGGTAAGATATCAAGTGTTCGTGCAAACTCAGGGTCAATTTTGCCCATAATTCCAATTTCTTGAGGCGTCTGTTCGTTGGGCGTATATATAATTCTTGTAGCCTGATACGAACGATACCAAGGCTTATATTCATCTGTGTTTTTTTCGATTTTTTGCCAAGAAATTTTTGCCTGATCAAATCCAAGTGTTATGAGTAATTGCTCGATATAATTTTTGCAGATATAAAAGTCAACGGGCTTGCGTTTTTCAAAGAAGATACCGGCGATGCTTTTTTGTTCGTGTATATTTTCTTTTTTCTTATTATTCCAGACACGAGCAAATTCAAAAAAATTGAGACTATCTTGGTGTACATGATTTTCTTTGATATTTTTCAGAAGCCCAGGAATAAGGGAGTAAACAAGTCGCGAGTAATTTTCTGAAACAGGATTGATAATCGTGACATTTGTTGGTTGTTTAAGATTCAGTTCTGTTAGGCTTTGCTCGTTATAGAGGGCATAGTTTTGTTGTTCAATCATACGCGCTGTATGTGCAAGATAGTGTCGAATTTTTCGGCTTTTTGTTATGCCTGAAAGATCAAATGGCGTTCGATGAATTCTTGGTAACTCTAATTTTACTTTGTTAAAACCATAGAGCCGAGCGACTTCTTCTAAAATATCTTCTTTAATTTTGATATCTTTGCTGGAACGAAACGTTGGGACGGTAATAGCATACGTCGTATGATTATTTTCTTTTTTTGTTTCGACTTGAAATTCTAGCCTAGAAAGAAGATTTGTAACGTCGTCAGATGTTAGTGTAAGACCAGTGCGTTTTTCAAGAAAATCGTGTTTGACGTTTATTTGTAATTCAGGAGCATCGGGCCCAACTGAAATAACAGCGTTTGTGCTTGTTGCGTTTATAGAACATTGTTCAAGTAATTTAATAAAACGCAAAATAGATTCACATGCTTGATTTGGGTCAAGTGTTTTTTCAAAGCGAGCAGAAGAGTCGGTTCGTGTTTTATGTCTTATTGCACTTAAACGTACGTGCTTAGGATTAAAGTTTGCAGCTTCAAAAAGTATAGATTTTGTGTGTTGATCTATTGAGTCATGCATGCCACCTTTAACGCCCGCAAGACACATTGGTTTTTTATTATCAGCGATAACCATGTCGTCTGGGGTTAAAGAAAGTTCTGTGCCGTCAAGAATTAAGAGCTTCTCATCTTGTTTGGCCATGCGAATAATAACTTTTTTGTCGGTAATTTTGTCTGCATCATATGCATGAACAGGCTGGGACCAGTCCTGAGTTACATAATTTGTTAAATCGACAATGGCATTAATTGGCCGACTGCCGACTTTTAAGAGTCTGCTTGTGATAAAAATATCTGATGGTTTGTTTTCTATAGTTGGGAACCAGAGACCATTAAACTTATTACATGCTTGAGGGACTTGATTGTCAATAATAAATGGGTTTTCTTGTGTTGCTTCTGATGTTGTTTCAAACGTAAGAGCTTTTTTTGATGCAAGAAACTTTTCTTTGGACAAAAATGGTAACTCTAAAAAAGCAGCTATTTCACGGGCAAAGCCTCTGTGGCCCCACATGTCGGGTCGATGCGTAATAGATTTATTGTCGACTTCGATAATAATATCTGTGTGCTCAAATTTTTCTCGCCACGTCCCTGTTCGGTCTTGTTCTGTTGCATTAAGTGCTGGCAGGAGCCCATCTTTTTCGACGCCAAAATCTGACAATTGTGCCCATAAAAATTTATCATGATCTTTTTTGATTAAAAATGGAATATTGGTTGCGCTTTTGAGAATGAGATCAAACGTATGATCTCGTTCAGGCATTGTAATTTTTTTTTGTAGCTCAGGAATAAAAACGTTTAAACTGTCTATTGTTGGTAGTTGTGCGAGATAAAAATCTTCTAGGTTAATATTTACAGGATAAAATTTTTCAATTTCAGCCGTCGTTTGATTAAATTTACTGACGATTAGATTTATATCGTAATCTTGCCAGTGCGCATCAATGTGATCGAAGATCCATGCAATTGAAAGTTTCATGATATTTTACTTGGTTTTACGTGTTTTTATACATATAATTACTTATTAATCTGTATCATGCCTAATATTTAGAATAACGTCAATTCGGCAAATTTTTTAACAAAAAAATATATTAAAAAAGAACTATTGACTCCTTTTCTGATATGATATATACCTATACAAGTTTATGTATACCTTATGTGTTGTGAGTGTTTTATTAATGTTCTCTTTTTCGTGTGAAAGGAGTTTTGGATGAAAGTAAAAGTACTTTCTTGCCTTGCGGTTTTCTCGTTGGTTTTTTCAAGTGCTCAGCCATATCAAAAGGCAGATTTAGAAAAAATGGAAGTTACATCAGAAGTTATCGCTGCTGTTCCTAGTTTGGGCCATCTTATTGGTACACAAAATGATCGTTTAGATGAAATTGGTCTTGTTTCAAAAGAAGTAGCTGAGTTCTTAAGCGCTGCTTTAGAAAAAGAAGCAACTGTTTTGCCTGCATTTATAAGAGTTGCTGATAAAATAAACGATCAAAAAGAAAATCTGGTTGACGGCTGGTATAATGACGACAATTCTTTCAAAAAAACCGAAGTCAGAGAAGCTGCTATTGCTCTTGGCATAGCATTGCTTGACGAAGGTGCACACTTTGGATCTGCAAAGTTAATTGCAAAGTTCTTTGGCAAAGATGAACAACGTTATGCTCGTCGTGGTTTGAGAGTTGCATCGGATGCATTAATTGCAGGTCTTTTTGAACTGGTTGAAAAGTTTGTTCGTTATTCCGTCGGTCCAGACAAGAAAGCCGAAGTAAAAGATCGATTTAAAGAAAGTGGAAAAGACTCGCTTAAAAAACTTTCTTATACTGCTGCAAGAACAGCAATTCATGAAATTGTTGGTGAAATGATCAGAGTAAATGCAGAAGATGAACTTGTAGAGCAATTTGACTTAAGAAAGTTCATTGCAAGCAAGATCAAAAAGAGCAAAGAAGCTCCAGTTCCTGCTGCATAATACATCTTAGAAATTGTTAATTTTTATAAAGCCCGGATTAAACAATCCGGGCTTTATAAACTTTGGAGTAAACGTCGTGAGAAAAACATATAGTAAAATTCGTGAGATTTTATTTGTTGGATTGTTTTTTTGTGTTGGTGTGTGTATTGGGTCTGATAACGAATATCATATTTCTTGTTCTCAATCTTCAGGGGGACAAAATACAGAGTGTACGCTTGCGATTATAAAGCCTAACGCCTTTAGGCGTAGTGGCGAGATTTTTCTGAGAATTGTGCAATCTGGTTTTAATATTGCATGTATGGATGTTTTAAAACTAGAAAAACAGCAAGCACAAGTGTTTTATGCTGAACACAGGCAAAAACCTTTTTTTGATGCGCTTGTTTCGTTTATGACTTCAGGGTATATCATTGTTATGGTTTTAGAAAAAAGCAACGCTGTTTCGTTATGGCGAAATTTGTTGGGGAGCAAGACTAAGAAGTATTTTAGCCAACATGAATTGAGCCGCTTGAGTCAGAACAAAAAGCACAGCTTGTCTTTGCGTGCGATATACGGGGAAAACACTCTCGAAAACGGCTTGCATGGAGCAGATTTCAATAAATCAGCATTCCGTGAGATTTTATTTTTCTTTCCGAATTTTTTTACACAGAATAAACTTATTGCGAAGCTATAATAATATATCACTTGAATCGTATAATTTTGCGTTGGTGATAAAATGGTGCTCGCATTTTGATGTTTAGATTTTGGTATAATGGCACTGTAGCAAGAGAATCACTGTTTTTTTGTTTGCCTGTATTTTTTGTTGCGTTTTTTATTGCATCTTGTTCTAGTTGCCAGGCTAATAGAATGGCTTCAAGCCAAAGTTTTCTGCGTATTTGTGCATCTTCTATTGCTTGACATTGCCCATCAAGTGCTATTTTTTTTTCTAGCCAATTAAAGTAAATTTCTTGATGCTGAGGGTTTGACAAGATTGTATAGGCTTTGAGAATTATTTCAAAGCGATCTACTCTGGCCTGTTTGAATTTTTTGTTTGCTTCTTTATCTGGATGATGAATTCTACTTGGGTGGTGCTTTACAACAAAGTCTTGATATGTTTCGTTTAATTTTTTGTTTTCTTTTTTACGTTTTTTTTTCTCGTTGCTGTTTAACGTATCTTTGTCGACGTTTAAAATAGTATAAAGCGTATAGTAAAGCTCAGTATTTGTATCAAATTGTTGTTCAAGATTGGATTCTTGTTTTGATTTATGTGCAAGGGCATATGATCCTGTTATCGCGACAAAATAGAAAGCTAGGCATGTAAGACGGGTTACATAGTTTATGGTGTTTTTTTTTCGTATCATAATTTTTTTTCTAAATTTATAAATACTGTCGTTAGTTCTGGGTCAAACTGATGAGAAGCGTTTTTGTGAATAATTTCAAGCGCTTCGTGTTTTGTTTTTGGCTTGTGATAACTTCTGGGTGTTGTTAGTGCATCGTAAACGTCTGCGATTGAAACAATGCGAGCACCCCTGGGGATGGCCTGGTTTTTAAGTTTATCTGGGTATCCTGAACCATCAAACCACTCATGATGATGTTTAACAATGGGAATAATATCTTTAAACCCAGAAAAGTTATGTAAAATCATGGCCCCCGTTTCAGGGTGTTTTTTGATAATCTCAAATTCTTCAGACGTTAGGGGATCTTTCTTTTGTAAAATAGTTCTGGGAACGCTTATTTTGCCAATGTCATGAAAGAGAGCTCCATAATAAATATCGTTTTGTTTTTGTGATGATAGATCCAGAGTTTGGGAAAGCAAGTGAGCATAATGCGCTGTGTTTTGAGAGTGTCTATAAATATAGGGGTCAAGAGCTTCTAGGATACTTTTTATGGCATTAACTGCTTCGTTTATCGCATACGTTTGTGTCCATGTTTTTTTCATAGAACTTTTAGCCTTCGTTTATATTTTATTTCCCATGCTTTTCCAAGAGCTTTGGCTTTTTGTATTTATGTGTTTGCATAAGCGTTTCTTCTTCTTGTACTATCTTTTCTTCAGACAAAACAGTGAGCTTTCTACTTGTTGTCTTGAACGACAAAAATTCTTTACTTGCATTGACAGCATTTCTAAAGTCTTCAAGCGTTGTTACTTTTTGTCCGTTTACTTCTTCGATAATATCGCCAGGATATACTGTTCGTGCTTTATGTGCCTGAGAGTTGGAAAATATCGATGTTACAAGTAACCTGGGTAGCGATTGAAATTCTCTTCTGCGAAAATTTATAAGAAATGGGTTGATCTCTAAAAATTGACCGAAGTGATTTAATGCTAATTCCATGACCACCATGCCACCAACAGCTTCATAATCTATGGTTTCGTGTCGAGGATAAATAATCCTAATAGGTAAAGGCTCAAGCAAATCAAACGAAAAGCTTAATTCTTTTTTTACGCCTTTACGATAAATAAGCAAATCGATTTTTTCACCGATGCTGACTCGATTAAGCAAGTCGACGAGAAATACTTTATCTTCACACCATTGTACATTTGCTTGTCCGTACATATCCAGTTCGATGCCATTTATTTTATAGAGCATGTCGCCTTCTTGAACGCCAGCTTTGTGAAATAAAAGATCTTTGTAAACGTACGAAACATATAATCCTCCGGGTTCAGGATTATTTAAAAATTTGAGCATATCGTGTGTAGCGTAATTTAGCTCGCAGCCGAGCATGGGCTGACGTAAGAGCTTTACTTTATGAAGATCGTGAATAATATTTTTAACGTCGCTAATAGGTGTAACATAGCCAACGCTTTGAGCTTCAGGAATTATGGCAGTATTTATGCCAATTACTTTACCATCTTTGTCAAGTGTAGGGCCGCCAGAGTTGCCAGGATTAAGCGCTGCAGTCATTTGAATAAACGACTGTCCCATAACGTTTTGCCGGCCACTAATAATCCCCTGAGTTGTTTTTAGTGCATCTTGCCCCAGGGGGTAACCAACAGCAATAATCTCTTGTGTTCTTTTAAGCTGATCAGAGTCGCCAATTTCTAAGCATTCGATTTTTCCTAGCTGCTTTTGTATAAGCGACATTGCTTCTTCTGTTGGTTTGAGCAATGCAAGATCTCGTTCGGGACAAACGCCGACGATATTCATATCAAACCGTTCTTGGCCCAGGGCAGGAATTTGAATTTTAATACTTGCTGCTTCGTTAATGACATGAAAGCTTGTTGCCATGTGCCCTTCTGTGTCAATAAAAAAGCCCGTTCCAACAACTTTGACTTGATCTGGGGCTTTATAGGGCTGTAGCCAATTAAACGGCGATGCTTCAACAAAGATTTGAGCAACAGCGTTATGTCCATTTTCCATTATTTTACTCCCTTTCTTTTTTGTGTAATTTTGAGCTTAATTTTTTTTCTAATTCAATAACAAGCTTTGATTTTTTGTAAACATATTTTTGAGAAAGATCATCTTCGTCTTCTAAAATTTTTTCAAGTGACAAGACCATAAGTTTTTTATTCTCTCGCTTAAAACTTGCGAACTTTTTTGTTTTTTTAATAGCGTTTCTAAAATCACTGAGCGTCAGTACTTTTTCTTGATTAACTTCTGTTAGAACATTTCCAGGATACACGACTCGTGCTTGACGTGCCTGTGAGTTTGGAAACACATGTGTGATAACAAGCTTCGGTTCATAACGATTTTTACGTTTCCAGTATTTGACAAAATACGGTATAGAATCTTCAAAGATACTCACGTGATTTAACGTTAGTTCCATGATAACCATGCCGCCAATAATCTCGTAATCGACTTTTTCAAATTCAGGATATATCGTTCGAATGGGTAGTTGTTTTGTTAAATCAAAATTAAAACTTACGTCTTTTTTTTCGCCGTTTCTATAGAACGTGATAGAAATTTTTTCCCTGAGTTTAAATCGATTTAAAAGGGCGACAATAGGAACTTTGTCTTCGCTCCATGGGACATTTGTCTCGCCATATCTGTCAAACGTGTTTCCGTTAATCGTATAGATCATGTCACCTGCTTTAACGCCAGCTTTTTCAAGTAACGTGTTTTTGTAAACGCGAGAAAGATAGAGCCCGCCAGGCTTTGGGTTCTTTAAATATTCTGTTAACTCAGGGGTCCCCTTGTTCATTGAAAAGCCTAATATTGGCTTGTGTAAAAATTTAGCCTTGTGCAGCTCTGTGATAACGTTTTTAACATCGTTAATGGGGATAATATACCCAACGCTTTGTGCCCGTGAAATACTTGCTGTGTTAATCCCAATAACGTCGCCATGTTTGTTCAGCGACGGCCCACCTGAGCTGCCGTTATTAATAGCAGCTGTAATTTGAATATACGATTCGCCTGACATGTTTTCGCGCCCACTGACAATTCCCTGGGTGCTTTTTAGTTTTTCTTGTCCCAACGGGTATCCTAAAGCAAGCACTTCTTGTGTGCGTACGACTTTGTCAGAATCGCCAAGTTTCAAAAACGGGATTTTCCCGAGTTTTTTAACAATAGTCTTGCGAGCTTCTGGTGTAAGCTTAAGCAAAGTAACATCTCGGTCAGGGCTTACCCCAATAACATCGACGTCAAATCGTTCTTTACCAAAAGATGGTATTTGAATTTTGACACTTGCTGCTTCGTCAATGACGTGAAAGTTTGAAACCAGATGCCCCTGGGTGTCAATAAAAAAGCCGGTCCCCCATGCTTGTTCTTGCTTCGGCGACTTAAATGGCTCAAGCCAGTTAAACTCTGATGTTTGAACAAACAGTTGCACAACCGTGTCTTTTGCGGTCTTTTGTGCTGCGCGCCATGGTAACATGTCAGCAATAATATTATTTGTTTCTTTTGCTATTTTTTCTTTGCCATAGCTTGCTTGAAAACTCAAAATAAGTATTACGCTTATTATTTTTGTTAAGCGCATATTGTTTATGCGTTGCATGAAAACCCTTTCGTCTTTTTTTCTTTTTAGCAAAGCACAAGCAATCTTATGATTTCAACTATTTGTGTTGTTTGGTTGTGTTGTTTGGAAAATAAAAGACGATAGAATGTGCTTTTTACTTTGAGTGTGTTGAGATTATTTTAATGAGCGGGCGTATTATGAGCTTTCTTTGATTAAAACTTCTTTGCCTTCAAATGCTATTGCGAGCTTAACAATTTTTTTAATTTTTCGATCATGTAATTCTTGCTCGTATTGTTTTTCTTCGATTTGCTTAAGTGCGTTTGCGGCCGCTGTTTCGAGTGTTTCGTTTTCAGTTGTATCGACTTTTTTGAATTCGATAATAACACCGCATATTTTTGTTTCTCGAGGTATGATCATGACATCATAGCGTCCAAAACCACTTTCTCTGTTCGATTTTATTTCATGTGTTTGGTTTAAGCTAACAAGCATCCCCAATACAAATGCGTGATAAAAACGTTCGGGTTCATTGTTGCCCACATCAAAGAAACTAAAACTTCGAATAACAGTTTTGGTGAATAATTGTTTAAACGTTTTGATATCACCGGTTACTAAGCTTTTGAGCATGTTGTTATATTGTTGCCCTCCTAGTGTATCAGTAAACCAACGAGTAATTGTATTTTCAAAAAACCACAAAACTTCTTCATTAGGGATTTGTAAATCGGCATATGTTGTTCTTTTTATTAAACGCTGATTTGTAAAGGTCAAGTAACCAGAGAAGAGCAAGAAGTTCCAAGTAGCTGTTGTTGTTCGCTCGAAGACGTCAGTAAAAATAATATTTTCATTGAGTTCTTTTGTTACTGGTTTGTTGGTAATAAGATCTTCGATGTCTTCTTTAAAAGATTCGTCAGCATGGGTAATGAGATCTCTGATAATTATATTATCGCTGACGTTAACCCAATATGGCTTGAGTTGCCCTTTGTTGTCGACACAACTAATAATTGACCATGGATTGTAAATAGTTGTAGATCCACTTGTGTATCCGTTGTACCAGTGTTGAATATTGTTGTTTTTATGGTCAATATTATAATCAACAAATATTTGAGTGACTTCTTGTTCTGTTAACCCAAATTTGTCAGCATAAAAATCGCTTGCCAGAGAACATATCTTAAGATTGTTTAGACCACTAAAAATACTTTCTTTTGATACTCGTAGTATACCAGTAAGCAGACCACATTCAAGATTCGAGTTGTTTTTTAACCCAGCACTGAGAAATATTTTCATGAAATTAACAACATTGTCGTAGTATTTATGCATGAATCCTGCATGAATGGGTGCATCGTATTCGTCAATCAAAATAATGGGCTTTTGTTTGTGATAATCATGAAGGTAATGTGAAAGATCAGCAAGAGATGTTTCATAAGAAACTTGGGATGCTTTTTCTGTGATAATTTTTGTATACGCTTGTTTTTGAAACTCACTAAGAGTATGTGATTTAAGAAGATAATCATGTCGTTTGAATTCTTGAGCAATGAGTTTTTGCATATGTTCAAAACATTTTTGCCACATCATGCTTTTGATATTTTTGAATGTCAAAGTAATAACAGGGAATTTCCCCTGAAGTTCCATGATCTCTGGATGTTGTTCAATTGTTAAGCCGTTAAAAAGATGTCTGTGAGATTCTTCTGCTTCATGTTTTTCAAAAAAATATTTGAACATTGATATATTGAGTGTTTTGCCGAAACGTCGAGGTCTTGGAATGAGTGTTGCTTCAGCTCTATTTTCCCAAAATTCTTTGATCATCAATGTTTTATCAACATAGTAACAATCTTGCTCGATAATTTTTTTAAAATTATCCATGCCAACCGGCAAACGTTTTTTCTTTTGCATTTTTTTATTCATCTTCAAGCCTCTCCTGTTTGTATAAGCACTTTTTATGAAACTTTTTAACAGGGCTTAGTGTATCATACCCTATACGATTTACAGATATCTTTCTCAGAACATTAACTTAACGTGAATTCGATAATTCCAAAAACTCCCAAAGTTTTACCTGCCATCAACCAGGAAGTTTTTCCGGCCGTCTTCGAGCCGGGATCTATCTTAAAAATCCCCACGGCTGTGCTTATATTACTCGAGCGTTTTGATTAAAACCTCTTTTCCCTCAAATGCGATACCGAGTTTAAAAATATTCGTGATCCCACGGGCCGTAAGCTCGTGTTCATATTGTTTTTCCTCGATTTGCGCAAGAGCGTTATCAGCCGCGCTTTCAAGTGTTTCCTGTTCAGTTTCGTCGACGGTTTTAAATTCGATGATAATCCCGAGTTTGCTTATGTCATGGGGAATGACCATGACATCATAACGGCCAATGCCACTTTCACGATTTGAAATAATTTGATGTGTTTGGCTTAGGCTGACAAGCATGCCTAAAACAAATGCGTGATAAAAGCGTTCGGGTTCATTTTTGCCGACATCGAAGAAGCTAAAAGTTTGCATAACGGTTTTTGTGAATAACTTGCTAAACGTTTTACTATCACCTGTTACGAGACTTTGAAGCATACAATTGTAGTACTGTTCGCCTAAGCGATCTTTAAACCATTGGCGGATTGTATTTTTGAAAAAAGACAAAACTTCTTTGTTTGGTATTTTAAAATCTGCTTTTGTTGTTTCTTCGATTAAACGTTGATTTGTAAACGTAAGATATCCAGAGAACAGCAAGAAATTCCAGGTAGCGTCAGTTGTTCGTTCAAAGACATCAGAGAATATGATATTCTCGTTAAGGGGCTTGCAAATAGATTTACCTGATATGAGTGTTTCGATATCTGTTTTGAGTGATTCATCAGCACGAGTTATCAGGTCTTTGATAATTTTGTTTGTGCTTACGTTGACCCAATATGGTTGAAGTTTGCCATAGTTATCCACGCAGTTAATAATAGACCATGGGTTGTAGATTGTATATTGACCGCTAGTATATCCGTTGTACCAGTCTTTAATATCGTTACTTGCATGTCTAATATTGTAGTCAGCAAATATTTGTGTAACTTCAGGTTCTATTAGGCCAAATTTATCAGCATAAAATGTACTTGTGAAAGAGCAGATTTTAAGGTTATTAAGCCCGCTAAAGATGCTTTCTTTAGAAACGCGTAAGATTCCTGTAAGCACGCTCCATTCAAGATATTTGTTGTCTTTGAGGCCACCACTGAGAAATGTTTTCATGAAGTCAACAACGTCATCATAATAACCATTGAGAAAGCCGGCATGAATTGGTGCGTCATATTCGTCGATAAGAATTATTGGCTTTTGGTTATGATAGTCATGAAGATACTTTGAAAGATTTTTTAGTGCGTTTTCATAATCTTCTGAAACAGCATCAAGAGAAATAATGTCGTTAAATAACTTTTTTTGTTGCTCAGTTAGGGTTTGGGTATCAAGGAGATAGTTATGGCGTTCATATTCGTCTATGATTAACCGTTTTATTTTATGCAAGCATGACGTGTATTTTTTACTTTTGACATCTTTGAATGTTAACGCAATGACAGGGAATGTTCCTTGGAGTTGCATTATTTCTGGATAGGGTTCGATTTTCAGGCCCGTAAAAAGATGTCGATGAGATTCTTCTGTGCCTTGAATTTTGTCCGGGGCAGGGATTTCAAAGAAGTATTGCAGCATTGACATATTAAGTGTCTTTCCAAAGCGTCGAGGCCGTGGGATGAGGGTTGCTTCGGCTCTATTTTCCCAAAGTTCTTTGATAAAGAGTGTCTTGTCAACGTAGTAACAATCTTGCTCAATGATTTTTTTAAAATCGTGAATACCAACAGGCAATCGTTTCCGCTTGTTTGGTTTTATGGCCATGTTTGTCTCCTACTGGATTAAGTTTACGGGACTGGGCTGAATCTTCATATGCATCTTTTGCTTGAATTAAGTATATCATGTTTTGCATGGGCTTGCATCTATGGCTGTTTGAGCTATTCCAGAACTCAATGGACAAAATGTATTAAGATGGATCCCGGCTCGAAGACGGCCGGGAAAATTTTGGGTCGACGGCCGGGAAAATCTCTTTTGAGCAGCCGTAGGCGTAGCGAGTTTTTTATCATACAAGGGTGAGCGGGAGATGGTTTGTTCTTTTTGCGATTTGCAAAAAGAATCTTCTTAATCCTTCTTATCCTGTAAATCGTGGTTCAGACAAGTTATTTGTTGTTCAAAAAGCTTACGATATCATCCTGTTTTACTTTTGTCATATCACCAGTTGTCATGTTTTTGACAGACACGATATTTGTTTTTTGTTCTTCTTCGCCAATAATCAGAACAAATTTAGCGCCCAGCTTGTTTGCTTTTTTCATCATGTTGGTCATCGATGCTTTTTCTAAAATAATATCGCTTGTGAGTTTATGTGCTTGCAGCTGGCTTGCAAGAAGAAGAGCAAGCGCGTCTTGTTCGTTAGCAAGGGGCATAATAACATGAAGCGCAGGAGCGTGTGGTATTGGTAGTTTGTCTTGCATAGCTTGTACGAGCAAGAACAAACGTTCCATGCCAATGGCTGCACCAACGCAGTCTAAATCTTTTTTTGCGCCCACTTGTGAGCCAAGCAAATAGCGCCCGGCGCCACAGAATGCGCTTTGCGAACCAAGAAGCTTTGAAGAAAATTCAAAGACTGTTTTGTGATAATAGTCAAGGCCTCGCACTAACGCTGTGTCGATAACGTAACTGACAGAGAGCATGTCGAGAAACGAACGTAACTGTTCCCACTCGCCTGTACAGTTTTGACACAAGTGATCGGTAAGCTTTGGAGCGTTAACGTAGTGCTCTTGGCACTCAGGATTTTTGCAGTCAAAAATTCTGAGCACGTTTGTGCTTTTTCTCGCAAGACATGTTTTGCATAGTTTGCTTTCTATTGACTCAAGATATGTAAGAAGCTCTTGTCTATGCTTACTTCTGTCGTACTGGCAACCAAGAAAGTTTAATTTAATCACGTAATCTTCAAGCATGAAAATATCAGAAAAAAGTGTATCGAGCATTTTGATAAAGTGAGCATCGTGGGCAAGAGAACTTACGCCCACAACTTCCATGCTTAACTGATTAAACTGACGATATCTCCCTTTTTGGGGGCGTTCGCGCCTGAACGCTGGTCCGTGTGTGAACACTTTCCATGGGAATTTATTCACACCGTTTTCGACGCATGCACGAATAATCGACGCTGTGTGTTCAGGTCGTAAGCATAAGCTTTTTTCTTTTTTTTCAGGATCGATTATGTACATCTCTTTGGAAACGACATCTGTTTCGGCGCCCAGCGAGTGCATAAAAAGAGCTGTGTGTTCAAGTATTGGTGTGCGAATGTGATGAAAGTTATAACGAGAAAGATGTTTTTTTGTTTCAGCAAGTATAAAACTATATAACGTTAGATCTAAAATATCTTCTGTCCCGCGAACACGTGTAATCATCACATGGTCCTCTTAATAAAAAACGTGATAAAAAAAATTAAACAAGAAATTATAAAATTATGATATAAAATTTTAGTTAGTCTGTCACTTTGCGTGAAAATTTTATATTAAAATTGCGATCAAGAATTTTTATTCTTGCTAACAAATAGAGCGAATCTCTTATTAGATGGGTCGAAAGATCGTTGTTGGACAAATCCGACATTCAATATCGAATTTGTCCAATTGTGGGAATGTTTTTTTAAAAATTTGTTATTTTTCTGTTGGTGGAGCGTCTTGAGCAAACGTTATAATGTATCCATTGCAGTCTTTTATGGAAAATTCTCGTTTCCCGTAAAACGTTGTTTGCAATTCTCTCAATACATCGACATTATTTTTGACGTTGTTATAAAGCGTGTCTATTCCCTCTATGGCAAAGTAAAATGTTAAGGAGCCACCGATTGATTGTTGTATACTGGGATATTCTTTAATGAAGTTTTGTTTTTCTTGAATCATAATTATAACGGTATCTTTTTTGATCATCGCCCAGTCTAATGGGCCCGTTTCTGGAAATGTCATTATTGTTTCAAATGCGAAGTTTTTTGTGTAAAAATCAATTGTTTGTTTTACATCGTCGACCATAAAGTTCGGTGATAGTAATTGTGCTGTATACATTTGTTCCTCTTGCTTTTTTAGAAATATTCGTATGATAAACCAATGAATCAATGGTAAAATATAGCAAAGAAAACACTTGAAATGAAAGGTAAATGCAAAATGTATTTTTACCTTCCAGGAAGTGTTTGGCCGGTTGACGGTTTTGTGTGATGCGTTAAGCTTATAGTTGCTCGTGTATATGTAAATCGTTTAAAAATAGGGGATTTTCGATGGTTTTCAAGTTTTTAAAGAAAAACGTAAAAATTCTTTTTTTCGTTACGACAGTTTTATTTTTCAGTAACACGGACGCAAAAAATGCTATTTGTGATTTTAACGTTTGTGATGAAGTTACACCTCTGATGCATGCTTGCCAAAAGGGGGCGTCTGCTCTAGAAGAAGTTAGACAGCTGATCAAAGATGGGGCTTCAGTTAATGATTTTGATTATTGGGAGTTCTTGCGTGGTGGCAAGACAGCGCTTGGGTATGCACTTACAGCAGGGTGCCCGTCTATAGAGATAATTACTGTGCTTTTAGACGCAGGCGCAGATCCTGATAGTATCACAAATAGTGGTATTCATATTGGTCCAGAGCACTGGGATGACCCAGAAAACATAAGTTTTCACATACGAATTATTCCCGTTTTAACGTATGCTATTGTGTGTAGCATGTCTGACGAGATTATACGATTATTTGTTGACCGTGGGGCTGATGTTAATTCTCCAGATCCAATTTTTGGAGGCGTAACGCCTCTTATTGCTGTAGCAGCTTTGGGACAAGTAAAAACCGTCGAGTATTTATTGAGTATGGGGGCGTGTAAAGAATTTCAAAACTGTGACGGGAAGATGGCGATTGATTATGCTCGAGCGTATAATCATGCTGAAATTATTTCTATGCTTGAGTCGTACTAGTATTTTCTAAAAGTAGACACCAGATGTGAATTGGGTAAGATAAGCTATCTCTTTAGCATGTGAATAGTTATATGTTTTATGGGAAGGGTTTGAAGTATGAATGGTG
>CAZFHP010000020.1:0-25038 GCA_964519365.1 uncultured Pseudomonadota bacterium
AACCAACAACCCCAAAACCACAAATAAAAAAAAAAAATAAAACACAAAAACCTAACGCGCCCCCCCCCAACACGACTAAAAAAGCGACGACGGGGTAAGCGCAAAAGACAGCGAAAACGTTATAAGCGTTATCGCGGCAAAAGACGACGAAGAAAGAGACGAAAAAAGAAACGTAAGAAAAAGAAGAAAAGAAAAAAGAAAAAGCGTAAAAAAAAGAGACGCAAAAAAAAGAGACGCAAAAAGAAGAAGCGCATGAAGAAACGCGTAAAGAAGAAAAAGAAGAAACGCAAAAAAAAGAAAAGAAAAAAGAAAAAGCGCAAAAAGAAGAAAGCAAAAGAAAAGATTGTCGAAAAAATAGAACATGTGTTTCCTGAAGATCATGAAGGGTTTTGGGAAGCAGTTGACCCAGGAGTAGAACACAAAGATTTTGTTGCGCATGAAATTTCTGTTGGAAATCAGCACAATGTTTGGGCTATAAACAGAGCAACAAAAGATATTTTTCAGTTGCAACCGCTTGGTTGGAAGCGTCAAGCAAAGGGACAGGCGTCGCATGTTTCAGCTGCAGGAGATAACACGGTTCTGGTTTTAAGCCCTGCACGGGAAGCGTTTATGTTAAAAAATGGCTCGTGGGAGCAATTTTCTGGCAAGCGTTTATTTTCACGTATTGCATGTATTGACAAAAATAATGCATGGGGGACATATCGCAAAGATGACGTGACATATGAGATTTGGAATTATAGTGATGGAATGTGGTCGCGAGCCAAAAGTGAGACAGATGACGATGCGCTTGGTTTTTATAAAGTTTTGGCAAATGCGCAGGGTGATGTGTTGGCTCTTGACGCACAAGATAATGTGTATAGCAAACGGGTACAAGAGAAAAAAATAGAAGAAAAAGAAGAGCCCGAAGAAGAAAGTGAAGAAAAAGAAGAACAAGAAGTATAATATGTGACATATGTGTTGGTAGATTTGTGAAAAAGGCAAAAATCTCTTTTTTGAAAGGGGTTTTTGTCTTTTTCTGTTCATGTGCTAAGGTGCTTTAGATTTTGTAAAAGTTTATTTCGTTTACTCAGGGAGTAATCATGTATAGCACAAGAACCAAATGTTGCTTTTTTGTTGGAGCGTTTCTTTTTGCTTTTGTTACGTATACATGTGCACAAGGTGATGTGCTTAAAGATAGTGTTGTTGGTTGTGATATAAGTAGTCCTGACGTAAATGCGGGTGAGGCGCGGGCGAAAAAAGCGACGACAGCTAAGACAGAAGCTATTGAAAAAGTAACGAAGAAAACAACCAAAAAGAAAAACGTTAAAATTGACTTTTGGGAAGAGCGAGAGAAATGGAATTATTTGCGCGAAAAGTTTGGTATATCTCTCAAAGACTATACGACGTTTTCAAGTAAAATTGGATCGTTTATGAACAATCATGCGTTTTTGTTATCGTTGCCCATGGGAGGGATAGGATTAGGCTTGGGGCTTGCAGGGGGCATTGGTTTTGAGTGTGTTGTCAGCGATGATAACAATTTTTCTTTTGTGCGTGGTGCGGGAATAATGGTAGGGGCGGCAAGTATTTCGCTTCTTCTTTCTTATGCGTTTTATAAGATAACCGGTTCATGGCTAGAGGCGAAGCCTAAGCGTGCGCTGGCTATTTTGACGTCATATTTTAGCCAATGGTCGATTAATAAATCACGGACCCCGTTGTTATTACAAGATGTTTTTGAAGAGCTTTATCTGGACTTTAAAACACACAATGGTTCGTTTACAAAAACCGATGGCAATCAGGCGTGTTTGATTGTCGAAAACGTTTTAGCGACATCTCTTATTGCAGGGATTCTTGAGTAATTTTTTGACACGTTGTTTTTGCAGGAGTTTTTTTGAATATGATACAGCATGTTCGTTTTTTTATTTTTTTATTTTTGATTTCGCCATCAATATTGCATGGGCAAATTTCTGTTGGTCAGGAACTTGCTTGGCCTGCTGTTTGGAGCCAAACAACTTTTTTGAATGACAGACGTTTTCTTACGGATGGAGCGTTGTGTGTTGTTTCTATTGATGATTTACCGAAGTATCAATTGGGCCGTAAATTACGGTTGATATGTGGCAAGCCCTATATTTGTTTGAGAAAAATTGGTGGGACAGCTAGAAACTATATTTTTACCGATGATCCTAAGTTTGCTTGTGATAGAAAACGTTTTTTTGACGCAAGAAAAGACCCAGTTTTATGGATGCCAAAAAAATTAGTGCATGATCGTGCTTTTGTAGTGTGTGATAGTTGTGAGGAAGAAGTTAGTGCTCATGCAAAAACCCCGACGAGTAGTTCGTTTCCCCCTTTGCCGAGTTGCATTGAACGCCCTAAAACATGTGAGCCAAATATAGAGGAAAGGCGTGTTGAGCAAGAGCGGGCTCAGATAGAAACGATTACTAAAAGATTGAAAGAGCTAGGGTTTGATAGACGGTTGTTTACGTTAGTTCACAATCAAAACGAATAATTCTTTCAAAGTTTTGCGAATTTTACGATGATATCTTTTTGAGAAAAAAAATAACCGTAGTATACTGATGTCCTGGAGGCTTGTGGAGGCTCGTGGAAAAAATATTTTAAGGGTCGTTTTTATAGCCATAAGGAACGAGTATGTCAGGACATTCAAAATGGTCAACGATTAAGCATAAAAAAGCCAAAGAAGATGCAAAGCGGGGGAAAGTTTTTACGAAGCTGATCAAAGAAATTATGGTGGCGGCTCGTGAGGGTGGGGGTGACCCTGAAGGTAATGCGAAGTTGCGTATGCTTATTGATAAGGCAAAATCAGCCAATATGCCGCAAGAAAATATTACGCGTGCCATAAAAAAAGCAACAGGAGAATTAGGTGGTGTGTCGTATGAAACAATAACGTATGAAGGGTATGGGCCGTTTGGCACGGCTGTTATTATCGAGACACTAACAGACAATAAAAAGAGAACAGTCGCTGATATTCGACATGCGTTTACCAAACATGGTGGTAATTTGGCTGAAAGTGGTTCGGTTGCCTGGATGTTTGAGCATAAGGGAGTTGTTCATACGTCTGGAAATTTAAGTGAAGATGAACTATTTGAAAAGCTTATTGAGCATGATGTTCATGATATCTCTTATCATGATGGTGTTTTTACAGTAACGTGTTCGATTAAAGATTTAGAGTTTGTTAAGCAAGCGCTTATTGCTGCTGATATGAAAGTAGAAGATGCGAAAATTGAATGGGTGGCAAAAGATACGGTAGCGCTTTCTCAAGAGGGACAAGACGAAAAAATTATTAAATTTTTGGAAATGGTTCAAGATCTTGATGATGTTCGTGATGTCTATACGAATTTGTCATAACGAAATATAACGGAATTGTTTGTACGGGATTATACTTGAAGGGATATAGTATGCTCGCGAGCATGACAGGATTTAGTAGTAAGTTAGTATCGCTTGATTTGCCAAAGCTTGGCAAAATTTCTTTTTCGGTTGAAATTAAATCGGTAAACACGCGTTTTTTTGAAGCGCTTTGTAAAATGCCAAGTTCGTTAAGTTGTCTCGAAATAAAGATTATTAATCTTTTGCAGAAAAAATTATCGCGTGGGCGGGTATATGTAACGATTCGTTTTGTCGACACGCATGGGGCTCTTGAATGTATTACGCATTCGTTGTCGAATGTTAAGGGCTATGTAGAGTCAGCTAAGGCTATTCAAAAAGAGCTTAATATTTCAGGGACCCTTGAAATTTCAGATGTATTACAGTTGTCTGATGTCTTTGTTACGACAAGTAGTGAATTGAGTGAACAAGACGAAAAATTTATACTTGATGCAATCGGTGGTGTCGCTGATCAGTTGATGTCTGTTCGATTAGAAGAGGGTAAACAGTTAAAGCTAGATTTAGAAAAGCGTTTTGCGTTATGCAAAGAAAAAATATTGTACGTAGAAAAGCTTTCAAAAGAGTTAATGGATTCTATAAAAAAAGATATCGGGCAAAAACTGGTACTTGTTGAAAAAGGGGACGAAGTTGCAAAACTTCAACTTGACGATCTTTATATGACGTTAAACAAAGTTGATGTGCATGAAGAGATTACGCGTTTTAAGGGGCATTTGCAAAGTGTTGAGAATTTATTTACTCAAGACAAAATAGAAAAAGGCAAACGTCTTGATTTTATTTTGCAAGAGCTTTTGCGTGAAGTAAATACGACGATGGCAAAGTGTTCCCATCTTGATATTAGTACAGAGTGTGTTGATATTAAAGTAGAGCTGGAAAAAGCCCGTGAACAAACGCAAAATATTGTGTAACGCGTGTAGTTCATTTCTATGAAAAAGCAGCTTGTTACAGAAGAGTTACTTCAAAAATCTAAAAAAATTCTTTTTGTTACTAACTTCGCATTGGGTGATTATACGTATGCGCAAACGTATTTTAAGCGATTTGCCCAAAAATATGCGCATGCAAAGATAGACCTATGGATTGATGAGGCTCGACGTACCCGATGCTTTTGGCGTTGGCATAACTTAAAACGATACGCTCTTTATGATTGGGTTAGAGCAAGTGAAATTTTTAATACGGTCTATGATCGAACGTATTGTCCCCAAGGGCTTAAAGATTCTGTTTGCCAGGCACAACAGGAAAACTATGATCTTGTTATTTCGTTGGCACAGTTTCGTGAGCATGCGTATGCTTCTTTTGCTCGCCTAATATCACCAAAAGCTTTTATTGCCGGAACAAGAAGACCAATAAAAAAATATAATTTTTCAAAAAAACGCAAATACGATCTTCTTGATGCATCTTTTGGAGGTGTTCTGTCGAGACAAGAGCCTATTACTGATAGATATGCGCAATGGTTTGAAGATTTGTTTGGCGTATGTATTGAACCAGAAAAGCGAGGGCCGTTTATTGCGATTCCAAGAGAATGGATATCGTATGCAAAATTGCGTTTTTTTAAATACGGGATTATGGCTAAAGATAAGCGCTTAGATCCTGTTTTTTTCATTAACGTGTTTGCAGAAAACAAAAAGCAGTCTTGGCCGGTAAAATATGCATGTGAGCTTGTTGCTTTGATTAAAAAAGAAAAAAAGTGGGGCAATGCGAGTTTTTTTATAAATACCTCGCAAGATACGTATTGTCGGGTAAAAACACTTGTTCAAAAGCGAAACCTAAAGAAAACACATGTTTTTACGGCACATACGAATTTTTTTCAGCTTCCTGCGATTATGTCCCTCTGTGATGTTGTTGTTTCTGTTGAATCGTCGACTATTCATATTGCCCATGCGCTTAATGTTCCAGTGATTACGCTGGGCGTTTTCTATTGGAAATGGTAGGCGAGATTGTGACGAGGCTTATCGTGGGCATTCTTTTGAATTAAATTTAACCTTGTAATTAATCTTCTTTTCCCGCTATAATCAAAAAGAGATATGCTCGATATTTTTTAAAACAATTATAGAGAGGGGCTCTATGAAAAAAATTGTAGCTTGTATATTGTTGCTAGGCCTGCTTATAGGGGGGCGTTTTGTTAATGCGTGTTTGTTAAAAGCAGTATTTGGGTGTTGTTTATGTTGTAATCAAAGTCAAAGAAGAGCCAGGTATGGCATACAAACGATTAGAATTCATCCGAAACCAGCAGGGTTTAAACCAGTTGTCGTACATCAAAGATTGATTGATCAACCTGGAAATACGTATATGCATATGTGTGTTCTTGGCGGGAATATTCGGTTATTAAAAAGTATTGTTGTTGCTATTTTGAGAAATGATAAGCGGTATGTTGATACGGTGTCTAAAGCTCTTTTTGAGCATGATGAAGAATTTTTAAAGAAATTAGATTCAGAAATAGATGGTTCTACAGAAAGCACTATGGATAAAGAAATAGCTCAAGCGTGCAGGCAAGAATATGTTCGAGAATGGCTTTATCGGTTAATTAATACGCCAAACGCCCTGGGCAATACACCGTTGCATTTTGCGGCTTTACAAAAGCTTCGCTTAGAGAAATTATTCGGGCATAAACTTGATACCGATAGCCCGTTATTAGAAAATATTTTGTCAATGGTTGATTTTTTGCTTAAACATAGAGCTGAGCCGAATATTCAAAACAAGAAGGGGGAAACTCCGTTGCACTTAGCAGTTTCGTTTAGTTTTTTTGACCTAACGGTGAGACTTTTACACTATCATACGAATGTTAATTTTCAAGATTGTAATGGGAATACACCGATGCATATTGCTTGTTCTAAAATGCATTTAAAAACAATAGAAGGCATTGCTCAG
Source organism: uncultured Pseudomonadota bacterium (assembly GCA_964519365.1). Classification (GTDB taxonomy): domain Bacteria; phylum Babelota; class Babeliae; order Babelales; family RVW-14; genus CAZFHP01. Next base: position 6,238 of record CAZFHP010000020.1, read on the forward strand.
AATGGTTATAATCGCAGGTTGAGGAATAAAGCGGGGTTTACTGCACGCCAAGTTGCTGATCAGTATGATGTAAAACGCAGGTTGCACCGTGCCCGGTCCTTTGATTGGTTGTAAAACGCTATAAGTTTTTGTTTGTTTATTTTGTTTGAAAAGTTTGTTTGCACATGCTGATATGCGTTATGACCAAGTTTTTTACAGAGCTCTGGATTATTCACAAGTAGCGCTATTTGTTTTGTTAAGTCTTGAGTGTTATCTGGCTCGAATAATAATCCTGTTTGTTCATGAAGTATAAGCGTTCCCGCAGCGCCGGTTTTGTGTGCCATAATTGATGGCTTTTTCATGAGCGCTGCTTCTTGTGCTATTATGCCAAACCCTTCTGTGCTGCTGCCATGAACCAGAAAGTCTGAGTGAAAAAGAATAGCTGGCGTTTGTGTTGTGTACCCAAGAAAGTGTACGTGCTCGTGAATGCCAAGAGATCGAACAAGTCGTTTGTAATAATTTTTTTTAGGCCCGTCTCCAGCAAGAACAATATGAATGTTTTTGTTGTGTTCTTTTATTAAGCTTTTACATGCTTGAAAGAGTATCGAAAAATTTTTACGTTTCATGTGCGAGCTAAACTTGCCGATTGCACAAATAACATGAGTATTGCTGGGAATTTGTACGTTAAATGTTTTACGAAAAAAGTTTTTACGTGATATGTTTTTTTCTGGTGTAAACGCAAGAAATTTTTTTTCGTTAAAAAATGGTGCAATCGTTGTGAATAAATTTTTGAAATTTTTGTATTGTTCTTGCGTTTCTTGTGCGACATACGTGTTTACACAAACGATCCCGTCTGTTTTTTCTATAAGCTCTGGTGAAACTGGCCTGGGCGCGTGATGTGTATGTATAATTGGGATGTTGGTTCCCAAATTTTTTACTGCTTGACGTACGTATCCAACTTCATGCTTGTTATTCGTATGAATAATCGCAATCTTTTGTTGTGTACAAATATCTTGAATAGCTTTTTTTAGACCCAGTTCTATGCGAATTTTAAACGGCAATTTTATTTGGCGATAACAGAAGTAAGAAAGCGTTTGTTCTTTGCATGCTTTTTCAAGCCCAGAGTTTTTTGCGACAAGAAACACGGGGTTTATGTTTTGTTCTTTTAAAAGTTCTTTGTAAAGATTAATGGCATATATTTCCCCGCCACCAAATCCAGGCATAGTGCTGATAAGAAGAACGTTTTGCTTGTTTGTATTTGTGATCATAAGTGTTTTTACATGTTTTTATTTGTTAATTGTTCGATACGTTTTTTCATAAAGTCGATCCAGTAGTCAAGACGGAGTCGTTCAAGTTTATATGTTTTTTGGGAGATTTGTTTGTATTGTTGTTCTAGAAATTCTTCTGTTACTTGATCCCAGCTGTCAACAATAAGAACGGGTAGCCCGTCATATAACGAATCTATGCAGGACTTTTTGACAATGGGAATACATCCAATCGTAAGGGCTTCCCATGTTCTATAACAATCAAAGCCTGCTCCATGCGGGCTGACAACAAATTTAAATCGTCCCATTTCTCGTAAATATTTATCGTATGGGCGATTAAACGGCTTGATGACGCAAAAACTTTTGTCTTTTAGCGATTTTAACGCTTCTTGCCGTTGTATGATATTTGTTTTAACGTTCATGTTGCAATAGACAAGCTTGTCTTTTTTTATTTGACCGTTTTGTATGTCGATTAATATTTTGCCCCAAATCTCTTCCCAATTATACGGCGCTCGTACGTTTAATATGCCACACAGGCCAATTGGCAGGCGAATAAGTTTTGGGTGTTGTGTCGCGTCGATATTCATGCTACACCAGGCAATAAGTTTATCGTCGTTTAGATAACGAGCAAATGGTCCAGGAACGCTAGAATCACTATTAAACGACACAAGAACGTACCGGGATGTGATATATGGGTGTGCGTTTGTGAAAAATTTCTCCAGATAGTACGGGTCGTTTTTGATGAAAATAATATCGCCATCTTTTACTTGTTTTGGATCGATAGCTGTTCCCCATAAGACGAGCTGATATTTTTGTGGTTGATCAAAAAAGTGATTTGCGAGCTGCCTAAAGCCATTGGCAGAAATAAATGGATATCGGACAGGTAGATAGGTGCTGCGAATATAATATTTATACCCAAGATATAGTGGGTATAAGAACCCGAGAGTAAGAACAAATATGATAATTTTATGACGTTTTATTTTCATGCTTTTAGTGTGTTATCGTATACGCTTAAGAGCTTGTTTAATAAATGTTTGTTAGTGTACTGGGTGTGTGCTGTTTTGTAAACGTTTTGTCCAAGCTGTTTTGTCAGTTCTGGTTTGTCTAAAAGTAATGTTATGTTTTGTGTCAGACTTTGACAATTATCAGGCTCAAACAAGAGCCCAGTTTGCATGTGTTTAACAAAAATATCTGCAGCTCCTGTGCCATGAGCAATAATCGATGGCTTTTTCATGATGGCTGCTTCGAGTAAAACAATCCCAAAGCCTTCACGGCTACTTGCAATGACATTAAAATCTGAATAAAAAAGAATAGCTGGAATTTGTTTTGAGTACCCCAAAAAGTGTACGTATTTATCTATGTTCAACTTGCAAGCGAGTCGCTGGTAATAATCTTTTTGCGGTCCATCGCCAACACAAAGCACATGAACATATTTTTTGTGTGTGTGAATAACGTTTGCGATAGCGTTCAAAAAGAGCTCATGGTTTTTGTAGGCTTTTGTGTTTCTGAAGCGTCCTACTATAGATATAATGGGCGCGTCTTCTGGTATGTAGAGATTAAAGTTTTTTGCAAAAAAATCATGTTTTGTTTCTTTGGGTGTAAATGTGAGAAATTTTTCATCATCAAAAAAATGGGGGACGTGTGTGAATGATTGATCATGTTGACGGTGGTTCATATTGCCAACATAGAGAATAGTATCAGCTTTGTGCATAACATTTTTTCGCACAGGTGTTTGGCTATGGTGTGTGTGTATAATCGTAATGGGCGTGTTTGTATGTATCTGGTCTTTTTTAACATGTGTAACTTCGTATGCGTTATTGGTGTGAATAATCGAAATGTTTTCGCGATTACAGATTTTGGTAATAGCAGAGCTTAAAAATGGTCGCCAAAAAACTTTAAAGGGAAAACAATAGCATGGGGTTCTATAGTATGGGAGTTTGAGTTCTTGAAGCTTTTTCTCAAGCTGTGAGTTTTTACAAACAAGAAGTACTGCTTCTATGTTTTTTGTTTGTAAGAGCTTCTTGTAAAGATTAAGAGCATGCACTTCTGGGCCGTCAAATCCCATAGTTGTATGGGTAAGTAAGATTCTATGTTTGGGCGCGATGATTTTATTTTGCATAATTTTCTTTGTAAAATTTTTTTCTAAGATTTAGCATTTTAGCATATTGTCATGTTTAATCAATGGGAAAAACTTTTTCTTGCATCAGTCTTATTGCTTTTTATATGCTCATAAAAGAAAAAGTTTCGTGATTTTATAAACTCTTTTTGGCGGGGGCTTTCATGAAAAAAACTATACGATTTTTAATTGTTCGCTTTATTGTTTCGTTTTTATTTTTGGGGTCCCAAGACATTCAAGCCATGCTGCTTATGCCTGAAGGGCCTGATGAAAATGAAATTCAAGAAACTATTGCTATGATAGAAGAGTTTAATATGTTACTAAAATCAGACAAGCGAGCTTGTGCTCAGAAGCAGAAAAATGGGAAATCTGTTTCAAAGCATGTGCGTCGTGGGCATAGGCGTTTTGAGTCGTGTAGCCTTGATGTACGAAAAAGATCAAGCGCCGAACGACATCGACGGATAGTATCAGCTCCTCCTATGGTTTATAGGGTTCCACCAAACACGCCAGTTGGAGAAAGAGAATGTGGGATAAGGGCTCATTTTATTTCCATTGGGCGAGTACGTTTGGATGTCCTTGATAAGTTTGTGATAAGATCTTTAGAGAAAGCATTAGATGCACATGTTGTTGGTGTTGGATTTGAAAGAGGTCGTTTGGTTTCTTTGCAGATGTTCAAAAATTGTTGGGATATAAGTTCTTGGAAAAAAGACGAAGATAACGTGAGAGTGGTGCTTAGTAAGTATAGACAGTTCCATACGATAGAGTTGAACGGTAGAATTGCTACTCGTTCAAAACCAAGCCTTTTGTTACAATGGGTTGAGCATGGCGTAGATTAAGTATAAATTTTTAAAATTTTATAAAATTTCTTGACCTAGGGAAAATAACTTGTGTACAATTTCCAAGTTGAAGTTGGAATTTGTACAATTTTTATGATTGATTGGTTTTTAAAAATGTTAAAAAGATTACTTGTAGCTCAAGCTAAGCGTTTGTCTAAACAGTCTCCGGTTGTTGCTATTTTTGGCCCTAGGCAGTCAGGAAAGACAACATTGGCTCGCATGGCATTTGAAAAATACAAATACATTAATTTAGAAATGCCAAGCATTCGAAAACTTGTTCAAAAAGATCCGATGGGTTTTTTAGAAATGTATTTTGACCAAAAGGGTATTATCTTAGACGAAGTTCAGCATGTTCCAGAATTACTTTCATATATTCAAGTGTATGTTGATGAACAAAAAAAAAATGGTTTTTTTGTTATCACCGGCTCTCAAAATATTTTACTTAATCAGTCTGTTAGTCAATCACTTGCTGGTCGGGTTGCTATTTTAACACTTTTGCCGTTTTCATTGGAAGAATTACATAAAGAAAAGATGCTTTTTAAGTCTTCGATTAAAACAATGTTTAAAGGTTTTTATCCTCGTGTTTTAGCACAAAAAAAATCTCCTTTAGATTGGTATCCTGATTATACTCGTACTTATGTTGAACGAGATGTTAGACAAATAAAAAACATAACGAATTTATCATTGTTCCAAGATTTTGTTGCGTTATGTGCAGGGAGAATTGGTCAGGTTCTTAATGTATCTTCGTTGGGTAATGATTGTGGTGTTAGCGATACAACTGTTAATGCATGGCTATCAGTGTTAGAGGCGTGTTATATTGTTTTTTTATTGCGGCCGTATCATAAAAATTTTAGCAAACGTATTATAAAATCACCGAAACTTTATTTTTATGATTCAGGACTTGCATGTTCGCTTCTTGGTATACATAGTGAAGAAGAGCTTATGAAACATTCATTGCGTGGAAATCTTTTTGAATCATGTGTGATTTCTGAACTTATGAAGGGTTATTTTAACCGTAACAGACAACCATGTCTTTATTTTTGGCGAGATAATCATGGGCATGAAGTTGATTGTATTGTTGAAAAAGGTGAAACGCTGCGAGCTCTAGAGATTAAATCTGCTAAAACATTTAATACGAGTTTTTTTGATGGGTTAGAGTACTGGAATAAGATTGCTGGTGTTGGTCCAGAGAATAGTTTTGTTGTTTATGGCGGTGATGAACCATATAAGTATCGGAACATAAAAGCTTTAAGCTGGACAAACTTGGCAAGTGTTACAAAAATACTTGGCAGAATATAATATTTGTTTCGGCAATTTTTTTGTACAGAATTATATTTCCCCTGTTTTCAAATGTTTTAAAAAAACTTTTTTTAATTCTTGTTTTTTGTTTTTTTGTTTTGTTAAACAAATAAGTTAAGGATAAGAAGTAAGTTTTAATAAACATATGAAAAGAGTGGGTATGATAGTGCGAAGAGTAGTTGTTTTATTTTGTACGTTTGTGTGTCTTGTTTCTTTTAATCTTTTTGCTGGGCCTGTCGGCGATGAAAATGCCGTTCAGGTTATTTCTTTTACAGCGTTTCCTGCGGCTGATTCTGATAATAAACTTGGTTCGTTTGGATTTTTCAAAAACGGTTTCTCACTAGAAGATGAAACGACGACGTGTACCTTTGCTTCTGTGTTTCCTGTGTCAGGAGATATAAGTTTACATGGTGGCCAGCTCTGTCTTGATACAGATATGATATGTCAAAACGTAACGAATTTAAGTACGTCAGGTTTTTTCTTGAGTAATAATCACGTATTAGATTTATGTGAAAGTATTACAGGTTTGCCTGTTACGCATGATTCTCTTTTTCACAACACAAAGATTTATTTAAGTTCTGATTTGCAAATAAATGGAACCGCAAAGTTTTATGGCAACTGTATTATAGATGGGAGACATAACAGAATTATTTTGGGTTCCGATGGACATATTATTCTTTCTCCGGGAGCAAGCTTAAAATTTAAAAATCTTGAGCTTGATGGTGTTTCTGGTAATCACATGTGGTGTACTGACGATTCAGGATCTATCACGCTAGATAATATGCGGTGGGTACAGGATGCTGACTATAGTTTTACTAATGGTAGCATGAAAATTCTTAACACAGTGAGCTTTGCTGGGCCATATACGTTTTATTATGATTCTACTCATACAAGTACGATTGATTCGGATTCGTGTTGGTGTATTTCTGATATTGGGACACTATCTCTTGGGAGGAAGACAGGGATTGATGGGCGTGAGCCATTGTATTTTGAAGATGTAACATCAATCTTGAAAATGGAAAACAGTACCTTAAGCGTTACCAGCTCGGGTGCATGTTTTACGAATGGTACGATGCTCGGGGACGGTGAAGTAAGATTTGTAATTGATTCTACGAGTAGAAACAATGCGCTTAAACTAGGTAGCGGGGTTGAGGCTAATGACTTTACATTTAGACTTTACCCGGAAGCTGTGTTTAGTTTAGTCAGTGGGCATATGGTTTATGATATAATCGATAAATCTAATTTTTTAACAGACGATGTTGATGTTAAATTTATACGTCAAGCTTCAAATTCATATTTTTATGCAGACCAGGATGTTACGTTTAGAAACATAACAGTACAAACAGAACCTGCAAGCACGTTTATTGTTGCTGATGGCAAAGATATATTGTTTGATAATGCGTTTGTTGATAGTACGCCTGCAGACTATCTTGTCACAGCTACGCGAACAAATACTATAACAAATCTTTTAGCTGGAGATGGGGCGATATTTTTGTATAGAGGTAATTTGCCGTTAAATATTACTGTCCAAAATTCAGGAAATAGTTTAGGCGGTCAGGGGAATTATTCCGGTTTGCTTACGTTACAAGATAGCAATGCAGAGTTATCGCTTGATTTAACTGGGCGCATATCAAGTAATATAACGATGAATGAAGGAACTATTACGTTACTTGATGATTTAAGTTTGGCGCGAGGGGTATGTTTAACAGGCTCAGGGACAATTGTGGCCAATGATCATATTGTGAATATTGATCCATACACAAGTGTCTACTCAGGAACTATTCGTTGGGAGGGTGATGGTGCAGAGTTTCGTTTAAATTCTGACACAACGCTTGCGTCAGAAATGACATTTAGTGGCGATTGGGTTGTTAATGGAAACGGGAACATTCTTGATCTTGCCTATTCTGGAAGTATCGTTATAGCAAAAGATTCAAGAGTTACGTTTAAAAATATTGGTATAAATGGTTTGCAGGGGACCAATATTAGATGCTTTGATGATTCGTCACAGATTCTATTTGATGATACACAGCTTTATCTTGAAGGAGATTATAGTTTTACTGTTGGAAGTTTTATCATACGGCATGATGTTGATCTTTCTGGGACTTATACTTTTTTTTATGAAAGTGTGCTTACCAGCTCGTTTTGCTATTGTTGTCATTTGAATGTATGTAAGGGGGCAACGTTTAGTGTTGGAAGGGCTGATGGTTATTATGGGCGAGAGCCGATTTATTTTCCCAATAACAATTCAGAGTTTATTTTAGATAATGCAACGTTACATATTACACCATCTGGAATGAATATTACTCGTGGAAGGTTTCTTGCTAGGCATGATGTGACTATTGATATAGAAACGACATGTACAATGGGTGGCTTGATGGTCGGTGATGGTGCAGCTGGAAACGATATGATTTGTGAATGGAATGCAGGGTCTGTTGTTCATGTTCCTCGAGGGCATCTGATTTACAATAACGTATCGCCAACAAATTTTACCTCAAAAACTAAAAATACTAGGTTTGATATTGGTGAAGATTTTAATTTATATCTCAAGCGTGATATGCAATTACAAAATTTACAGGTAGAGACCTGTACGGTCTGGGGATATATGGCTGATCCAGGGAAGATTCTGTCATACAATGGGTATACTGTTTTGTATGAAGGTTCAGAGTACGAAATAACTGGTATGCGTTATAACGATGTAACAAATTTGCTTGCAGGTAATCATTCGATTGTTATTAAGAGTGGTGCTTTGCCATTGGCAACGGTTGTTATGGGACCAGGAAATAGAATTTATGGGATTGGCAGTATAGGGCAACCAGTATTTTTGGTGGGTGATACTGCAGAGCTAACGCTTGATAATCTTGGTGACGCATTGGCAAATATTGATCTTGGAGGTGGAACGTTGATATTAAGTCAGCCATTATTATTTGATGTCGGAAATGTCTTGACAGGGCAGGGGACCGTTAATTGCTCGAATTATTTTACGCATTTTGGTGGACCTGATTTCGTGTGGACGAGTACCGTGTGCTGGGATTGTAATAGAGGTGGAATTAATCTTGACTCTCAAGTTAATTTAACATCTCGTTGGACATTTAGTGGAGATGCTATCATTGAAGGTCAAAATCGTATTATTGATATGAGCTTCGGCGGGCAAATTTTAGTTGAACGAGGTTCAACGCTTACCTTGAGAGATGTGAAAATTAAAGGGCTTTCTGGTGATTGTATTTGTTGTACAGATGATGCTGGGAAGATTATATTTGATTCGGTATCTTTGGTTCAGGATAGCAATATGACATTTTCGGTTGGTTCATTTGAAGTTTTGAACAATGTAACCATGATGGGTGATGCGAAATTTTCGTATCAATCACGTGAAACGAGTGTTGTTAATGCATTTGCTACGTTAACACTTGATGAAGATTTTGAGTTTTCGTATGAGCCACCAATAGCATCACGAGCATTATTTAAATTTGGAGACTCAACTTCAAAGCTCATGATGGATGGTGCCACGTTGATTTCAACATCAACTGGATTGCAGTTAACAAAGGGGAACTTGTTGGTTAAGGGTGCATGTAATATTGCAAGTGATGCTTCATGTAAAGCTGAAGGTGTTATTTTGGGCGATGGAGTTTCTGTTGACAGTGATGTTGATATAGATATTTTCCCAGATGCAGAATTAAATGTGCAGTCAGGATATGTGCGCTATAGAAATGTTTCTTAAAACAAGACACGACAGGATATGAAAGGAAATGGTAGTGATGAATAAATGTGTTTGTTGGTTGCTTATTCTGGTAGTTTGCTTCGGGATTAATAGTCTGTATTCCAATATTAATGTGCGAAATGAAAATGCTTCGATAAAAATTTCTGATGGGGCCAATCTTGTCATTGATAATGAAGTCAAAGCTTTCAAAGGGACGTTAAAGCGTGATAAGAACGGGACTCTTTCGGGAGAATTTGTTACGTTTAATTTAGGAACCTATGAAGACTGTATGAAAAAGATGGATTTAACGGGGCGCTTATATTCTGATGATAATCAAAGTGTCATTTTAAATGGAGACGAAACGCTTAAGGGTTGTGGTAACAAACTAGAGCACAAGCTTAGACTAAACGGTAAGTCAAACCGTCTTGAAGGAGATATGCTTTTCAATGAAGATATTGATTTTCAGGATGTTAATAGTTCATGTACTTTTGCAGTTGCGCGAAAAGTAAATAAGAATATTAACCTAAACAACGGGACGCTGTATCTTGAAGAAGATTTGCGGTTTGTTGATGGGTGTAAGATTAATGGCCCAGGGCATGTTCATTTAAATGATCGATCTCTTATTTTTGGCGCACAAGAACTTACATGTGATACGCCAATTTGTTTTGATCATGGTAATGATATTGTCATTAATGCAAATTTTCATCTTAATCAAACGTGGACGTTTTGTGGTGGGCTAAACTCTATTGTGGGGAGAGGGCATAATTTAGTCCTAGGGGAGCATGGCAACATTGTTGTTGCTGGGGGTTCGTGTTTAAAGTTTCATGATATTACGATCCAAGGGGTTGCTGGCAATAATATACGTTGCCTTGATAGTACAGGGTCGTTTATATTTCAAAAAGCTATCTGGATGCAGGATAGTAATTATAGTTTAACGGTTGGTTCGTTTACAGTTGTTAAAGATATGGTGCTTGTCGGCAATCATACGTTTGCGTATCAAAGTGCTATGACGAGTACTGTTGCTAAAAATTCAAGTTTTTCTTTAGATCGTAATATGACGTTTAGTTATGATCCTCCTGTTGCGCGTAATAATTTACTTGAATTTGAAGACGGCACGTCAATTTTATGTCTTGATGCGGCGACATTGCATACAACTCATACTGGGTTGCAGTTAATAAATGGAACTATGCTTGTTAATAGAAATACGACGTTTCGTGTTGAATCCAGAATTAATTCAGAAAATAATAGTGAGAGCAAGGGGATAATTGAAATTGGAGACGGGAATGCTGCTCATGATATGATGTGTCAAATTTTGCAAGGGACGACTTTTAATGTTACAGAAGGTACGTTGAAATATAATAACGTATCAAGTAACTCATGGGATATGATTTTTAATACGTCAATTTTAAAAATACATGCGGGTGCACAATTGTTTTTAAACCAATCGCTAGATCTTGGTGACGGACGGTTGGCTTTGCATCGGCAAGCTACGTTAACAAAAGCATCAGGAAAAGAACTTGTAGGTTCGGTGCATGTATTCTAGGTACATATAAAAAAGGGTGAGTATTATGAATGCTGAAAAAATAAAAAAGCAAAGATGGGTAAGCGAGATATCTTTGGTGTTTGTTGTATGTCTGTTTTTTGTTGGGAGTTCTACGAACCACATACATATGCTCACGGTTGGTAGTGATACGGTTGTTTCTCGCCAAGCAAATGTTATTTTCCCGGATGGAGATTCCGACAATAAAATTCTTGGTTTCGCTACAATGGAAAATGGTTTTTGTTTAGAAGATTGTTCAACGACGTGCACCTATGATGCATTTAGTTTTGTCCGAGGAAAGATTAATCTTAGTGGTGGGACGTTGTTTTTAAATCAGGATTTAGTTTTTCAGAATGAATTTTCGATTGTCGGTGGGAGTATTTGGGGAGGCGGGAAGTATTCGGTTACGTTCCCGTCTGACTCTTCAGCTTTGACCATTTCGTCTGCCTATAGTTCTTTTGTGCCAATAGATAGTGAAACAGTTGCGACGACTATTAACTCTGTTGATTGGTCATATGATGGAAATTATGTGGCTTTAGCACGTGCGAGTGGCACCAATGAAGTCGAAGTTTATTCTTTTGATGGTTCTTCATTCACCTACGAAAATAGTATTGATACTACAGAGGGTGCGAATGCTGTTCGTTGGCATCCGTCGGCACATTTTTTCTTGGTTGGTGAGAGTGGGGGTGATGAGGTAGAGCTGTATGAGTTTGATACATCAACAAAGGCTTTAACAAGAACAGATAAAGAAGGTCGAGATGATATTACTGCTATCGCATGGCATCCGTCAGGATTAAAAGTTGTTACTGGTGAAGGTTCAGGGACTCCCTCTGTAGAGCTCTTTGATTTTGATGAGGCGTTGAAGACTATTACTTCTAGTCAAAAGTTTGATCTTCATGCTGATAGTTATATTAAAAAAGATGCCATAAGCTGGGCGCCTGGGGGTAATTTTGTTGCTATAGGATGTTGTGTTGTTGGAGGGCAGACGGATTTAAAGATCTATTCTTTTGATGGATCAGATTTGACGTATGACAGCGATGCGAGCTTAGAATTGGGAGTAGATGTTACAGCTGTAGATTGGTCGCCAACAGGGACGTATATAGCTGTTGGCTTAGGAAGCGGAACAGAACGCTTGCGTATTTACAATCATAATGTTGGAGCAGGGACATTAACAGAAGAAGCAGTTGCACGAACTGGGTTTGCGAGTACGGTTAATAATATTCATTGGCAGAGTACAGGAGCCCAATTACTTATTGCAACAGGATCGTTATATGGTTTGTATGATTTTGATAAAGCGACAAAAAAACTAGATCGATCTGCAGGTGTTGGATCAGCTGCAAATGCTATTCGTTGGTTAGATGATGGTTGTTTTGTTGCTGGGGTTGGAACGACTCTCGAAGTTTGTGATATAATATCAGGGCAATATAAGCCGTTAATTTTTAAAGATGCTAATCTTGTTTTTAATTCAGATATTGATCTTACTGGTACGTTGATTTTTCAAGGAGATTGTTATTTTCAGGGAAATGGAAATATTTTGGATTTGTTGTATTCAGGAACTATTCTTGTTGACAAGAACTCACGCGTGACCTTTAAGAATATTGACTTTAGTGGGTTGTATAACACAAATATTTGTTGTTTCGATGATTCGTCTCGTATTATTTTTGACGATGTTGCCATGCACTTTGATCATGATTATAGCTTTACGGTGGGAAGTTTCATCGTGAAAAATAATTTTGATGTTGTTGGAACGGCGACATTTTTTTACCAAAGTGGGTTGACGAGTACAATAGATAGTGCTTCACACTTTCATGTTTCTAATGGAGCACATTTGATGCTTGGAAGAAAAAATAGTTTTTATGATAGAGACCCACTATATTTTGCCAGTACTATTGATTCGGAGCTTGTTTTAGACAATGCAACGCTTACTATAACATCATCTGGGACACAGTTGGCACGAGGAAAGTTTGTTGCAGATCATGATGTAACAATTGATATGCAGACAACATGTACAACCGGTGGATTAGTTTTGGGAGATGGAACGGTTGCAAACGATATGATATGTGAATGGAATGCAGGAGCTGTTGTTCATGTTCCTCGTGGTCACCTTGTCTATAACAATACAGTTCCTACAAATCTACAGGCAAAGACGAAGAATACTCGATTTGATCTTGGGAATGATTTTAATTTGTATCTTAACCAGAATCTTACATTAGAAAATTTAAATGTTGAAACATGTTTAACATGGGGGTATGGTGCTGACGATGGAAAGACGTTGTCATATGACAGTTATACAGTGTTTTATGAGGGATCAGAGTATGAAATTATTGGACAGCGTTATGATGATGTGACAAACTTACTTGCTGGGGATCATTCAATTATTGTTAAAAGTGGTGCGTTGCCATTAGCAACGGTTGTTATGGGAACGAATAATCGAATTTACGGAATTGGTGGTATTGCTCAGCCGATAGTTTTAGCTGATAGTAATGCAGAACTTACGTTAGATAGCTTGGGCAAAGTATTGACTGATATTAGTATGGGTGGTGGGACGCTTGTTTTAACCAAGCCATTGCGTATGGGTGAAAATAATATTTTAAGTGGCCAAGGAACTGTTGCTGCTGGAACAAGTTCTGTAAGTATTGGTGGCAGCGATTATCTCTGGACGGGGACAACGCGCTTTGAATGTGATAGCTCGATTTTTAATCTTAAATCAGATGTCAGTCTTGCTTCAGAGATAACGTTTAATGGTGACTGGGTTATTAATGGCCACGGGAATGTCCTTGATTTGAGGTATTCAGGGAGTATCCTTGTTGACAAAGATTCAAGTGTGACGTTTAAAAATGTTTGGATAAACGGCCTGTCAGAAAATAGTATTCGTTGTTTTGACAGTACAGGGCAGATTATTTTTAATGAAGCAAGTATATGTTTGAATAGCAACTATAGCTTTACTGTTGGAGCTATTCAAATGGTAAATGATGTTCATTTGTGTGGGGGGCATACGTTTGCGTATCAAAGTAATATGACGAGTACGGTTGCTAGATATTCAAGTTTGTATTTAGATCGTAATATGACGTTTAGTTATGATCCTCCCGTTGCACGTAATAATCTTGTTGAATTTGAGGACAGTACATCTTTCTTACATATTGATGGTGCGACTGTTCATGCAACGCATACGGGCTTGCAGTTAACAAAAGGAACAATGCTTATCAACAGAAAGACGACGTTTAGTGTCGAATCGCAGTTTTTTGTAGCCGATGGGGTTGTGCGAAGGGGTGTGATAGAATTAGGTGATGGGAATGTTGGTAATGATATGACGTGTCAGATATTGCAGGGGACGGTGTTTAATGTAACAACAGGAGAACTTGTTTACAATAATGTTGGTAGCGCATCTTGGGATATGATTTTTAATTCGTCGATTTTAAAGATGTCTGCTGGGACGCGATTGTTATTGAACGAGTCTTTAGATTTATGTAGTGGCCGGTTACTTATTCATAGAGGTTCAACAATAGAGAAAACAGAAGGGACAACGCTTGATGGAGCCGTTGAAGTTTACAGTTAGGTAGTATTTTATGTTAAAAAAAAGATTTTTGCTTTTTTTTATTTGCATGTTTTGCATGGTAGGAATGCTGACTGTCACAGCATTATACAAAGCTTATGCAAAAAAAACGATTGTGCCGGGGACCGTTATTATCTTAGATGGAACGTCAAGCTCAGGTAAATCAACAATAGCAAAAATCTTACAAGAAGAACTTAAATGCGAATATCTTTTTATCGATAATTTTATTGCAAACCAGAAAGCTGCATGGCTAGAAAAACAGATTTTTTTAAAAGAAAACAAAAGTGTATCGTTGCCACGGGATAATCCTGATGTTTTTAGTCGTTATTATGATTCTATGCTAAACAAAGAGTTATACATAATTTCCCGGGAAGACTCCAGAGCATTTGTAACGGGGGCGCTTGATGTTATGGCTCAAAAAATAAACGAGTTTGTTTCGCTTGGCAAAACAGTTATTTGTGATCTGGTTCTCGTTCCAGGGTACGTAGAAGAACACGATATTCTTAAAAACGCACAAGATGCTAAGAAGTTTAATGTTCTTGTTTACTGTCCATGCAAAGAGCTTGCTCAAAGAGTTGAGAATAGAAACAAAAAAGCTTTTGGTGGGAGGTCTGGCGAAAAACGAACGCTTATTACTGCGTTACAGCATCTTGCTATGAAATATAAACCCAAAGCACATAATCGTGAAGAAGTAATTGATACTCTTTCGAGAGACGATTTGAATTATGTTACAAATATTTGTCGTGAATATTTTAAAACAGGAAGATCAAAGCAGTTTAACAAAAATAAATTTACGATGTTTGTAAAAATATTAGAAAGCCAATTAGGCTTGAGCAATAAAGATATAGGTAGCGTAGAACTAACGCCGAGAATAACGTGTGATTTTGTTCTTAATTCAGAAAAGTATACAGCACAAGAATGTGCTCAAATAATTAAAGCAAAAGTTATTTCATAAGTATGACTTATGATGAGGGTGAGAATTTTTTGAATCATAAAATCTTTACAAAAGGGTGAGAGTTGTGAATAAAAATAGGAGAAAAGAGAAGCCTGGAAGATTTGGGCTCCGGAACATTTTTTTTATGGGTTATGTGCTTTTTGTATTGAGTTCCGTAACGTTTGTGCGTGCAGGTACCATTGGTAGTGATTCGGCTGTTTCTCGCCAATCACGTATCAACTTTTCTGTTGAGGACAATAAAATCAGTGGTTTTGCTGCTATGGCAAATGGATTTTCATTCGAGTCTTCTTCTGTTACGTGTACGTTTGATTCTTTTTTTCCATTATCTGGTCCCATTGATTTGTGCGGTGGAACGTTTTCTTTAAATAGAGATCTTGAGATTGATAACTTTTTTCGTTTTATGGACGGAGGGACTATCTCTGGGCGGGGGCTTTATTCTGTAGAGTTTCCATGTATGCCTGGGTGTACCACAAATCTCCCCGATTATGGTCACAGCATGCAGGTTATAGATACGGATAATCTGCTCCATGATCAATATTCAGGAGCCGATTGGTCTCATGATGATAAATATGTTGCAATTGGTCTTCATGATAACAAAGATGCATCGTTTTCTATTTATTTATCTGATGGTTCTTCGTTGACATATGTCGACTCGTATCTTCTTAATCAATTTGCCTATACGGTTCGCTGGCATCCAACATTAGATTTTTTAGCAGTTGGTGCAAAGTCTGGGGATGAAGAAGAGCTTTTTGTTTATGAGCTCTATCAAACTCCGACGGTCTATTTAATAGAACGGAGTTCTCAAGAAACAGACGAGCATATTAAGGCATTAGAATGGCATCCTAACGGTCAGTGGCTAGCCGCTGCGACGTTTGGTGATGAAAAGGTTCGCTTATATTCTTTTGATAGTGTTTCTAAGACAACAACCTTTAGTAGTGATTTACTTATGGCTTCAGATTCTGCAGTAATGTGGAATGCTATGAGTTGGTCTCCCGAAGGCGACTATATGGTCGTTGGGTGTGACGTGGGGGTTACAACTGAATTAAAGATTTTAGAGTTTAGACACTCTCGTTTAATTCATTCAACAGGTCTTGAGATGGGGGTTAATGTTCAAACGGTTGACTGGTCAAATACATGTTCGTGTATAGCCGTTGGGTTGCCGTCAGGAACAGAGACGTTAAGAGTTTATAGACATAATACTACGAATAATACATTAGAAGAAGTGACAACGGCTCGCATTGGGTCAACAGAATCTGTTACCAGTGTTCATTGGAATAGCTCGGGAGATTTACTTCTTGTTTCTTTTGGTACACATTGTGCTATTTATGCATGGAGAGATTCTTGTTTGACTTTGGCTCAAGAAGGTAGTTATTCTGTGGTGTCTGAATGGGTTCGGTGGTCACACGATGATAACAATGCGGTTGTTTCTTTAAAAGAATCGATGGATTTGCTTGCGATGAATCTTCGAGCTGAACCGTTAATATTTGATGAGACGTGTGTTCAGTTTCATTCTGATGTAAATGCATCAGGGACATTATATTTCCGTGGTAATTCTTGCTTGCAGGCATATGGCAATGTTTTAGATTTGGGAGATACTGGGACTATTAGAATTGGCGCCGGAAGCAATCTTAATATTTCTAATGCTACGATTACAGGTATTGGTCATAATGGTTTTATATTTGATGATGATACGAGCCAGCTAACACTGTCTAATGTTATTTTGGAATTAGATGCTGATTATACGATTGCACAAGGTGGTATCTATGTTACAGATGCTGGGGCAACTATTTTAACTGGGGATCATATTCTTACGTTTGATCAAAGTGGAACGCTTACCGTTGATGGGACTGTTCTTTGGTATGATACTCTTTCCACGCCTCTTAATAATAATCTTATGCCAACAACAGATTCGTCGGAGCAAAATTTGGTGTTGCTTAACGATGGAGTTGTCAGACCTGTTTGTTGTGATTTAGCTGTCGATAATAGTAATGCTATTGTTAACGTAAATGATGGGTGTGAACTTGCTGAGAATAATAGCAATGCTATTTTGAATTTAAGTGTTGCTTCGACTGAATTAGCAGAAAATAACAGTAATGCGATTGTAAGCTTGGAAGATTTTGTACGAACAACGAGTAACGCGTTTGAGTACTGCTGCAAGAATACAAGTAACACATTGATACATCTTCTAGAAAACGGCACAGATTTAGCCCGTGAAAATAGTAACGCACTTCTGTATTGCTGTAAGAACTCAAGTAATGCGATTGTTTCGATTGATGGTCGAGTGACGATAAACGAGGGCGATATCACGTCACTTGATAGTCGGGTAACGATCAATGAAGGTGATATCTCAACAAACGAAACAAATATTTCGGATAACACAGATGCGATTCGAGAGAATAGCAATGCGTTGAGTTATGGCATAGAAAATAACAGTAATGCGATTGTAAGTTTAGAAGATTTTGTACGAACAACGAGTAATGCGTTCGAGTATTGCTGTAAGAATACAAGTAACGCACTTATTCATCTGATAGAAAACGGTACAGATTTGGCGCGAGAAAATAGTAACGCGTTAACATACGGCATAGGTAACAACAGTAATGCGATTGTAAGCCTAGAAGACGCTATTCGAACGACCAGCAATGCGTTCGAGTACTGCTGTAAGAATACAAGTAACGCTTTGATTCACTTGATAGAAAATGGTACAGACTTGGCGCGAGAAAATAGTAACGCATTAACGTACGGTATCGGGAACAATAGTAATGCGATTGTAAGTTTGGAAGATGCTGTGCGAACAACGAGTAACGCGTTCGAGTATTGCTGTAAGAATACAAGTAACGCACTTATTCATCTGATAGAAAACGGTACAGATTTGGCGCGAGAAAATAGTAACGCGTTAACATACGGCATAGGTAACAACAGTAATGCGATTGTAAGCCTAGAAGACGCTATTCGAACGACCAGCAATGCGTTCGAGTACTGCTGTAAGAATACAAGTAACGCTTTGATTCACTTGATAGAAAATGGTACAGACTTGGCGCGAGAAAATAGTAATGCATTAACGTACGGTATCGGCAATAACAGTAATGCGATCGTTGCTCTTGATGCTGTTGAAAACCAGCTAGCAAAAGAAAATAGCCAGGCATTGTTGTATTGCTGTAGGACAACAAGTAATGCGTTAAGTTATGGCATAAAGAATAACAGTAATGCGATTGTAGCTCTTGATACTGTTGAAAATCAGTTAGCAAAAGAAAATAGCCAAGCATTGTTGTATTGCTGTAAGAACACAAGTAATGCGATTATCAATATTGATAATCGAGTAACGGTTAACGAAGGTGATATCGATACTAATGCAACGAGCATTGATAACAATAGTAATGCGTTGGTATATGGTATCGCGAATAACAGCAACGCAATCGTGAACTTGAAGACAGAGGGTAGCGACTTGGCGCGTGAAAATAGTAACGCTCTTCTGTATTGCTGTGAGAACACAAGTAACGCGATTATCAATCTTGATAATCGAGTAACGGTTAACGAAGGTGATATCGATACTAATGCAACGAGCAT
>CAZFHP010000021.1:0-24238 GCA_964519365.1 uncultured Pseudomonadota bacterium
CTATTTTTTGGTTAATTCGCCCACAGTTACGGCGAAGATATATCGAAAACCATTATACAATCAAACGACGCCTGATCAGTGGGCTACACATGTTAAGCCCTAAAAAGGGCTTCCAAGACTGAATATTTTGCGTATAATAAAATCACCAAATAAATTTTATAGATTAAGGATCCCATCATGAGCCGTACATATTCAAAGATGTTTTTTCATTGTGTTTGGAGCACAAAATATCGAGCTCCTTTGCTTATTCCACCTATAAATATCCGCGTATATAAATACATTGCTGGAATCATACATAATCAAAAAGGTCACTTGCTTGCTATTGGAGGAATGCCTGATCATATTCATATGCTCATTGCAATAAAACCCTCTATCGATTTTGTAAATTTAATATGGGCAATAAAATCAAAATCATCAAAATTTATTCGTAAAAATAATCTGTGCCAAGAAGCATTTTATTGGCAGCGGAGATATGGAGCTTTCTCAACCGATATAACAAATGTAAACAGGATTATTCGTTACATCAAAAACCAAGAGCAACATCATAAAAAAGAATCTTTTCAAACCGAATACTCAAAAATTTTAGATCCAAATGAAATTAAATACAACAAAAATAATATTTTTGATGATTAAAATTTTAAACGCAAGCCCTTTTAGGGCTAAACATGTGTAGCCCACTGATCAGGCGTCTTTTGATTGTATCGTGGCTACCAACATGTCTTCGCCGTAACTGTGGGCGTGTTAACAACCATAACAATATAATATTGAGAGATCACAAATGAAAAAAACACAAAACATTTATTATGCAACAGGCAATACAGGAAAATTTGAAGAAGTCCAAGATTTTATAAATCGTAACAATCATGATATTACGATCAAACAAGCTGATATAGATTTGATCGAAATGCAAACGCTTGATCAAAAAAGCATCGCTATACACAAAGCACAACAAGCGTTTGAAAAACTCCAAAAACCCGTATTAATCGACGACTCAGGCGTTTATTTTGAAAAATATCATAGATTTCCTGGAACACTAACAAAATTTGTCTATCACGGTATCGGCTTCGAGGGAATACTTAAACTCGTCGAAGATGACCATCGAGCTACGTTCTTGCTCTATCTTATTTATATCGACGGCCCAGACTCGTACAAAATATTTGAGGGCAAATGCGAAGGAACAATTGTCCCGCCAAAAGAGTTTCTTGCTCACTCTGAGCTACCGTATGACGATATCTTTTTGCCACACGGGTCTACAAAAACATATGCGCAAATGCGTGGAACGCAAGAAATCGAACAGTATGCGTATCGACTTCTTGCGCTCAAGAAATTTTTAAACTGGTATAATCAAACGTAATAGTACTTCGTTAGCAACCACCCAAAACAGATGGAAGTTTGTTTGTTAGCCAGCCTGGTGCATAGTTCGCCACATAACCTGAACACTCGGTTGCGGTCTCTTTAACAACTTCGCTTGAAGCAAGGCTCTTAAAAAATTCTACGAATTTTCCAGGAGAACTTGAAACAAAACTTGATACAGTACTCCACGTAGAACTAAAAAATCCTGGAGCTGTATCACAAACGAATACTTTAAATTGCCCTGGATTCTCTCCACTACAAGCATAGCTCGAAATAAAACCACATGCTCCTTGAGCAACAGTATAAAGTTTACTGCCAAGATTATACCCTATATTTTTAGCTGTTATCAGATATGGCAAAACATTACCTGTTACAAAACCTAAAGCTGTCTTAATCATACTTAAAACATACAAGTCGCTCAAAACAACACTTGTTGCTTCTTTAAAAAGAACTAAGTATGCAACTTCAGCTCCAATAGAAACACATACTATTGTTCCTAAAACCCCTGCTGTTATTAATAAAACTTTACCAATTTTTACAACTTTATTATTGGTCAAGCGATAGCCAACGCTATAACAACGCCCCGATTTTTTTGAAATCGAAGATACAATCGTCTGCTCTAATTTTTGCACGTCTGTTTGTTGGCCTGGCATATCAGACGCAAATGCTTTTTTGGCACTTGCTTTAAGCGCATCCAACTGAGACTGCCATGCTTGAGCATTTTCTGTCGTTAACGGGCCAACTTCTTCTAACGCTAATTTCATGCCTTGCAATTCACACAATACGCTGGCTTTGCCCCGCTCTTGAGGAGCAGGAGTACTTGCTGCTTGCCCTGGACCTGAAACCTGGACAACAACACGTGGTTGACCTTCTTGCATAGCAAAACAGTCTTTAGGTACAAAACTAGCTATCGTAGCTACAAACAAAAAACTTTGGCATATCGTTCTTAGATTTTTCATAACAAAACCTCCAAATAAAACGTTAGCTCAAAAGCTACCAAACCAACATTTCGAATAACATCCACTATTTTATCACGTATTTTATCACGTAATCTTAGTTTATCTGAATAAACGGTACAAAACAAAAGCCCTGCCAGAAAATTATCGTAAAGCATCGCTAGATCGCACGCGACAAGTATTATCGTTTAACTTATTGCATAGTTCGTAAGCAAATAATTTTAATCCAGAAATAAGCTTTTCTATTTGAAATAATATATTGTTACGGTAAAAACATGCTCCACCAGAGAAACTCTAACACGCTATTAAACGCGAGCTCGATAATTAAAAAACATCATAGTTTATGCTGTCTGAACCACGATTGGCCAGGAGAAGACGGATTAAGAGGATTTTGATGACAAGGCATATAACAACAAAAAAACACTTTATTGTTATCCAATATTACGCCCAAAAAATCCTCTTAATCTGCCTTCTCCTGGCCAATCGTGGTTCAGACAACATATGCATACGACAAATCAAAACGTTTCAAAACACAAAAAAAGAAAGTTCCACTAACAGGCAAACTCACGATAGCTTTACGTATTTTCTGGACCCAGTATCACACAAAGCATTACCATAAGTAATAAACACACGTAAGACCTAAACATAACAATCTGTAAACACAGGGCTCTAAAAACAGGGGGGAGATTATCATGCCAGGTTATAAAGCGCATTTAACGGGAGGTTTGATCACATTTATAATCGTACTTAGAGCTGCTACTGCTGCTTTGGGGCACCCGACATTTCCGGAAATACCATTGTGCTTTGCTGCCAGCATGATCGGATCTATTTTTCCAGATATCGACATACAAAGCAAGATGCAACGGTTCTTTTATATTTCAGCTTCGATTATACTTATCGTAAGCTTATTTTTGCGTCATTGGGTGTTATTTTTTGGAATCGCGCTTATAGCTTTTATTGTCGCAATAATTAAGCATAGGGGGATCACTCATAGGCTATGGTTCGTTATAACTATTCCTGGGGTATTCGCCCTCTATATGGGATACTCGTATCAGGCCCATTTTAAAGAAATCATGCTCGTTTACTTGTTTTTTGCAACAGGGGCCTTGAGCCATCTTACTCTTGATAAAACCGTAACAAAAGTGCGTATGCTCGTGAATAAAAGATAAAGAAATAAATAAGCAAAACGTTTCTATACGCAATTAAAATATGACCAAATATACGTCACCAAACAACACCTAACACACGTCTAGATACGCCCATCTAAATATTTCACCCCCTACCGTTTGACCCTCAAACATGCCCACTTTATACTAAGCTCATATACTCAAAACTTTATACTCAAACGTAAGTATTATCTTGATTTTATCAAACAGTTATAAAAATTATAATTTCGAACATAACGTATAACGTATGTCACGTATAACACGCACACAAAATTTATGACCCTAAAATGGACGGGTTGGGGGACTTTAACAAGGCTCATGGGGACTATGGAGGTTATAATCGTTATGCATACACGCGTTACATTACTCGTGTATGCATAACCCAAAGACTTTATGCGCATTCTTTGTTGTCTGCTCAGCAACGTCTTGAATCGAAATATTTTTAAGATCTGCTATCGCCTGTGCAATAATGGGAATATACGCTGGATGATTTTGTTTACCACGATATTCTTGTGGCGGCAAAAACGGCGCATCTGTTTCAAGCAAAATTTTATCAAGTGGGATATTCTTAACAACAGCCCGAAAGTTATCGTTTTTTGGATACGTAATTGGACCATTAATACCTACGTAAAAACCCCAGTCTAAAATAATTTTAGCAAAGTCTTGGTCCTGATTAAAACAGTGAATAATAGCACGCTTGATATCACGCGCATAAGATTCTAGAATACGTAATAGTTCTTCTCGTGAGTCCCGCATGTGAATCACGATAGCACGATTATATTCAAGCGCTAATTCTATCTGCGCTTGAAACGCATCTATCTGTCTTTGTTTGTTAAACGGCTTGTGGTAAAAATCAAGCCCTATCTCACCTACAGCGACTATTTTATTTTCGTGTTTATTTTCGTGTTTATTTTCGTGTTTATTTTCGAGTAACGCCTTTATTTCGTTTAAATCTTTGCGCCAATTTTCAGTACAATCACACGGATGTAGGCCAACAGACGCATAAACATTTTCAAAACGTTGCGCTAAACGTACAGAATTTAAGCTCTCGTGAACACTTGTCCCCACGTTAACAATCGTTGTAACACCTACTTCACGAGCTTCGTTAATAATAGCATCAATTATAACCATATGCTCTTCTGTTAAAAAATCGTTAAAATTTTTTTCTACCATCATGTTAAGATGGCAATGCGTATCAACAAATATATTTTTAAGGATCAAAACGTCCCTTGCAAAAATTTAAAAAAAATCTAAAAACTAAAAGTTTATCATGTTTGCCAACAAAAAAAAATTAAATTTCAAGATTCTAGAACAATCTTTCTTAACAGAAAATAAAACCAGAATATCCCAAAAATAAAGCTTTATTTTTTATTTCATAAAAATATTGATCTGAAAAATCTAAAATTAATGCGATTTAAATGGTCTTTTTACTTGACAAAGCTTGAAACACTATTTAAATTTCACACTGAAACGTATTGGGTTTAATAAGTTACACACTTTTTTTAGGAGACTTATATGAACAAGAGCGAACTAATAACATCCCTTAGTGAAGAGACCGACTTCAGTAAAAAAGATGTTGCGAAAGTACTTGCAGCTTTCACTCGCATCATCGAAAGAACATTAAAGAGAGGCGACAAAGTTTCTTTAACCGGATTTGGAACATACTGGACCTCCAAACGTCCAGCTCGCGTTGGTATTAACCCTGCAACAAAAGAACGTATCAATCTACCTGCAATCAAAGTTCCTCGCTTTAAACCAGGCAAGCATCTTAAAGAACAAATCCGCACATCCATGAAATAAAGCAAAGTAGTAATGCATAAAATATTTAAGAGTTTAGGGCCGATTATCATATCGGCCCTTTCCATTTTTATTGCGTTTTTAATTATTCAACCAATTGCGTGCTGGCTTGACCCGACGTTTAATCTTTTAGCAAACAGAGGCGTTGGTAAAATAGCGCTAACAACACTTGTTATTTTACATATCGTATTGCTTGTCTTTACGCAATCCAAAAGCTTTTTAAAACTATGGGTAACTAAAAATCTTTCTTTTTTGCGAAACTCACGTTGGCTCAAATATTTCTTCTTGTTTTTTGTGATTTTTTTTGCGCTGCATGCACTTATGCTCATAAGTACACTTTTTCTTGGGGTAACAAACTATAATTACGCGCTTGCCACTATTAAGACAAGTATCTATGCACGTATACTCTTTGGCTTTATCGTCACGTTTTTTTTAGCCTGGACCGAAGAGCTTATCTTTCGCGGAACTATTTATCTATTTCTCGTCCAAAATATACGCAAATTCGAAAGTGTTATACTCACATCGTTTATTTTTATGCTTGTGCACGATCTGGCTAACCCAATAAACTTAGTCACAAAAAATTGGAAGCTGGGATTGGGGTTATTCTTACTGGGTATTTTACTCAATCTTATTTTTGAGATTACAGGAAAATTATACACAGGCATGGGAGCCCATGCCGGACTTGTCTTTGTCAAAGTTATTCTCAGACGTATCCCATTTATTACTTATTTGCCCGCACAGCTAGCACCCTGGTGGTTTGCCCGTGATTTGCGCCAAGCCCATAGTACCCATATAGCGTTTATAATCGTGAATATAATGCTTGTTATCGCGTATAGAAAAAAGCTTTTTAACACAAACTCAAATACCAAAAACGTTAAGAATACACGTCAATAACTGTTTTTGATTCGTCAGCTCCTGCATCAAGTAAAAGTTTCTTGATATCTTTTGAAGAAGCATAGTACAGCGCTGTGCGCCCATACGTATCTTCGTCATCGACATAGACGCCACACGATAAAAGTAATTGCAAAAGCGTAATATCACTTGCTTTTGCAGCATTGTGTAACGTAACAAACGCACGACACTTTGGACACGTTCTGCTTATCTTAAACCAAGCAGCTAAACACGATTTATGATAACAATGCCCATACTGTCTTCGCGTGCCTATTTTGCCACACGCAAGCTCGATAACTTTTTTGTTCCCAAAAGCTTTATGACAAATCTCACAGATCTCTTTTTTTAATTTTTCTCGCTTTTCGCGTTCTCTTTTGCACGTTTTACACATGCTATTTTTACGACAAAGAGATTCTTTTCGCACTAATCTGGGGCTATTATTTACGCACCCAGAGTAACCAACACAAACAGGACATAAAATCTCAATAAAAAAAAGTAACAAAAAAACTTGTCTGAACCACGATTTACATGATTGGTAGGATTTACAGGATTCTTTTGATGAAACACAAAATAACAAGAAGTATTTGGTGAAAAAACAACTCAGGTTCATGGATTGTGAACTCTTTTAAATCCTAAGCTTACATCTCCAAAATTAATCAACAAACCAACTTCTAAATTATAAGCTTCTAGATAATTTTTAGCTTGTGCCAAATGAACATTTTCCAATTTACTAATGGCCTTCAACTCTACCATTACTTTCTCTTCAACAAAAAAATCAATTCTTCTTTTTCCAACCTCAACGCCTTTATAATAAATAGTCATCTCAAACTCTCTTTGAAATGATAAACCCTGATTTTTTAATTCTATAGCCAAAGCTCTTTGATAAACTACTTCTTGAAATCCATTACCTAATTTGGAATGAACTTCCATTGCGCAACCAATAACTTTCCGTGTTATATCTTGATATTTAATCATAATGGTTATTTCTCTTGCTCGTATAAATCGTGGTTCAGAAATAAAAACTCAACACTGTTCTAACAATCAGTATGATCAAAAAATTTGATCAATCAATTAAACACCAAATCAAAGATCTTTTTTTGTGTCTCATCAAAAGAATCCTGTAAATCCTACCAATCGTGTAAATCGTGGTTCAGACAAATCTTAGTAATAAAACCGTCTGATCGCAATATTATTAAGCCAACCCAAACTCATAAGTGTCGTCCATAAGTTTGTTAGACCATAACTAAATAATGGCAATGGTATGCCAACAATAGGCAGGATACCTATAACCATGCCAATATTTATGCACATTGATAAAAGAATATGTATAAGTAAACCTAATGCTATAATTTGTTGCGTAAACGACGGGATAAAACAAATAATAAACGCTAAACGCATAAATAAAACTGTGAACAAAAATAAAACAAGAAGCGCGCCAACAAACCCCCATTCTTCACAAATAACCGAAAAAATAAAGTCTGTATGGTCTTCAGGCAAAAAGTCTAACTTATTTTGTGTGCCCTGTAAAAAACCTTTTCCCCAGAGCCCTCCTGAGCCGATGGCTATTTTTGACTGTTCCACTTGATACCGTTCTTTTCTTATATCACCGTACCCAAACAAAACAAGAATGCGCCGTTGCTGATACGGCTTTAAAAATGTCCAAAGCATAGGAGCTCCCAATAAACCAATAATGCCGGCGACAAGAAAAAACTTTTTGTCCAGACCAATAAACCATAGTAAAATCATACCAGAAAATAAAACGACTAGAGCTGTCCCTAAGTCTGGCTGCTTTAAAATTAAAACAAAGCTTATGAGTAAGATCGCTATGGGAAACAAAAACTTCCTGAACGACGGAACACGAACAGTATTATAGTCTCGGTCACGTGTTTTTCGATCAAAACACGACGCAATAAAAACTGGTAAAAAAAGCTTTACTAGCTCTGACGGCTGGAAGCGAAAGAAATACAGGGATATCCATCGCTGCGCACCCATCCCCCGCCAACCACTAAAGAACGTATAGAGCAATAGCAAGAGCGTTATGCCGTATAACAGCTTACCTGAACGGGTAAATTCCCGTAAATCTTTTATACAAAAAAAGAAGTACAAACAAAGCCCACTAACAACCCCAAATATTTGTTTTTTAAAAAAAATAGAAAAGGGACGGTCTGGCGTATACGTTGAACTAAATACAAACAGTAGCCCCAAGCCAAGCATTACAAGAGTAAGCGAAAAACTTACCCAGTCAAAATAACGAAAATAACGACGGTCCATATGATCTAGCATGTTTTTATTCGCACGTTTTTATTAGCTTTTGTTCTTATTTGCTTTTATACTTTTGACATGTAATTTTTGACATGTAACAATTTTATCAAAAAAATAAATTTTTAAAAAATTATGATCCCACAAAAGCTTGAACTTAAAAATTTCTTGTGCTACGGCGAAGATACACAAACAATTGATTTTAAAAACTATAACCTTATCTGTCTGTCCGGGAAAAACGGCAACGGCAAGTCTGCATTACTTGATGCTATGACCTGGGCATTATGGGGACATGCTCGCAAAATAACGGGGACAATAAAAGCAGACGAAGGATTATTGCGATTAGGCCAAACACGCATGATGGTCTGTTTTGAGTTTACCTTGCAAGAAAAACAATATCGCATTCGACGCGAATATGCCAAAACATACGGGAAACCCTACGCTTCGCTAGATTTCGATATTTTTAACGACTCTTCAAAGAACTTTATCGCCCTTACAGACAAAACAATTAAACTCACACAGGCAAAAATAGAACAAACTATTGGGCTTGACTTTGAAACGTTTATTAATTCTGCGTTCTTAAAACAAGGACAGTCAAATAAATTTTCTAAAAAAACGCCCAAAGAACGCAAACATATTTTGGCAACTATTTTGGGACTATCAAAATACGATAAGCTCCAACAGCATGCGCTTGAGCTATCAAAGAAACAAGCTGAAGAAAAACGTGTACTGACAAAGCTTCAAGAGCAAGCACAGCTAGAAATAGAAAAAGAACATGTTGTCACAGCAGCGCTTTCATGCGAACAAAAAGACAATACTAAAATAATTAAACTCATAGACGAAACACAAAAAAAATTATCTCAAAAAGAAAACGAGAAGCAAACGTGGGAAAAACAAAAACAAGCATACGATTCGCTCACACAAGAAATAATAAGAGTCACACAAAAAAGAACTACAAAAAACACACGCTTACTTGAGCTTGTAAAATACTGGAAACGCGTTCACGCACAGGCACTCAAGCTTCCCGATATAAAAAAACTAGAACACAAAAAATGGGAATTAATCAAACAAGAACAAACGTTTCTAGAACTTCAGAAAAATTCTTTATCGATTAAAGAAAAAATCTTACACACACAGAATATGCTTGCCAAGCATGAACAAGCAATCAAAAATAAGCTTGAAAAAAAGCTTCATGAGCTTACGCTCGACCGAGAGAAAAAAGAGCTTATACTCCAAAATACGTGTCAAACGCTTGAACAAAAACAAAAAGAAGTACACGAGATTAACAAACAAGAAGAAACTTTCATGCACGAGCATGCAAAAATCACACAGGAACAAAAACAAGAAAAAGCGTTCATGCAAGAATTTACACGCGTCAAAGCACAGTTTGACAAACGACGCGTTTTTTATCAAACGCTTATTCAACGAGGCAATCACGTAAAAACTTTAATCAAAGAATTACATGACAAAAAAAATATCACACATGACAAGACAAATCCATCGTGCCCATTGTGCCAGCAAGTACTCACGCTTAAAAGAAAACAGTATTTAAACAGGCAATTTAAGCAACAAGAAGTATTTCTTACGCATAGGCTTAATCGCATAACAAAACTTATCAAAAAGCTTAAAGAAATACTCGTCACGCAACATAAAGACGTACAAAAACTCACTAAAAAGTCAGAACACTATGCCCAGCTGGCCATTCACGTAAAAGAACTTCTTAAAAACCAAAAACAAGCAATGCTCGAGCGTAAAAGTATCACACAAGCGTGTCAGCTATTAGACCCCGCAAAAACAAAATTCGAAAAAGAAATACTCGAGTTCACAAAAAAAATCGATACTCACAAACAAAGCACCAAAAGCGTGCTTGTTCAAGACAAAACAATAATTACGTATAATCAAACGCTTGAAAAATTAATACGTGAAAAAAAAGCATGCACGTATCCAGAAAAAGAGCATAAAGAGCTTGCAAAAGAGATAACACAAATCGATAACGACTTAAAAAAAATAGAAACCATACGACACGAGCTTGATTCCCAGCATAAAAGAAAGATCGAAATTTCACAGCTGTGCAAAGAATTAAAAGATCTCAAGTATACGCTTATTGATCTAACAGACAAACAAAAGAAACTCTCTTTTGACAAGACAACTTATAGTACGATAGAAAAAGCTATCGAAACAATCGCAAAAGAGCTTATAGAGCATCGTGCGCAAAAAGACAAAATTCTGCAAAAAATCGGTCGGCTAAACAACGAGATCGATCGTATTGCGTTACTTAAGCAAGAACGAAAAAAACGCATAAAAGTTTTGAAAAAAATCACACAAGAGCAAGAAGACTATCATGCTATTGCACAAGCGTTTAGCAAAGACGGCCTGCAAGCATTGCTTATAGAAGAAGCGATCCCCGAAATAGAAGACGAAGCAAATAATATTCTGGGCAAGCTTACGAATAATCAAGCACAAATTTTTATCGAATCACTTCGTGATTTAAAGCGTGGGGGCACCAAAGAAACTCTTGATATCAAAATAGCAGACACAATTGGGATCAGGCCCTATGAGATGTACTCTGGTGGCGAAGCGTTTCGTATAGACTTTGCTTTACGCATCGCTATTTCCAAGCTATTGGCACGCCGGGCAGGCACAGCACTTCAAACGTTAATTATTGACGAAGGTTTTGGGTCTCAAGACGAAGACGGGTTGGCCCGGCTCATGAATGCTATTCATGCTATTCAACATGATTTTGCTAAAGTTATTATCGTTTCTCATCTGCCTGAATTTAAAGATCATTTCCCCGTGCACTTTTTGGCAAGCAAAAGCGCAACTGGCTCGACTATTACTGTAGAAGAACGGGGGTAAAATATTTATCTGTCTGAACCAGGATAATCACGATAAGAAAGATAAGAAAGATGCACAATAATTTCCCGAGCTATATCTTAATAAAATCATACGTTTTCACGCAAAGATTTTTCGCAGCACAACACATAACGAAAACATCCCTCTTATCATTCTTATCATAGTTATCCTGGTTCAGACAACAGAAACTATGATGTTTTTTTAACTATCGAACTCACGTTACTTAAATGGATTCCAAGCACCAAACGAATTCGACAACGGATCTTCATCTGATAACTCTTTGCAAATAGCATCTACAAAAGAACTAAGCATCTTTTTCAAAACTACAAGTTCTTTTTTGTCTTTGCAAAAGTGCTTACAAAACAAACCGTACAAAGATCCATACAAACCCATAACTTTGAAAACGAGTTCTTTCTGATGATCAAAGCAAGTATCTTGTGCCTCATCGTATAATTCAAACGCTTCATGTAACAATGCTCCTAATCGAGTATAAAAAGCATCATCAACAGGAGTCCCATCTTTTTCTGCAAGATATTCTGTAATCTCAAGGACTTTTGCAATAATCGATTCTCTATCGCAAGCAAACATCAAGCGAACTAATTCTCTTACGCGAGCATAAAAACCATGATCAACCTGAATGCCATTTTCTTCTGCTGTACGCTTAAAGATATCAAGCACTTTTGTAATAACTGCTTCTGGATCTTGACTTAACGCAAACATAAAAGATGATTTTAAGTTAATCGTACGATGGCTAAGAGCATCTAATTCCGCTTTTATACCAACAGCTGTTTTCATTACTTCTTTTTTTAACGTTTGCAGAACAGAGTCTATGCTATAATACGCAGGGCCATATACAGGCTTAGCGTAATTTGGCACACAACAAGCCTGGCTTCCAGACCCAACAAAAGCACATACAGCTAAAACTGCCAAAGTATTTCTTAAAACACGTTTCATAATAAAATCCCCCGAATAAAAAAACTTAACAAACGAATGTACCCCGACTAAGAACACTTACACGATAAAGCTTTTTCTCTCATTTTATTGAGCCATGCAAACATTTGTTCAATCTCACCATCGTCACAAATCTCTTTTCCCATAAGAATAATTGCTTGATTTTGAGCATCTAAACGTTCTTGTGAAGAAAGATTCATCCCATTTTCATAACAAATTGCACCCAAAAACAAATAAGCCAACGACAATGATTCTAATCTGTTATGCCAAAGTCTTTGTTGTTCTTTGCATGTAAGGGCATGACTATCTCGACTTTTATGGACACAAGTATTCCTCGTAAAAAACTGTTCAAAACGACTTAAACAACAATAAGAACAAATAGTCTTCGGTGCATTCTCCTCGCATTTTTTTATTGCGTCTCGCACTTCTGCAAAAGCTTTTTTTAAACCCTCTCGTTTATTACAGCTACCATCAAGCTTAATTTCTATCTGATCATACGATGTATCTGCAGCTACAGGTTGCTGCCAAAATAAAAAAGAACAGAACACGCTACACATAAACATCATGCTAAACAAACGTTTCATAATAAATCCCCTGAATAAAACATACTAAGCATCAAACACACCAAAAAGAGGCGGCTCATAACAAACTTCAGTTATTGGACCAAACGTAGGACACAGCGGCGGAGTCCAGCCAGCGGGGCGAGAACTCTTTAATGTTGGCAGCCAAGATGCTATACGTTCTAGCATCTGCGCCCACATGCTCTGACCTGCATTCGCAACTGTCGCTGTACTCACACTGGCTATCTCGTGTAAACCGGCCGTGCTATTTGCCAAACAAACACCTGTGCTTATATTGGCTAACGGAGCACTATTCTCTACAACAAGCAAACCCATATCAGCACTTACATTTGTTAACGTTTGCACTCCAGCTCCTGCGTCTTTAACTCGCCAAACGTTATCAACAAGTCCCGTTACGCCATCTTTTAACACACAACACCTATCAGAAGTCCAGCTTGCTATGCCTGTAAAAAATTCTTGAACATACGGCAGAGTATGAGATAAAAATGCACTCACACGAGGGATAATTATGCCCATCTGAAAATAGTGTTCAGCCAAGGCATCTAACGCGATAACCAAAACAGTAATCCCTGTCGTCCAACATGCAATATTACAGATTCTATACAAACGTTTACGCTTGATCTCTTTTTCGAACATAACAATCCAGTCAGCAATCAAAAAATCATCTACCTGACACGTTTCAAGCGTTCTGACAAACCACTCTCTGTTCGCTTCAGGAATATTACGCTTGTCTAATCCCTGCTTAAATATCTCATGCCATGTAACAGAACGATCAAGTTCTTTTTCAATAGTTTTATGCAACGTTTGCACACTGGCCAATATTTCTTCTTTTGTTCTCCCGAATTGCTTGGTAAGCCCACCAAGTAAAATACTTGATCCACTCAAGCAACAAAAAACAAAAGCTATTATATATTTTTTCACAATAATATTCCCCCAATTACACACGGTTAAGCTTGAACATCAAAACCAGCTAATCGCAAGCCAGCAATCAACGTAGCCCGTGACATCTGATATGCTTCTTCTGACGCAACCATACTTACGACACTAACAACGG
The DNA here is from genome assembly GCA_964519365.1 of uncultured Pseudomonadota bacterium. GTDB lineage: Bacteria > Babelota > Babeliae > Babelales > RVW-14 > CAZFHP01. The sequence goes on from CAZFHP010000021.1 coordinate 13,862, forward strand.
TTGAAACACTTGAAAAAACAATACCTACAATTGAACGTGCCCGCGCCCATCGTGATCCAGACTCAATGCGTTTTAACCGGTGGTCCATCTCGGCTAAAAGCTCTTTCAGTTGGGCAATATCTGATTGAGTTACCGGTCCCACTTGTTGTTCTTCTCTCACGTTTACTATTTCTGAGTTATAACTTGAGTTATGACCCGAACGTTCTTGCTCATGACTACCGTTATTGCTGGCCATGGGGCCAGCAATAACAATACTTGTAGCACTTGTAGCAAAGCAAAAAACGCATAGTGCGACAACACTTCTGAATATATGCTTCACAAAAAGCCCCCTAAAATAAAATCATAAATATTACGATACCGCTGGACACATGTCACTTGTAACATTACTTATAACAGTAGGCACTTCGCACAAAACATCACATCCTGTTTCAGATGCTTGAGAAGCAACATGAGATACAACGTCTTTTAAATTTGAAGGTTGGCCTGTAACCCAATGGGCTCCCCAACCCAAGCCTCTTGAAATAGAACCCGTAACTAAACGAACTTTGTCACAGTTTAAAGCATGAGAAACAAGTGAATTATTCTTGACAGCAAGCGTTGCCCGTTCAAAAAGAACTTCTTTTGATGGGATGCTTTGCCATACGTTACCAGCTTCAACAGCAACGGTTCCTGCTAATTTGCTACCAGAAACGCAAAGTTCGCTAAATTTAGCTCCGACAGGAATAAATAAAATCTTCGCACGAGCTTGCATGTCAGCGACATGTGGTGCTACGATAGAACGAAGTTCATTAAGCTTAGCACCTGCTGGCGCAACAAAACTTTTTGCTTGCGCAAGAACTTCTGGAAGCTTTTGACCAGCAACATCACGTAACTCATTAAACTTAGTACTTGTTTCAAGCATAAGATTTTTTACGCTTTCTGGCATTTCAGGAAGCTGCTGATAAGCATCTTCAAGATATGGCATAGCTTTTTCTAAACCTGCTTGCATGTATGGCGTAATGTATCCTAACTCAAGGTACCAGTCTAAAGCAACTGCAACGGCACTTAACGCAGCCGTTGTTCCTGCAACGCAACCAATAACCTTTTTTACGTTTTTATTATGCTCTCTTGCGCGTTTACACATATTACACGCATCAAGCGTATTGCTTGGAACAACTATCGCACCAATAGCAACAGCAAACATAATATTTTTGAGCATATTTTTCATGATAAAATCCCCCGAAATTAAACCATTAATAAAATTAAAACACACGTAATAAAATTAAAACACACATACGTAATTTATTTAACTTTCACACTTTTTTAAGCAACAGTTTTAAGCAACAGGACAAACCATCTGGCTAACAGGAACCATCGTTCCTGCTGGACACACAGCATTACTTGCACTTCCTGCATAACCGAACATATTAAAGACAGGCGACATAGCATTAACAGCAGCATCTTTTAAATTAAACGCTTGACTAGAAAACCAATGTGCTCCAGAACTAACAGCACCAGAAACAGAACCCATCGTAGAACGAATCGGTTTACACCCATTAACAACCTTAGTAATTAAATTCGAAACAGCCATAGACGGACCTAAAAGTCGTAAAACCTCAGTTCTTGGCGGCAAAGAATTCCAGACATCTTTAACAGTAGACGTTATAACTCCTGCCCACTGACTACCCGTTGAACGAAGTAATGCAAGCTTGCCCATGACAGCTAGATAATACGGCTGCACACATGCTGGCATTGCGGGAAGATATTTTCCTGCTACTTGCAAATATCCTAATGCTTTGTTTAAAGCTATAGACATATGTGGCGTAATATACCCCATGTCAAAGTACCAATCTAAAACAGTTGCGATAATCGCAAGAGCACAAAGTACTTTAAATTTTTTGCTTGCTTTACTTGTTGTACTTGTTTCTTCTGTTTCAAGCTTTGTTACTTTTTCTTGAAGATCACCCTCAGGAGTTGCAATCAAACGAGAGCCAAAAAAAGCACATAAAACAAACGCTGCAATAACACTTCTTTGTGTATTTTTCGTATTTTTCATGATAGAGTCCCCCATAAAATAAATACGTACCAAAATATTACAGAGAATCAAAAAGAGATGTATTGTTTAATACGTGCGATTAATACTTGCGATGAATAGCCCCATCTTTTTAGATTCCCCCCATTTATATTCCCTAAATTTAAAACCAGTTTAAACAATAAAAGATACCAATGCAACCGGGTCACAAAAAGACAAATAGAAATAGAGCCGCAAAGTCTGGTATTAAGACAAAATTTAGAACATACCGCCGTTCAGATCAAGCGTTTGCCCCGTAATATAATGGGCTTGTTCAGAAGAAAGAAACGCGACAAGATTGGCAATATCATCACCCGAACCAAAGCGTTTAAGTGCAATACGCTCACGCGCATAGTTTTTGATCTTCTCGCTTAAGTTTTGCGTCATGCCTGTCTCAACAAATCCAGGAGCTATAGCGTTAATCAAGATATTACGAGAGGCATATTCTTGAGCAAGCGTTTTGGTCATCGCTATAATACCTGCTTTACTCGCAGCATAGTTAACTTGCCCGGGATTGCCGGTTTTGCCAACAATAGAACTGATATTTATGATATAACCGTTGGCAAGATTTTTAGAAATACGTGTTTTTTTATTTTTGATCATGCGCAATAACGCTTGTTGCGCACAAAAGAACGAGCCCTTAAGATTGACGTTAAGAACACTATCCCATGCTTGCTCTGTCATACGAATAGCAAGATTATCACGAGTAATACCTGCGTTATTAACTAAAAGATCGAGGGTCATAGTATCCTGTGACGTATCTAATTCTAAAGCATGATTTTGCAAAATTTTATCGAATTTAGCAAAACTCTCATGAATACAAGAAACAGACGAAATATCTGTCTGAATATAGATAGCACCTGTTTTTTCAAGCCCTTTAACTCGAGCATCAGAAGCATCTATGCAATCAAAAACAAAAACGCGATCACCACGCTTTTGTAGTCTTTGGACAATTGATCGCCCGATACCCTGCAACCCCCCTGTTACAATGCTATTCATAGATTTACTCTTATGATATTATTATTCTATTGGCTCTTGTTGTTTTATTTCTTGCTCTTGCTCGGGCACCTGATTAACTTCTTGTTCTTCTTTTGATTCAGGCTCTGTTTCTGGCTTTACTTCTTGTTCTGTTTCTTGTTCTTGCTCGACGATAACAAGATCATCAAACGCACAATTTTCACGATCACAAATCTCTTCATGTTCTATGCGTTTTACGTTCTTGCCAAGCAGTTTTAGAACTGATTCAACATCTTCAAGCGTATTAACAGAAGTAATCTCTTTGTCTGGCCATTCTTTTTTCAAAGTTTTAGCAAGCTTATCTCCTGGGCCAACTTGTATAATCACATCACAATCTTGCAATTGCTGCATTGATGGCCACCAAAGCACATGCGAGCTCATCTGCTTTTCTAACGTTTGTTTAACATCTTCGTTGCTGGCAATAACACGAGCCTGCATGTTATCAACGAGGTTAATCCCCAAATCTTTAAAATCAACTTTGACCATATATTTGGCAAACTCATTTGCCGCATCGTTCATTAAACGAGAGTGAAAAGCACCATCAACTTTTAATGGAATAACTTTCCCACCAATAGAACGAACATCGTGAGTAACAGAATCAAGCGAATGTACGGTACCAGAGACAACTAACTGTGTTGGACTATTGTAATTAACTATTTCACACACGTCGCTGTTACTACCTGGCTGATCGTAACGCTGACAGATCTCTTTGAGAGTATCATGGGGAACACCTAAGACGGCAATCATGCTGCCTGGAAAATTCTTCGTTGCATCTTCCATAAATGCTGCCCGTTTTTTCAAAAGATATACAGCATCGGCAAAACTTATGCCACCAGCCGCAAAAACAGCGGCATACTCTCCCGAGCTATGGCCGGCAACTATATCAGGCGTAACACCATATTTTTCTTTGAGTAACGAATAAATCGAAGCACTGACTAAAAAAATAGATGTCTGTGCATTTACCGTCTCTTTAAGCTCTTTGTCTGACGATGCAAAACAAAGACGTACAAAGTTTGTATCAAGACAGTTTGAAGCACGCTCAAAATACTCTTGAACGATTCTTTGCTTATCGTATAATTCTTTACCCATGCCTGGATATTGCGACCCTTGGCCTGGGAAAATCATGCCGATTTTTTTTCGATCTTTTTGTTTTATTTCTTGTTTTTTTTCTGTTTCCATTGCGTGACCCTTCTTACGTTATAACCTCACAATATAGAAATAACCTCACTAATTCGTTCACTACTTTTCTCTTTTCCTAAAATTTCTAAAAGCTCAAAAACTCCGGGGCTTTGCGTTTTGCCTGTTAACGCTAATCGTAACGGCTGCGCCAAGCTTACTAACTTTTGATCATGATTTTTACACACGTCTTTTGCTAACGCAAGTAATGTATCATGCGTAAAATTATCGAGTACCAAAAGTTTTTCACGAAACTCTTGTGCTATATCTTTTGTTTTTTCTGTCACCCATTTTTTAATAAGACTTATATCAAGCGATGCTGGCTTGTGTGAAAATGCAATAATATCTTGAGCAAGATCTAATAACGTTATAGCTCGTTGTTTATATTGGTCAAGCAGGCGTATAAGTAACTTTTCAGGCCAGCTATCACAAAGCTTCTTGTGTATATCTTGGCTCATGATAGCAATCGCTTCGAGTAATTCGTCGTTTGGCGTTTGACGAATATAAACACCATTAAGCCATTCGAGTTTTTGCATATCAAAAATGGCCCCTTTTTTGCCAACGTTATCAAACGAAAAATAATCGATTAATTCTTGGCGAGTAAAAATTTCTTGATCACCATGCGACCACCCTAACCGAACGAGGTAATTAAAAAATGCACCGGCAAGAAAGCCTTGCTCGCGATAATGCTCAACAGATACAGCAGCATCGCGTTTGCTTAATTTATTTCCAGATTTCCCTAAAATCAATGGCAAGTGAGCAAACACTGGAATCTTTGCACCAAGAGCTTGATAAATAAGTAATTGTTTTGTCGTATTTGAAATATGGTCATCACCACGAATAACGTGTGTTATGTTCATAAAGATATCGTCCAGCACAACACAAAAATTATACGTTGACAGGCCATCACGCCTAATAATAACATAATCGTCTAACTGATCAGGCTTAACACGAATGTTACCACGAATAAGATCAGTAAATTCTAAATCCCCAAGATTTTCAGGTAATTTAAATCGAATAGCATGGGGGCGCTTTAAATCTTCTTGCGTAAAAGCTTTATTACGACATGTCCCGTCATACTTATTGCCCAGACCATGTTCTAAATCCCGCATAACATCTTGTGATTCACGAGGTTCACAAAAACATGGGTACGCTAAACCTCGTTTGATTAAATCATGCGCAGCTTTACTATGCTCTTGAGCACGAGAACTTTGTATAACAACAGGCTCGTCTGATGATAAGCCAAGCCAAGCAAGAGAAGCTAATTGGGATTCTTGATATTCCTGAGTAGATCGTTCTTGATCTGTATCTTCAACCCGGACAAGATATTTCCCATTCGTATGGCGTGCAAAAAGCCAATTAAACATAGCAACACGTACGCCACCAACATGCAAATAGCCTGTTGGCGATGGCGCAAAGCGGACACGCACGTCTTGTGTAGGTTTATGTGTGCTTTTTGTATTCATAAGAAATACACCTCCATACGATACTTTTATTAAATTTTATTAAACCGCAATAAGCTCTAATTTTTCTTTAACAATATCTACAAAATGGTCTAACGTCCGTTCGTTGCCATATTTGACAATAAACTGTTGCCAATAATTTTTTGCACCATCAAACTTTTTGTTAATCCAAAAATACTGCCCTAAGTAAAATAACGCCTGCGCATGTGCGCTATGCTTTTGGTCATAGGCTGTTTTTTTCAAACGCTCAAGGCCTTCTGTTTTATTACTTTCAATTGCACTATCAAGCTGCATAAGCGAAAGCTTTATTTCGTAATAGCCTTTTAGGCTATAATCACGCAAATCAGCTAGTGCTTCTTTTTGGACGCTAATCGCATCTTCATGTTTTCCCAACGATAATAACGCTTCTACGCGAAAAGCCTGAAACATTGGCGCCAAACCTGTAGAACGATGTTGCTCAAAGCTTTTTCTAAATTTTTCTTCAACATATGCCCATTTTTCGTTTTCTGTCTTAAATGCAATCGTACCTGGAGCAACCTCTTTTTCATCTTTTTGCACCGGAGCCTGAAAATACTTAAGAGCTTGCATAAAATCATGATGCGCGTCTACCTGTAATCTATGTTGATAAGAACGATAGCCCCATAATCCAACCCCAATGGCAACAAGAACAAGCGCTCCAATAATTACTTTCTCTTTGTGCTTTGTTACTGTGTTAAGAAAGCTTTCGACGTACATAGGCATATTCATACGTTTCTCCCACTAAATTATCGTTTAAAATTTATTTAATATCAGTAAATATCGCAGTTATTTTATATCAAAACAATTACTTATTAAGAATAACTGAAATAATAAAATTGTATAGAAAAAAGTTACTTTCTTACAAAACCAACCCCCTTTTTTGTCCCAAAATTGGCAAAATTAAGCCCCGAAACAAACCGTATCGCTTGACCTATAGATCGATACCCAGAATTTCCATGACAAACAATAACATGCTTTCTGATTCCCAGCAAAAGCGCCCCTCCCGACGATTGCAAAAACGATTTCCTCAGAATGTTTTCAGGTTGAAAAGATTGCATGTGTGCACGATATGCATTTTGTATCGATTCAATGGTTTTGAGAAAAATATTACCTGTAAACCCGTCACAAACGAGAACATCAAGCTTTCGCCCGCTTACGGGCTTATTTGCCTGTATATTTGTGTATGTACACGAAAAAACATCATACGGCTCAATATTGCCAATAAAATTAATCTTTGAACGCTCTAAGAGCTTAAATGCCTGCTTAGTAAGCAAAGAGCCCTTGGTATCTTCATGACCATTTGATAATAGCCCAACACATGGATTTTTGCGTTTTAGCTCGTGCTGAGCAAACGATACCCCCATATGGGCAAACTGATATAAATGCTCAGGTCGACAATCGGTATTTGCACCAAGATCTAAAACAATAATTGGGTCCCAATTTTCTTTATCTGATAAGCTTGGCGATAGCATCCCAACTATTGCTGGTCGATCAATATGATCAACTCGCCCAATTAAAAGCGTAGCAGCAACCATAAGTGCCCCCGAGTTACCTGCAGAAATAACAGCCGAGCAGGCTCCCTGGGCAACACTTTCTACGGCTTTGACAAGCGACGAATCGCGCTTTTTTTTTACCGCATCAACAGGGTTTTCTGCCATAGAAATATACCCTGGGGAATCACAAATATGTATAGGATAGCGCTGCCAAGAAGCATCTAATGCTAATAATAACGATCCAAGCTCTTTTTCTGGCCCAAAAAGCTTTACTGGTAGAAATGCCGAGGCCGCACAATACGCTCCATGTACGATAGCTTGGGGGGCAAAATCCCCGCCCATTGCATCAACCGCAATCATTCTTCAAACTACTTACTCGTTTATTCTTTTTCTTGATTCGACTCTTCCCCTTGGGCAACTGCTTGATGTGCACGTGCTTTAATTTCTCGAGCTTCTTCTGCTCGTGAACGCTCTTGTAGGCGATCATCTTTTGTTCGCAGAACCTTTACGCCCTTATAATGGCCACATGCAGGACAAACTTGATGTGAAGCAATAGGTTCTTTACAGGTCTGGCAACCAGAAAGGGCTTTAAATGTCACACCTTTATTTGCTGATCTTTTATCTCTTCGTGCTCTTGAATGTTTACGCTTAGGAACTGGCATAGTATTTAAACTCCCGCTAACTACTAACTACACTAACTATTTGCATAATAACTCTAGTAAAACGTATTTCAGAGTAATTTTTTAACCATTTTTTGTCAAAGTTTGATTACAAACTTGTAAAATCATTACATTTTGGCAAAATAATAAAATCAAAAAAATTACGCAATTACTTTTATACGTTATTACTGAAATATCAGGAGAATTACAATATGGCAAAAGTAACCATGGACATGGTCAAAGACTTACGAGCTAAAACACAAGTCGGCATGATGGATTGCAAAAAAGCACTTGAGCAAGCAGATGGCGATATGGAAAAGGCAATCGAAATCTTACGCAAAAAAGGAGCCGCGGTTGCAGCAAAACGTGCCGGGAAAGCAACCGAAAACGGCCGGATTGAAGCCTATGTAACAGATGATTTCAAACACGGAGCATTAGTCGAGATTGGCTGCGAAACAGACTTTTCTGCAAATACTCCTGACATGAAAGAATTTGCTCTTAAAGCAGCTCAAGAAGCTGCAACAAATCAAATAGATAATTCAGAAAAATTATTTTCAGAAAAACCAGAGCTCAAAAATAATCTTGACGAATTATTAGCTAAAATTTCAGAAAAGATTCAAATTAACACAATCAAAAATTTTAACGTTAGTGAACATGGCATCGTTAATCATTATATTCACCCAGGCTCTACCGTTGGGGTATTTATAGAGCTTGCAACAGAACACGATGTAACCAAAAATCTTAACGATCTTAAAGTTCTTGCGCGTGATATTTGCATGCACATAGCCGTAACAAGCCCATTGTGTGTAAGCCCAGAAGATCTTGATCCAAAACTCTTAGAAAAAGAACGGGCTATCATGAAAGAACAACTACAAAACAGCAATAAACCTGCCAACATTATGGACAAAATTATTGATGGCAAGATCAAAAAATATTACGAAGAAGTGTGTCTTACCTATCAAAAGTTTATTAAAAACGAAGATGTTACAATCGCCCAACACGTAAAACAACTATCAGACAAACTGAACAATACAATCACGATCAAACAGTTTGTACGCCTAAGCATTGGACGCTAAACAAACGGGAAAATTTTATGAAAAAGCCCGAAAAAAAAATCTTGCTTAAAATAAGTGGTGAGCTTTTCGCTCACCCGACACACATGCAATCGATCTTACAACAAATTAAAGATTTAACTCATGCTGGCGTTCAATTTGGGATTGTTTTAGGTGGCGGAAATTTTTTCAGGGGAAGCAGGCAAAGTTCTGCGCTTGGCATATCACAAACAACAGGTGATACCGTTGGCATGCTTGCAACCGTTATGAACGGGCTTATCATGCGCGATTTATTGCACAAAATAGATATCAACGCTATCGTTTTAAGCGCTTTTACCATGCCCCAAATAACACAATCTCTTTCTCCAGAAATAATTACGCAAGCACAAAAAAGTAATTTACTGATTATTTTTGTTGGCGGCACAGGTAACCCATATTTCTCTACAGACACAAACGCAATTATTCGGGCATTACAAATAAACGCCGACGAAGTATGGAAAGCAACAAATGTCGATTCTATTTACTCTGGTGATCCAAAAAAAGACTCATCAAGTAAGCCTATTAAAACTATAAGCTATAACGACGTATTATCACAGCAACTTGGGGTCATAGATGCAACAGCAATAACTCTCGCTCGTGAGCATAAACTCCCAATAAGAGTCTTTAATATTTTTGCACCAGACGCATTACAAGAAGTTAATCGTGATAAAAATTTTGGAAGTACAGTCTGCAGTACAATCTCATAAAAAACAAAGGGTTCTAGTTATGGAAGAAATAGCATTTCAAGAAGGTGATTCTAAAAGTTTTGAAAAACTTATCAAGCAACAGATGGAAAAACCAATTAAGCATTTTGAAACAGAACTTTCAAGTATTCGCACAGGACGAGCATCAACAACACTGCTTGAAAATGTCAAAGTTGAATGTTATGGCCAAATGATGCCACTTCAAGAGCTTGCAACACTTGCTGCCCCTGAAGCACGACTTTTGACCATTCAGCCGTGGGATAAAAGCCAAATTGGTGAAATCGAAAAAGCTCTTCAAAAATCTGACCTTGGCGCGGCTCCTATCAACGATGGAACAATTATCAGAATTCAATTACCACAGATGAGCACGGACAGACGAGAAGAACTTATTAAGTTACTCGGTAAAAAAACAGAAGAATGCAAAATAGGCGTCCGTAATATTCGCAAAGATTTTCATAACGAAGTTCGAGACGCAGAAAAAAAACATATTATCTCAGAAGACTTTGCCAAGCGCCTTATGCAAGTATTACAAAAAATAACAGATGATTTTATTCAAAACGCAGATGTAGTACACGATAAAAAAGCTGGTGAATTAAAACACGTTTAAATTTTATTGCGCACGCATGATAATTATAGATCATGCGTGCTTTTTTTAATTTTTTAAAATCATGAACAAAACATATATTTTTTGTTCAAGATTTTAAAA
>CAZFHP010000022.1:0-23965 GCA_964519365.1 uncultured Pseudomonadota bacterium
TTTCCAATATATTGGTGGAACGACTTTAAAGAAATGGGCGGCTAGACTTTGTTATAATATGCAGTGGGCGCAAGAGTATCTTACAACATGTTGGCTGTTAGAAAAATTTGCTCAAGAATATGATGTTAAAAGTTTTCAAAAAAATAAAGTTTTTGAAACACCATGGCCTACATGGGTTACAGGGTTAAAGGGAGCTTTGCAGGTAAAAAACGATTAGAAAATTTTTGAAGCAGGAGAAGCCTATGAAGGGTTCGTTAAAAGTTATGGCTCGAGTATTTTTTGTTGTAAGTATGGTTGTCTTTTGTGTTTTGCAGCCAATTGATGCTATGAAAGGGGACAATGGAGCTCGAGTTACAAAAAAAGGCCCAAAAGGAAGAACGTGTAGTTGTTGTTGCGATTGTTCATTTGTGTTAACCAGTGCTCGTAATTTCTGGGATGTGGGGACTGTTTTTCCCGTTTGTAAGCCTGCTGCGCAAGCGTTAGGACTTTTTTTGTTTGCACAGAAAAGAAATGAGAGACAAACAGTCGTAGAGATTGGGCCTGGTGGAGGGCGTATAACAGATGAACTTGTTAAAGAGCTTGGTGAAAGAGACAAGCTTATTCTTTGTGAGTGTGTTGCAAAATTTTGTACATATCTTGATAGCAAATTTCAGGATGACGCGCGGGTACGAGTTTTTGAGCCATGTTATTTTCAGAATATTAACGATAAATACGAGCAAATTAAGCCAAGCTCTGTTGATACGATTGTTTGTTCTGTTCCGTTTAGAAATATTCCTATGCAAGATACTCAGAAATTTTTAGCAACGGTTATTGATATTCTTAAGCCTGGTGGAAGTTTTGCTTATGTTGAGTATACATGGGGCCCATGGTTTTATGAGAAAAAACGTTGTTTAGAATATATCGGGTGGTACAAAAAGAAAAAAGAGCATTTTCTTTTGCAACGTCCATTATTACAGAAATTTAGAGAACGATTTGAATCTTGTACTCAAAAGACCTACAAGTCATGTTGTTCCCCAGAGATTAGAATTTACTTTTGCCAGGGGCTAAAGAAAGCAGGACGAGAAGAGTCCAAAAGTAGAACGTAAAGCTGAATAGTTTTCTTTCTTGCATAAATCTTATTTTGCGGTAGAGTTTTGGCAGTAATAAGTTTGTTTGTGAAAGGGGAAGACTATGAGGGGAGTACCCGTATTTTTTAGATCAGTATTTATTGTTTCGCTTTTATTTATTCTGACGGGATATCGATCTACTTTTTGTCTTACAAAAAAGTCTCATAACGTTTTTAGTGTTTGGAATGAGCAGCAAGTAATATACCCAGAGCAAAACGTTTTTTCCATGGCTCGTAATCTTAACGAGACTTATGCAAAAAAATCTTGCCAGTTAGCACAGACATATAAAACAGAGCTTGAGCCCATACAAATATTTTTGCAAAATTTATTTGCGACGCAAGATATTTTTTTGAGGGCACAAGTAAATCTTAATCAGCAAGCGATAAGTAACTTAAGTGTCTTGTATTATCTCATGCAATATAATATTCCAGAACAAACCGTGAGTATCGAAGAAAGTATAACAATCTGGGATGTGGTTGATATACGGGGAGTGCAGCTTGGCTCGTGTAAGTTTATACGTCGCTTTGCTCGCGATAGCGATTTTCATTTTTTACACTTTGGGAGTGATGTAACATAAGATTAAAGCATGAGGAGAGTGTGTTATGCCTGATATTTAAATGGACTATTTTGTTTGAGCTTATATCGTATATTTTGGTTTTTTACTTTGATTTTACTATGAGGGCTTGAGTTATGTCTTGGAAGAATATTTTGCTGATAAGTTTATTGTTTACATGTTCGCTTGTGCATGCCGAAACTAAAAAAGATTTTGAAGTATTTAAAAAGTGGATGGAGGTTCAACATGTGTTTAAAGATCGAGATATAAATACGGCACAGAATTATTTAAATGACGCCTTTGTTGAAGATTTTCAAGGAGCATACGAAGAGAAGTTTGTTTTGCTGAATAGATTGGTTCCCTTTTTAAAAGATGTTACCGGGGGATATATTTCTCCAGCAGGGTATCAAATAAAAGTTCCATTGCCAAAAAGTATGAAAGAAAGCTTTGCGAGTATATATTCGATGCTTGACAATAATATTCCAGGGTTTATCGATTATTTGAAAGAAACGGATTTTTCTCGGCCTGATATTGATCGCGAAGAACGTGCTTTGCACTATGATTTCACGATTGAAAAATATAAAGCCTTCACACGCCTTCTTTTTGCGGTTCCAGATCAATTAGAACAAGATGAATATCTTTTTGCTGTTGCGAACAGACTTTTTGAGTATAGCTTTTCAGACCAAACGTTTGGTCATTATCAAGAGCTTTTATTAAATCAAGAGTATTATCCAATAACACGGTTTTTGCATGCAACGTGTTGGTACCGTTTGGTTGGTGATGGGTGGAAGCATTGGCATCAAAACTGTCTAGACGCAATTAAGAAGCGTTCTGAGCAGGGGCATGAGATTGTATACTTTGCTGGTGGCACCGATATTTATCAGTTGCTTAAACATGGGATTTATAATATCACTGTTATCGATCCATTTTTGCCATCACAAGAGCGGTTTTATACGGAAAATTGGCAGTGGCTTTTACGAGGCAACGGGAATGCTCCTGGCATTGAAGACAAAATTACCTGTATTTTTGATGGAGTTGTTATCACGCTTGAGCGAAGTTCTTTTACGCAAGGGGAAACGTTTTTGGTTAAACTTTCAACAGGGCAAGTTGCAGAGCTTAAAAAGAGTATTACCCGTTGGACGGTGCGTCATGACAAAACAAAAGAAATACTTGGAACAATTACGTTTGACAGACGAAATGTTACACAAGATGATTTTGTAGAGGGTCAGAATAAAGTATTGCTTATGTCATATGATGAGATGATTTATGCGTCAATACCAGATATGCTTGATGGCTGGGGAATAGATCCAAGCAAAATAAGTCCAGAGTTGCAGATAATTGTCAAACAGTTAAGAAAACCTGTGGACAAAAAAATCATGAGCAATATTCGCATTGCATCGCTTATTAATTTGTCAGACGTTCGGTTTATTAATTTTGCATCAGATCCAAACTAAGCTACGAAACTTAGCAAATTGAAAGGTTCGATATGATACGTAAAAAATTTTTATCGAGTTTATTTTTAGGAATAATGGTTTGTTCAGCAAGTCTTTTTTCGACGGCAAAGAAAGCTGACGATGTTTTTAAGAAATGGCTTGAATGGCAAAAAGTATTTGAGCCTATTGATATTTCAGAAGTAAAAGATAACCTTGCACAGGTGTCTTCAGATGCGTTTAGAAGAAACTATGAATTAAATTTAAGTTTTTTGAGAAAAAACAATATACCGTTTCTTGAAACGTTTACCAATGAGCAAGTAAATAAACATGGGCATATTTTTAAACGAGCATTAGATGATCAGTTTAAAGAAAATCTTGAGCGATTTTATGAACACACTGAAAAAGATATACGTGCTCTAACGGGCTTCCTAGAGCCGCTATTGGTTAACAAACAAACGCTCAAAGAAAGAGATGATAATCTTGTTATCGAAGACAATAAAGCGCTTGGATTATTTCTTTTTGCTCAAGATGACATGGAAAAGCAAGAAGCGTTACTTTTTAGTGTTGCCAATACATATTTCAGAACCTGTTTTTCTGAAGAGAATTTTCCAATTTTTGAAAAGATGTTGTTAGACAAAGCGCTCTACCCAGTTTTACGCTTTTATTATGCTACTATTTGGTTTAACTTGGCTGGTGGTGGATGGAAGCACTGGAGCGCTCAAAGCTTAAGAACGTTACAAGAAGAAGCAGAAGATGGCAAAACGATAGTATATATTGCTGGTGGTAGTGATATTTATCAATTGGTAAAGGCTGGTATTTATAATGTTAAAATTATCGATCCTCAGTTGCCATCACAAATAAAATATTACACAGATGATTGGGAATGGATTGTAAAAGGCGATAGTCCAAATGGTGGGATTGGTGATCAAATAATCTTTGATCTTGACGACGATAAGAAAATAATTTTGCATCGTGCGTATTACAAAGAAAGTGACAATGCTTTTAAAGCTCGCTTGTCTAACGGTGAAGTTATTGTTCTGAACAAAAGTAAGACAATATGGGCTGTTTTAGATCAAGAAGGCAATCAATTGGGGACATATACGTTTGATCGTCGTTTTACGAAGCAAGAGGATTTTGTTGCAAAACCAAACGAAGTATTGCTCACGTCGTTCAACGAACTGTTCTTTATTGCGCAACCAGACTTTTTAAATGGCTGGCAGATTGAACCAACGAAGTTTGAACTCGATTTAAAGATACACGTCAAGCAATTACATGAGCCTGTCTCTCGTCACGAAGTATGTAATATACGTGTTGCAAGCCTGCTGAATAATTCTGATTTTAAGTTTATTTGGCTTGGAACGTGCATTAATTAAGTGAATTTGGAAATTGAATATCATGATTTCCAAGATTTTTAATATTCTTGAATCCGCAAAGCGGGTGTAGTAGTGTAGCCCATTGCAAGGAGCGAAGCGACGCCGCTGTGGGAAGTAGATGTAAAAAATTAATCTGCCCCGGAGTGGGCAGTGCATTAGACTTGCATAGTAAAAGAATCAGCCCGGGACTAAAATCCCGGGCTGATTGCGTGTTTATTTTTTGTGTGTGTCCTATCGCCTTCTTTCTAGTTTTTTTACTCTTTTTTGAAGATTTCGTATTAATCGCCTGTTTTCTACTACATCTGAATAAAGGCTATCATAGTCGCTGTGAACAACGTGTTGTACAACGCGAGGGCGTCCCCAAAACCACCCGCGCCACCCTCTTCGGTGTCTTCGCCAAGCAAACACGGCTACGTAAAAAGAGCTTATGATAACTAACGTTAAGCATAAGACCCCTATGACTTTTTTAAAATTCATGACCATTTCCCCTATTTTTTTTAAAAGCTATTTCGTTAGATTATTTTTTTTGTTCAAGAGCCGTGATTCTTTGTGAGTTTTTGCTTATTTGAAGTTCCAGAGATTTAAGTGTTTTGGCGAGCTCTTGAAGAACAGTCTGAACCATTTCTTTTTTGCGTTGTTCTCGCCATATTTCACGCATTTCGTGTCTTGGGCCTTTGCCCCAACCGTAACCTCGCCCCCATCCTCTTCCTCGTCCCCACATTCCATAACATGCACCGATAAAAATAACAGCAAGAAGTGCTGCGCCTAAAAGTTTTTTTGTGTTGTTGAAGAAATCCATAACGCCCCCCGCGATAATAATTTGTTAAAAAGATATACTTTTGCACTTTATATAAAGTGTAGCCAAGCACATGTTTATTTGTCAATATGTTCGGTTGCCTGGGTTTGTTTTGCCTTACAGGCGTATCGAAGGGGTCGGCCATTTCTTTTTGTCTGAACCAAGATAACCCCAGGCTTCGCATAAAGCTTCGCCGGGCTACTTTGGTTTAGACAAACTGTTCTATTTAATTTTTAGCAAATTACCACGCCTGATTGTCAAGATTGTAAGACCTATTAAGTTGGGGAGTGCGACGGGAATAATAAAGAAATCTGTAATGGTCCAAATAAATTCGACGTCAAGAATTGCGCCCCAAAAAACAGCAACGGCGATTAAGAAATAATACGTATTGATCCAGCGATTTTTGGTAATATACAAGTAGCACTGGCTGCCGTTATACGCGTTACCCAAGATTGTGCCAAGAGCAAAGAGCCAGGCGCAGCCGGCTAAAATAATAGCACTTGATTGAAAGTACATAGAAAACGATCGGGTGATCATGTTGATACCCAAGTTAATTGATGGATCTTGCCAGGTGTTTGTAACAAGTGTTACGAGCCCCGAGAGCAAGCAAATAAAGCCAACAGAATAAACACTGATCATAGAAAGAATGCCCTGATTAATTGCATGTGTTGTACTTGACTGGGAGTGAGGAATTGTTGCCGTTCCAACGCCAGCTTCTGTAATTTGTGTGCCCTTGGCAAGCCCCCAGCGTAAAACGCGTTGTAACGAGATACCAACTGTTGCGCCTGTGACAGCGGAGATAGAAAAGACAGAATCGATCATGAGTTTGAAAACTCCTGGAAGCTTGTGTGCGTTGACCAGTAAGATCCAGAGAGATGCGCTGCAGTAGAGTATAAACATGAATGGGACAATTTTTGACGCAAGATTCCCGATTCTTTTGATTCCACCGGAAAGATAAAATGTAACGATTATGGTCATAATAACGGCTGTTATATACTTTGAAATGTGAAAGCTTGAAAGTACGTCGGCCAGTGTGTTTGATTGATTACTTGTCCAGACAACAAGAAGAATGGCTCCTGCATATGCGTATATGTTGGCGAAAAAAGGGCTGAGCTCTTGTTTTAAATATTGCATCGGTCCGCCCATAAAAGAACCGTCGGGTAATTTTTTACGATAATTTAGGGCAAAAGTAACTTCAGCAAATGTTGTTGCGGCGCCAAAAAATGCGGCGATTAAAAATAAAAGCAAGGCCCCGGGGCCGCCAAGTTTTATAGCAATCACAGGGCCTACGATATTCCCAATACCTATTGTTGTTGACATCGCAGTGAATAATGCTTTGTGTGATTGTATTGCTTGGGTATCTTTGGTTTTATGTTTTCCAAAAATGCTGTCCCAGAAAAGTTTGCCCATCCGGGGAAGCATGCGTAATTGAATAAAGCGTGTTTTTAATGTTATGAAGATGCTGCTTAGTAGAATAAGAACAAATGGTATGGCTAAAACTTGTTCGCTAATTTCTCGAAAACTCATGAGCAACCCCTTTATTGTTTTTTCGATACAATACTAAGCCTATTCCCAGGATAAGTAAAAATGGGATGATGCTATTTAGCCCAGCATGCACAAGAGTTGTAAAGTACATGTACAGAAAAATAGCGCAGCTGAGTAATGATATTATACCAGATATATTCTTTACGATGATTACAAATGACAATGCGCTTAAAAAATAAGTTATTGCTATGCCAAAATCGCACATAGTAATTAAGCTGTGATTGTTTGCTTGTGTGATGAGTAGAAATAAAATAGTAAATACTGCTTGTATTAAAACGCAGAACTTTGGAATTTGATTTTTGTTTAGCGGGGTTAGATACTTAGAGCCAACGATAGAGTTATCTTTTGCTATAGCGTATAGGTTCCAATTGTTGTAATAAAACGCAGCATAGTAGCCACCAAGATAAGACATGGCTATTGAAAGATAGATAAAATTGTTTCCCCAGGTTATAAAAGAAAGATTATTTGTTAGGCGTGGCAAAATACTTAAGAATGGGTTGGTTTGTGTTTGCCCAAATGCAAAAAGAATCGCTGTTTGCAAGATAATATAAATGATCATGATTAGTATAAACGAAAGCCATAACAGAAGAGATGCTTTTTTTGCGCTGTCTTTAATTTTGTCAATAATGGCACAACAAGCTTCTATGCCAATGTATGCAAAGAAAGCCATGGGGATTGTATCAAAAAAGCTAGAGAAGTTTACGGGGGCTGTTGTTATATTTTGGATATCAAAAAGCGCTATGCCGGCTATGCATAATGCTAATATTGGGATTGCTTTAAAAAGAGCAAACGTTATTTGTGCTTTTTCTAAAAACTGAATATCCAAAAGTGTTGTTAGCATGAAAATAACTATGAGAAGAATATCGAGATTAAGACCAAGAAGCTTATATCGTGTAAGTATTGGCTGTAAGTATGTAATGTTTTGAATATAACGAGAGAATGCGTGAATAATAGCAGCGTTGCCAGCGATTGTTCCAATAAAGTATCCCCAGCCACTGACAAAGCCCCAAAAAGAGCCTAGTGTTTTTTGACTGTACACATAAAGGCCTCCAGCCATTGGATACATTTTTGCTAAACGAGCAAAGACCATGATTAATGGAGCGAGCATGAGGCCACATATGACCCATGCAAGTGGGGCAATAAGGCCCCCTTTTTGTGCTATGTTTTGAGCTTCTAAGAAAAAACCGGCACCAACAATAATGTTTATGTTAATGATAACAGCTATCCAAAAATGAATATTCTGTTGCTTCATGACTATAGGTCTTTTATTTTGCTTTGTCTAAGTTTAAACATGATTAGTCCCATGCCGATGATTGCTGCTGCGGATGCAAATATGCTTGGAGCAAGAGCTTTATCTATTGATGTGGCGCAGAAGTATATAAGTACGATCGATGATAATAAACCCAAGAGTGTTAAGCAAAGTTTTGCATATGTTTGTTTTTTACGTTGGACATTGGCGACGGCTACCAGTGTTAGTGTGTATGCAGTAAGAACGCCGATATTTGCCAGGTACTGTAAAATTATGACGTTTGGAATAAGGGCCATGAGGGCAAATAAAAGAAGTGCATGAAGGAAAACCATGAGAGTTGGACGAAAAAACTTATTTTCTAGAGATAATTTATCAGAGAAAAAGAAGATGTTTTTGTGTGCTAAGTTTGTCATGTTCGCAATGTTGGTAAGCATGAGTCCGTAGAGCGAGTTAAAGAAGGTGAGCGCAAAAATTCCTATGATGGTCCATTGTACGAATGACAAAATAGCTGGAGATGTGATTTTTAAAAATTGTGGAAATTGAGATACTCTCAGGCTTGTTAGCCCTGCAATTCCCATAATATGGAGTAAGCCAAAGTGAAAGAGCGTGTATAATACGGCTACGATAGAAAACGCTGTAAGTGCCACACCAAATGCTTTCTGTGTCCCGCCCTTAAGATATTGGCTTATCCCAAAGCAGCTTTCAAAACCCAAGTATCCAAATAACGCAAGGGGGAAGGCTTTTAGGGCCGCTGGAAGTTCTTTTACTTCAAACAGTGCATTTGGGTTCCAGTAAAAGCCAAAAATAATAACGACAAAGAAAAGAGGGAGCATCTTTAAAACAGTTGCGATACTTTGAATTTTGCTAATTACTGTTACGCTTAACAAATTTAATAAAGCAAAAAGCCCAATAAGGAGAGCGTTAAAAATAATAGGGGATGCTTTTGCAAATGTTAAACCAAAGTATTGTGCTAAAACGTCTTGGAGCATATATGCCAAAACAGCAGCTGTTGATGTGTATCCCAGAATGTACGACCATGTTGCAAGAAAGCCGCACGTTTCGTTAATACCCTGTTTGCCATAATTATAAAAACCACCAGTTCCAGGAAACATGCGTGCTGCTGATGCTACGCCCCAGACAATTGGAGCGAAAAGAAGAGCGGCTAAGGTCCATCCTAAAAAGCTGACACTGCCTGATTGAGCGACCATTGGCTGAGGATTAAAATAGATTCCTGCACCAACAATAATATTTATGCTCATGAGAACGGCAACGATAAATGAAATCTGTCCTTGCTTTTGCATAATGCATCCTGAATAGGGTTAAAAAAACAAACATATATAATATACGAAGACTTAAATATAGCAGGTTTTGAAGATTAATGTAAGTAGCGCATAATCTCGCTTGCAATTTTGTTTTTGTATGCTACGATTGAACGTGTTATTTTTTATGATTGGTGTAGTAGTATGTATAACTTACTTTATAGAATGTGTAATACGAAAGGAAATCTGTGAATAAGAAAACAGAATACTTGATTAAAAATGGTGCTTTAGTCGTAGCGTTAGCGTTGCTTCCTGGGTGCAAATTACTTGATTATTTTGGTAAAAAACAAGTTGAAAAGAAATCTACAGAAAAAGCGAAAGATATTGCCAAGCCTAAAACCGTTGCTCTTGGAACAGGGGCTGTCCTTTGTAAAATTGATGGCAAACCAGCGATCATGGAGTCAGATTATTTAAAGAGTATGAAGCAAATGCTTCAAGCAAATCCATATTTTAGAGGCGCTGGAATAGAGTCGCTTCCTGTGACGGTTAAGAGAAAGTTCTTTGATGAGTTAGTTAAACAAGAGCTTATTATTGTTGATGCAAACAGAAAGAAACTTTCAGATAATCCTGAGTTTATTAAAGCATATCAAGATATGATGAAGCTCGTTGAGCGTTCATTGAAAGTTCAATTTTTTGAAAAGAAAATTTATGATGGTATTCGTGTTTCTTCTGGGGATGTTGAGAAACATTATAAAGAAAATAAGAGCAAATATGTTAAGACAGCGGGTGGCGTATTAACATCAGGGGCTCGCTTTTCTTCAGAAATGGAAGCGAATAAGTTTTTTGCAAAAGCAAAGAAAACTCCTAAAGATTTTGATAAGCTTGCAAAAGAAGAAAAGAGTGCTTTCTTTAGATCATTCGGTCGTGTTACAGGTGATACGGAAGATAAGCTTAATGTTAAGCGTATTCCAGCTCCTGTAAAAGAAAAGATTCTTGCTCTCAAGAAGTTTCCAGCTGTTGAAAAAATTAAGGTTGGTTCAGATATATGGGTTGTTGGAGCTTTTGAGAAGAAAGATACAGTTTTCTTTGATGTTAAAGAGATTAGACCTCAAATTGAAGGTGTGATTAAAAACAATCAGTTTAGGCAAGTATTAGATGATCGAATTAAAGAACTGAGAACTCGTACGACTATTGATGTGAACGAAGATTACTTTAAAGAAAAGCCTAAGGTAGACACACAAAAAGTAGCTCAAAGAATGACTGAAGATCAAATTCTGCAAAAGGCTCTTAAAGAAAGACCAGCGCAGGTTAAAAAGAAGCATGCGACCGCTGCATAAGCAGTTATGCGTAGATAAAAATAATTTAAAAAAATAAGAACAGGCAAAAAGGGTGAGTTAAAAACTCACCCTTTTTTTGTAAATAATTGGGAATTAGTATGGAAAATAGTATGGGAAAAGTTGTGAAAAAAATAGGGGTAGTTTTTTTTGGGTTAGTATTTTCTGTAAGTGTTTGTTGTGCAGATAAGTCAAACATAAAGCAAGAACAAGCGCCGAAAAAAGCACAGAAGAAAAAGAAAAAAAATATAAAGAAACGTTCTGATAGATGGGTTTTTGATAAAATTCTTGTCAGAGTGAATGGTGCGAATGTATTGCAATCAGATCTGGCTAATCCGCGCATTGCCAAAGAAGGGGGAGTTTATTCGTTAGATGAAACAATTAAAGAAGAGTTGTTATATCAAAGAGCATCAGAAAAGCATGTATTGCCGAGTGCTCAGGATATTGAACGTCAAATTGTTTCTTTTAAAATGATGAATAACATGACGAATATTCCAGATGAAGAATTTGAGCGGCAGCTGAAAGAAGGTGGCTTTACGCTTAAAACATATAAAAGACAGTTGGGGGTTTTACTGGCAATAGAAAATGTAAAGCGTATGGATATTGGAAATAAGATAGTTATTACGTCTCAAGAAGTTGAAAAACATTACAAAGAGCATCCTGTGTATAAGAACGAGCGTTATCATCTTCATATGGCAACGTTTAATGAAAAAGAACTGAGTGATTATAAAAAGCAAGGGACATTAAAAAAACTTTCGTGGGATGATTTGGGTAACGTTGAAAAAGAAGACATTGATCCACGTTTTGCTTCTGTAATAAGCATGAAGAAAGGGGAAATTACTGAACCAATAAAGTCTCAGGATAAATATATTTTAATTAAACTTGCAAATAAAAAAGAAAAGCGATTGGCGACTTTGGATGAACGATATGGTGATATTGATAGAGGTTTGCATGAAGCAAAAAAACAAAAAGTATTAACGTCTTTTTATGATGACATAGAAAAGAAGGCGTCTATTGTTTATCCATAAGTATTTATTCATAAGTATTTTTTGTATGTGGGAACTTTTATGAACGCAAAATCTGTTATAGCATGTGTATTATTTTTTTCTGTTGTTTGTACGAAAGTGAAGGCTTTAAGTGATAATCAGGCGACGGCAATTACAGTTTCAAGTAGTATTGCTACTGCCACGGCTATGAGTTTTTTAACGTATTATTTGCTTGGGAAAACACGGTTAGAACAGAAAACTGCTGCGAAGATAGGGCTTTCTGGGGCTGTGTCTGTGGGTGTGGGGTCTTTAATGTATTTGCTTTTGAATAAATCTTTGTATCATAAAACGCATTCAGGAGTTTATGATGGGGCTCATAAGTTAGTCGGTTCGATAGAAAGTGATTTTTTAAGCAAAGATTTTTCTTCGTTGCGAGATTTTAAGCAATATGTTTGTGTCCATGATTATGATTATGATAAAGCCAAGGCCCACTTGCAGCAAGAGTTATTGTTTATTCGAAATGTGATGCAAAAGATACAAACAAATAACTGGGATAAAAGTTTTTTAAACAGATGCAAACAACTTAAAGAAAAAATGGAGTACCTTTCGCAAGAAATTCAGAAAAACATAAAACGAGTAAGTTTAAGTCAGGCTGACGATGTTTTAAATTCTTTTATTGTTGATATTGAGCAAGAGCGCTTTATTCAGCGTGGATTTAAAGCAGATAATGAACTTGTTGCTCACATACATGTTCGGTTTGCAACAGACTGGCCACTTGTTTCTGCTAGAGATTATTTGATAACGTTTCAAAAAGATCTTTCTCAAAATAGTAAAGATCTACAAAAATTATGTGATATTGTTGTTGATAATTCTGATGATTATATGCAAAATGCTCTTTGTACGACTGACGAATTTAATGATTTTTTAAAAAAATATGAACGCATTATGATGCGAATGCCAGAGGTATTAGAGACGATAGAAACACTGGTTGAAAAAATTATTAACATGCATGCATACCAGGGGCAAGTTAGTCTTCGTCGAGAGCATGTTGAAAAACAAAAGCAGCGAGACCATGAACAGAAAGTGCTTCAAGAACTACAAGAATTTGAACGACAAGAGCGAGGAAAACAACGAGATCTTGAAGAAAGGCTTGCTCGGGAACGCAGGAAACATGCAGAAAAAGAATGGCTATTGCAACGGGAGTTTGAAGAAAAAGAGCGTAAAAAACGCCGTGAATTTGAAGAGAGACAGAAATCTAATAATCAAAAGTAACTGCAAAGTTTTTGATCTATGAATTCTTTTTTAAAAATTATTTTTTCGTTTGTGTTTTTATGTTGTTTCGTGCTAGATTTCGGCGTAAAAGCTTTGGATGAGAAAACAGCACACGCTCTTGCTTTTTCTGGAAGTGTTCTTGCTGGGGGAATTCTCGGGACGACGATAGGTCTAAAATCTAATGAAACGGCACAGGGAAAAGTTATCATAGGTTCTATTGTTGGGGTAATAACGGCTGGTCTGACGTGGTTAGGTTTAAGTAAACTCTTATTTCCTCTTACTCCATGGGGGAAAATTGGATACGTCGAAAAAATTATTACTTTGATTGAAGTAGATTTTTTAGAGCCAAATATTTTGTCTGTTGAAATAAGTTGGCCATTGGTTCTTGCAAAAGAAAATATAATGGTTGCTAGAAATAGTCTTATTCAGGCGTCTTCTCTTATTCAGTTAATTCGTGATGAAACAGATGGTAAGCAAGAGTATATAGATTTGCAAGAACATATAGCAGATCTTGAAAGAAAAGTTCTTGAGATAGCGCGTGTTCTTGATGATCAATTGTCTTATGTAATCAAAGATACAGAATACTTGTTTCAAGAAATGCTTTATGATGGGGTTAGCGAGAAAGAAAATTTTTATGCTTATGAATTAAGCACATAAAGTTCCTGGCTTAGTTGCTTATTATTTGGTATCTTTGGGAAGTTTGTTTTATAAATTTCTAGAGAGAAAGAAGTAGTTATGAGCAAGCCTATTATTATTGTTGTTGGAACACGCCCCGCTGCTATTAAATCTATTCCTGTTTATTTTGCCTTAAAAAATGCGAATATTAACGTTATCCTGTGCGCAACGTTTCAGCATGATGATATTCTACAGCAGGTTTTCGATATTTTTCAGGTATCTCCTGATGTTAGATTAGACGTTATGAAAAAAGATCAAGATCTTTTTTATGTTACAACGGCGATACTTGAAAAGATTCGAGATGTTTATAAAAAGCTTGATCCGTCATTGGTGTTAGTTCATGGAGATACTGCAACCGCATTTGCGTCTGCTCTAGCAGCGTTTTACTTGAAGATTCCTATTGGGCATTTGGAGGCGGGGCTAAGAACGGGCAATATCTATGCGCCGTTTCCGGAAGAAATATATCGCAAATATATATCTCAGATTGCGCAGTATCACTTTGCTCCAACGAGTCTTAATGTTGGTAATTTACTAGCAGAAGGAATTGATCGTAAAAATATTTTTTGTACGGGCAATGTTGTTGTTGATGCTCTTTTTTGGATGCAAGAAAAAATTAAAACACAGAAGCTAATTATTGATACAAATATTATAGATACTGTTTTGGCATGCAAAAAAAACAAGCAGCAATTAGTATTGCTTACTGCCCATCGACGGGAGTCATTTGATGGTGGGCTTGTAAGAATTTTTAAGAGTATTAAGGCGTTTGCTTTGAATCA
Source organism: uncultured Pseudomonadota bacterium (assembly GCA_964519365.1). Classification (GTDB taxonomy): domain Bacteria; phylum Babelota; class Babeliae; order Babelales; family RVW-14; genus CAZFHP01. Next base: position 14,358 of record CAZFHP010000022.1, read on the forward strand.
TCCGGATGTTTTTATTTTTTATCCTGTTCATCCGAATCCAAATGTTTTAGCAGCTATAAAACAGTCTGGTCTTGACGAAATATCAAATATAGTGTTGAGCAAGCCAGTACCCTATAAAGAGTTAGTTTATTTGATTATCTCGTCGGATTGGATCATAACAGATTCTGGAGGAATACAAGAAGAAGGGATGAGTCTTGGGAAAAAAGTATTGATTTTACGAGATGTTACGGAGCGGATTGAAGGTGTTTGGGAAGGATTAGGTTTGTTAGTTGGAACAAATGAAAAGCTCATAACGGCTGGATTATTGGCACTTTATTCAATGCAAAACTCTCTTCATAAGCCAAATAATATTTATGGGGATGGGAAAGCAAGTCAAAGAATTGCTTTGATGATAAAAACAAAACTTGATAAAAAAGTTAAGACTTATAATATTAAACATGTTTGATTAATGCAGAAATTATGTTACCATATAAATTTGAAATATGTTTTTAATACAAAGTGAACTGAAAAAGAGGTGGGAATGATGAAGCGCGTTTCTATCCTAGGGCTAGGGTATATAGGCCTACCAACAGCAATTCTTGCAGCAGAAGCCGGATATGATGTTTTTGGATATGATATCAATAAAGAAAAAGTTGCAAGGATTAACGCTGGTGACCCTACTATCTTGGAGCCGGGTATTGAAAAGCGTCTTCAAATAGCCCTTCAAAAGAAAAGATTCAAAGTAAGTACGCATTTAGAATATGCCGATTGCTTTCTTATTACTGTACCAACACCATTTAAAGAAAATAAAACAGCTGATTTGCAATATGTTATAAAAGCAGGAAAATATATTGCTCAACGGCTTATGCCTGGAAATTTTATCATAGTTGAGTCGACTGTTCCTGTTGGGACAACTGAAAGATTAGCCAAGCAAATAGAAGAAGAGTCAGGGTTAGTTTGTCGCGTTGATTTTTTTATTGCACACTGTCCTGAACGAGGGATTCCAGGAAGGATTTTTAAAGAGCTTGTTGATAATGATCGTGTTATTGGAGGTGTTTGTCAAAAATCGTGCGAGTTAGCGTATTCTTTTTATTCGAAGTTTGTTAAGGGCTTTTTGAATATCACTGATGATAAAACGGCTGAAATGGTTAAACTTGTTGAAAACAGTTCTCGTGATGTACAGATTGCTTTTGCTAATCAAGTTGCATCAATGTGTTACACTGCCGGAATAGATGCGTATCATGTTATAGAGTTGGCCAATAAACATCCAAGGGTTAATATTTTAACGCCAACATGTGGTGTTGGTGGGCATTGTATTGCAATCGATCCATGGTTTTTGATTCAAAGTTTTCCTCATGAAACGAAACTTCTTAAAGAGGCTCGCAAAATAAATGATGCAAAACCGCATCATGTTATGGGGAAGCTTTTGTCTACGGTTCAAGAGTTAAAAGATTTGGGCAAAGAAAAACCAAAAGTATTAGCATTAGGTTTATCATTTAAGCCTGATGTTGATGATTTAAGAGAGTCTCCTGCGTTAAAAATCGTATGTGAACTTGTTCATAAGTATGATTCATTTTCACTTACTGCCTATGATCCTTATGTTGATAAAGAAACAATCGCTCAATATGGGGTAGAGTTGCAGCCAGATTTGAAAAAAGCGTTAGCCTCTCATGAAATTATTTTGATACTTGTTAAACATAAAGAGTTTTTGTCGATTACAGAAAATGATTTTTGCAATAAGATTGTTTTAGATTCCTGTGGTCTTTTAAATGACCTACAAAAAGAAAAATCAAAAAATCTTTTATCTGGAGCAATAAAAACAAATTGTATTTTTGATAATATTACTTTTTAGCACTTTAGAGTTTCTTTTAGCATGGTACACAAAGCATGAGGCAAGTTTTTTTAGAAAAAGGTCGAGTATCGTTACACAATGTTGATGTTCCTCTTGTTAACAAAAACGATGTTTTAGTTCGTGTTTATTATTCTTTTATTAGCAGCGGGACAGAAGTTGCAACAATCGAAAATTCACGAAAATCTCTTATAAAAAAGTTTTCAAACAATCTTTCGCAAAATACTCAAAAAGTTTTGGGTGCTGTTAAAGAAAATGGTTTTTCTGGGACTTTGTCTTTGATCAAAGGCAAAATGAAGCAAGTTCTGCCTCTTGGATATTCATGTTCTGGGGAAGTTATTGCGATTGGCTGTAACGTAAAGAATTTTAAACGGGGAGACTTTGTTGCTTGTGCGGGATCTGATGTTGCTCATCATGCAGATGTTGTTGCGGTTCCTGAAAATTTAGTTGCAAAAATAAAACATAAAGAAAATCTCAAGCATACAAGTTTGACAACAATCGGTGCAATTGCGCTTCAGGGAATACGTCGTGCAAAATTAGAGATAGGAGAAAAGGTTTGTGTTTTGGGGCTTGGGCTGATTGGTCAAATGACAGCGCAGTTAGCCAAGCTTGCTGGGTGCCAAGTCTTTGGGGTTGATTTAGAAGAAGATCGGCTTACGCTCGCAAAAAAACTTGGAACAGATTGTGTGTTCAACCCGCAAGAAGAAGATTTTGTTAACAGTATTACGGTTGCATCGTCTCGTCATGGCGTTGATACGACGATAATCACTGCAGGTGCGGCGTCGGGAAAAATTATTGAACAGGCTATGCAAATAACTCGACGCAAGGGCAAAGTTATTCTTGTTGGCAATGTAAAGCTTGATTTTGACCGTGAGATATTTTATTCAAAAGAGATAGATCTGTTAATCTCTTGTTCATATGGCCCTGGGCGCTATGATCACGCGTATGAAAAAGAGGGGCATGATTACCCGTATCCATATGTTCGCTGGACAGAAAACCGTAATATGCAGCTTTTTGCACACCTGATAGAAGAAAAAAAGATTGATATTGCACCGTTAGTGAGTTATGAATTTAATGTACAAAAAGTAAAAAAAGCGTATGCGTCTCTTCAACAAAAAGATACACTTGGGGTTTTATTATCGTATAAACTTACAGAAGAAAAAGAATTTTTAGAACGTATAATAAAAGACACAAAGCACGTTGCAAATGATCGCGAGGATAAGCCTTATAAAGCTCCAGAAAAATCGATACAGACAGCAGTTATAGGCGCCGGCGGGTTTTGCAAAATACGATTGCTTCCTATTATTTCAAGCATAAAAACGGTTAACATTCATGCTGTTATTGACACAAATGCCACAAATTTAATCAATGTTGCGCGTTCTTATGATGCCCAAAAGACAAGTAATGATTTTCATAAACTTGTCGGTGACGATGATGTTCATGCCGTTGTTATTGCTACTCCACACGTCTTTCACACAGAACAAGCAATTAAGTTTATGCAAATGGGGAAAGCTGTTTTTGTCGAAAAACCGGCAGCAGTTACGTTTGAACAGCTTGAACAATTAAAAGCATATCATGCAAAAGCTCCTGGGAGCTTTTATTGTGTTGATTTTAACAGAAGCTTTTCGCCGTTTATGGGGGCTATTAAAAAATTACTGGATCAAAGAGCGAACCCGCTTATTGTTCATTACAGAATGAATGCGGGCTTTATTCCGCAAGATCATTGGATTCAATCTGATGCAAACAAAGGGCGTATTATTGGTGAAGCATGTCATATTTTTGAGTTATTTTGTTTTTTAACAGATTCGAACCCTGTTATGGTTTCTGTTTCCCCTGTTTATAGTCAAGAAAAAGACATGTCTGTCACGGATAATTTTTTGGCATCTGTAACCATGGACGATGGTTCTTGTTGTTCTCTTTTGTATACTGCATTGGGCAATAGCTCTATGGGTAAGGAGTATATGGAAGTGTTCTTTGACGGCAAGTCGATTATTATGAATGATTTCTTAGAGCTCAAAAGTTATGGTCTTAAGCTTGCGTGTAATAAAAAGGTTCAAACGGCAGATAAGGGGCATGAACGTTTACTCAAGCAATTTTTTGAAGAAGCCAAAAAGCCAAATGGAAAATCACCTATTCCATTTGCACGTATTGCAATGGCAACAGAGCTGACGTTAACGGTTGATAAGCTTGCTCGAGCTGGTGGGGGAACGGAACATATTAGCGGCGTCTAAATTTTTTCTCGATTTCTTCTTGTGTAAGGGTCCATGTTGTTGGACGGCCATGAACACAAATGAATTGCTTTTCTGTTTTTTGTAAATCAAGCACTAATTGTTTCATGAGCTCAAACGTAAGAATATCGCCTGCTTTAACGGCCATTTTGCATGCCATGTGGCTATGCATATGTTCATGTAATTTTTTTCGAAAAAGTTCAGGTTCTATTCTTTCGTTTTCTTCGATAAAGGCAACGGTCTCTAAAATTAATTCTCGTAAAGATTTGTCTTGTATCTTTGGTGGCGATGTCTTGATAACGACTTCTTGTTCCCCAAATTGTTCAAGTTTAATCCCGTGTTGAGCAAAAAATTTTTTTTCTTGCATGATAAGATTAAGCTGCTCTTTCGAAAGCCTAATAATCTCAGGAAATAGTAAGTGCGTGCCTTCTTTTTTTTCAAAGTTTTCCAAAAATTTTTCATATAAAACACGCTCGTGTGCTGCATGTTGATCAATAATTGTAAAATTGTTTTTGTTTTCAAGCAAGATGTATGTTTTAAACAGTTGCCCAATAATTTTCCCTGAATACACAGAAGCGTTTGTATTTGTATTATCGGGATTTGTTTCGGGAATAGTTTTTTGGTTTGTTTCGTGTTTAATCTGTGTGTTTTTCTCGAGACTTTGCTCTGGGATCTCTTTGGGGGTTTGTTTTGAAAAAAAAGAAATTTCGTGTGTGTTTTGTTGATCTTGTATTTTAAACTCATGCGTGTTAAACGTTGGTTGCGTAAATACAGGGATTTCTGGAGTATATGCTCTAGGATTTTTAAAGTTATTTTGTGTGTCTTGTTGCGTGATAATATTTTGTGTTGGCTTTTCAAGCGTTATTTGCTGGGTTAAGTTTCTTGAAAGCGTTTGTTTTATGTATGTTTGAATTGCTGTTCGTACGGCATTTGGTTTTAGAAAGCGCACTTCTTCTTTTTTTGGGTGTACGTTAACGTCGACCATGTTAGCGTCAAGGTTTAAAAAAACAAAAGCAGCAGGAAAGCGAGCAGGTGGCAAAACGTTTAAGTATCCTTTCATTAGTGCTTTGCTCAGATCGATATTTTTTACCCAACGATTGTTAACAAAAAAGAAGATTATCTGTCGCCCATAACGCCAAAAATTATGATTTGAAGTATATCCTGTTATCGAAAGCCATGTGTGTTTATTTGTTTCTTGTTTTGTATTTTCGTTTTGAATCTCAAGTAAATTTTGTGAAAAATTATATCCCCAAATCTGACTCGCTCGTTCTTTAATAGTATTAACAGGCGGGGCATTAAGAATAAGCTTGTTATCGCGATAGAGCTTAAAATAAATATGTTTATGGCTTAAGCAAAACGCATGAAACAGTGTTTGTATTTGGTTCCACTCTGTCTCATCTTGCTTGAGAAATTTTTTACGTACGGGAATATTATAAAACAAATCATGAATACTTATAGATGTTCCGTCGGGACATGCTATTTGTTTTTCATGCTCGATTGTTCCCTGTTTACATGTGATTTCTATTCCCAGATCGCGAGTTTTTTCTTTTGAAGTAAGTATAACATTGCTTACAGCAGAGATACTTGCAAGCGCTTCTCCGCGAAAGCCATAAGTGTTAATTGTTTCAAGCTGCTCTACTTTTGAAATTTTACTTGTAGCATGTGGTAAAAAACAAATACGAGCATCTTCTGGCGACATGCCGCAGCCGTTGTCGACAATGCGAATAAGTTTTTTGCCTGCTTTTTCTATGTACAAAGAGAGCGTCGTTGCTTGAGCGTCAAGTGCGTTTTCAAGTAATTCTTTGACTATGTGGGCAGGGCGTTCAATGACTTCGCCAGCGGCGATTTTTTGTGCTTCTTGATGAGATAAAACTTGAATCTTACTCACGGGGTTACTTACGTTTCTTCTTTTTGTTTTTAGTTTTTTTCTTTTTAACCTGTAATGCAGGGTGATTTTCTAGATTTATTTTTGTACAAACAGGCTTATAACTATTCCCTGTTAAGAGTACATGGTCTGTTTTAAAATTTAAAGTCGCTTCTTGACTATGCATTTCAATAGGAACGTCGTTTTTGTTATCTTTTGTTTTAATTACTTTAACGTTACCTGTAAATTTACATATGTTTTCTTTTAAGAATAATTCTGCTTGATCTGCGTTTACAGAGTTTTCTTTTTTTTGAACAAAGACGTTTCCTGTAAATGTAATTTTTTTAAACTGAGATAAATCGTTATGTGACTTGTTGCCAGATAAATTATTTTTGGGATCGTGTTTTTGTGAATTTTTTGAATCATACATGATCTCTAGAGCATCAGATGTAACATGACTTTTGTCTGCAAATGTAACGCGAACGTTATCTAAATATCGAAAGACATAGATGTTTTTTTCGATATTTTTTTCGGTTTTTAAAGGTGTACATGTTGCCTTATTACTTGTTACGGTAATATGTGAAAGTGCTTTTATGTTTGCAAAGCACGTTGTAATATGTGTATGACAAACATAAAAACAGAAACTTAAACCAATAATTCTTAAACAAGTAATTATATATCTCATGAGTTAATTTACCAGCCAATGGTACGAATTTTATTTCTTAAAGCCGACCATCCGCGTCCAACGGTGGAACATGCGTGGTCTCCTGCACTCCAAGCGAGGGGCAATTTGTCGTTAGCCATATCATTAGCAATATCAAGAGCTTTGCCTGTGTTATCGATCGCGATTGTAATATAGCGCCCACATTGGTCAACTAACTTTAAAAAGCGAGGGACCCCCTTTGCTATAAACAGATAGCATGAAAGATATGTACACTTAGCACTATTAATACCAAGGTCTTTTAAGTTATGTAATAACTGGATGCTTATTTTTTTTAATTGTTCTTCTGGCGTTTGTGTTGTTTCTATTTCATCAGTTTGGGTTTGAGTGTCAATAAGTTTTTTTTGTTTGCCCAAATCTGTGAAATGCAAATGTGTGATATCTCGTTTGTCTATAACGTGACTTTTGCCTGTTTCGTCGACTTCTACGAAAATTGCATACGTGCGGGGAGGGGAATAATGGGAATTACGTTTCGCGTGAGCGGGAAAAAGAGAAAATAGAGAAATAAAAACGAGAGAGCTAAACAATAAATTTTTAACAAAATTTTGCACATAATTTTTTTCCATAGAGGCTCCCACTTACTTATTGACAATGCAGAAAAATTTTATCAATTGCCCGAGCGCCTATGAGTATAGGGTAATTGGGATAAATTGCAAATCAAGAAATATTAGAACGCATTGCTGGTGCTTGTTATTATGTTTATATGGCTTGAGGGGTTTGTTGTTGCTGTTGTTGCTGGGGTGTTGGCTTTTGTTTCTCAAGCATCATATTTTTTAGAAGCCCATTTTTTACCGTTGTTAATCGTGCCAGAGTAAAAGCGCCGACGGCTATTACGATACTTCCTAATGCAATATCGTAATGTGCCCGCATGGCAAATAAGTTTACTGCAAATGTGAGCAACCATAGTAAAATAAAATATGCCCCTGTGCGTGTCCATTGTGCCAGAATAAGTATGCCCAGAAAGATTTCTAAAGTTCCGATGCCCATAATAAAAATTGGGGCACTGACTGGAACATGTGTAAGCATGTATGTGCTGACATATTGTTCCCAAGGTGCTATAAAATTAAAAAACTTGTCTATGCCAAGAATAATAAACGTAAGACCATACGTATATTTTAAGATTAGCCATGTGTGAATAATTTTAAGTGAAAGTGATTCGAGTTTTCCCATCGCCCCGCTCCTTTTTTAAGAGATTATTATTTATATTTGTTACTTTTATATTTAAAATGCCAGAAGTTTTTTGCGAAATACAAGACTTTACTCAAATGTTATTGCAAAAAAGCTAAGCTTTGTTAGTTTTCATCTTTGATATGCTATAGCTTCTAACAAAATCTAGATTTATCTGGGAGTCCAGATATGTTTCTGCGTAGAATGTTTCTTTTCGTTGTAAGTGTTTTTTTTCAAATATCGTTTTTGTATTCTAACTATGTTCCTTTTGATATAACTCTTGATTCTTGGACGGATAGTTTTGAGTCGAATCGTATGTGCTCAAAATGGGAGCATCAAGATACCTATTCGAATAATACATATTTACACAAAGTTCGAGAACAGCGCATACATAATATGTGCACAAAGAGAGATGTTATAACAGCTGTTCAAAATATGTCTCAGGCAGAGCTCGTCAATTATTTTTGTAGTACAAGCGCATCATGTCTTTTTCAGTGTTATTATCTTTATCATATTTCCAGTTATATCAGGTATGTTCGTACTCTTGATGGTTATGACGACTTTATACTGAATCTTAACGACAAACTTCAGCGTGATTATAGTTTCAGGAAAAGTCTTCGATGGATAGATGGCTTTGATGGTAAATATGGCTTTAAAGATTTTATTGATCGAGAAGCTCAAAGGATAAGATCAAAGCGGGCAGAACAAGAAATGCGACAGCAAGAAGCCTTGCGCCAGCAGCGCTTAGAAGAAGAACGCATTAAGCAAGAAGCCGAACAACATGCGCTGTCTCTTGATTGTCCAGATATTTTGATCGTTCTCCGGAATCGATATGCAAAGTATGAAGAGATTAATCAAAATTTTTGTGATCAAGATCTTTTAGATCGTTATGAGCAAAGAGTCTGTGCGTTTGACGAAACGATAAAAAACAATCGAAAAATTTCTGATTATTCGAAGATGATTCGTGATTATAAATTTACAGATCCATATAAAAGTGTATTTAAACATTGTTGTGGGACTGCGCTTGATAGACAATTGCATAAAGAGTTATGTGATGCGCGAGCGAACATAACAGAACTTGTTGTTTCTCATCGTGAAAACTTTCAGATTCAAAATTTGTATCACGTTATTACCTATTTTACAGCGTTAGCCAAAGAAGAGCGCAATCCTGTTATTGCGTTTAATTTATCAGATTTTTCGTATGCTTTAGTTAAAGCAGCACAGGGTTTTGCCCGTGCAACAGAGATTGTTTTTAAGGGAACGGCTCTTGGGGTAAAGAATATTTTTAAGCATAATCTTGCTTTTTGTCAGGCATTGGTTACCCATCCGATAGATGATATCGTTAAACCGTTAGCACAAGCAGGAGTTGCTTTGGGCCAAGCGTTATACGAAACAGTAAATTTGGCTACACATGACCCGGCGGCATGTTCAGAAAAAGCTCTTGCATTAGCTCAGAATCTTACGAACAAGATTATTCAAGATCCCGAACAAGCACTAGCCGCAGTTATAGAGCTGCTTTTATCATTTAAAGCAACGTCAGCCCTTAAACTTAAAAATATCCAGGGATTAACGCGTTTTTTTTCACAACAAGAACGGGTTGTTAGATGCCTGCGTGATGCATCTGAAATTGTTAAGAGAGTTACTGTTCCCATAAAACATGTTGTTTCTGAAGCGGCTCATCTTGTTGCTCTGGGCCTAGATCATGGCAAGACGGCTTTTAAAAATCTCATAAACGTTGTTCGAGAGCAACCAGAAGTTGTTGCGATTAGTGATATTGCTTCTTTGAAACTTGGCCCAGAG
>CAZFHP010000023.1:0-23579 GCA_964519365.1 uncultured Pseudomonadota bacterium
TCAAAAAATAATACTGATTTTGCAAATACACTTACAAAAGAATATTGCCTGCACTGATCTTGGCCACATAAAAAATGGTCCCGATGTTCCACATATTGGTTATCAAACAGGTGGCAAACGTGCTAGTGGTGGAGCAATTAGAGGACATATAATAGTTGACTGTGTTCCTATAAACAGATAAACCATGAAAGGAAACAATTTGTGAATGCCATTAAAAATGAAATAATTAGAGCTTCAAAATATCTCGAAATCAATGTTACAGAACTTTCACCGTTAGAATCTAAAACCATCACAGACAAAATAGTTAAAAAATATGCTCATGGAAAAAAAACACGATTTTTATGGGAAAACTTTACAAACGAACTTGGAATTAACAACAAAAATGCATGGGAGTGGATTAAAGAGATTATAGGAAACAACGAAACTATAATGTTTTTTAATCCTGAAGACAACAGCATTGCTTTTAAATTTTTCAATGGAAAAGATGTTGATGATGTTCTTGGTGAAACCTTTGGTTTTGAATTTTATTTAACAAACAAAACCATTGATTATGTTTTATGTTTTAATCACCACGATGTTTTAATTGCTTGTGGTAAGGCTAAAGAATGGCTAAACAAAGTTATAAAAAGAGATCAGACGCAATAAATTTTAACAAAGATAATAAGCAGTAAGGGTTTAGGAAAGGCAAACCTTCCATAATCAATTTACAAAACCTACCGAAACAAGAAATAGAAGACGGTGAAACTATAGAAGGATACTTTCAATTAGTATGCACGAATATTTTTAAGTTCATCTTTATAAAAGATATAAAGCCCAAGAATTATTAAAACAAGCGATGCAAAGTAATGCCACGTAATGGTCCCACCCATAAAAAGCCATTCATATAACGTCGCAAAGCTAGGGCACAAAAAACCGGCAAACGTTAAAAACGTAATCGAATAGCGTTTTAAGAGCCAGCTGAAAAGATTGTAAAAAATAATATTTGAGCAAAGAATAAGAAGCGCCAGCCAGCCTAAAAACGGCCCGACATGAGAAACAGGGCTTGCCAGGCCTTCTGTAAAAACAGCCGTGATCATGCTTAAAGCTCCCCCAGCAAACATGGCAACGCCATTAATAAAGCCAAAACTATAATTTTTTTTCATGAGATCTGAGACAATAAACCATGCATATGATGCACTGATAACAGCAAAAAGCAAAATTACTTCAGGTAAAGAGATGCGATGTAGCTCAAGCGTTGCCTCTACGCCTGTTGCCTGGGCAAGCAGTGCCGGAATAATGCCACAAAGGCCGATAATAACACCCAATACTTTACGTATGCTTAGGCGCTCATGTAAAAGAAAATATGCTAAAATAGCCGCGATAAATGGCGTTGCCGAATAAATAATCGTTGTTTTTAGTGCTGATACATATTGAAGTGCCCAAAATTCAAGCATATACGCAAAATAAACATGATACAGAGAAACTCGAAAAAACGTCCAGAGATCTTCTTTTTTGATCCTAAAGTTTTTACGATTGAAAAAATACTGGTAGCCCAGTAAAAAGCTTCCAGCAATTAGCATTCGTGTCCCGATAAGAAAAAATGGACGAGCGTAGGCTAAAGCTTTTTTGGCAAAAATAAACGTTGAGGCTAATACAGCATAGAGAAAAGCTACGGTAATCATGATAAATACTCGATTATAATTACTGGTTTATTTAAAATAGATACGCAGGAGACACTATAACGCTTTTCGCATGTAAAAGCAAAAAAGCCCTGTAACAAGTATGGGTGGTCCATAAAATAGTATAAGTGCAAGTATGGGCATAAAAGATAAAAACGTTGCAAGGGCAAAAAGCATATATGTCGCTAAAAAAGCTCCGCTGGCAAAAAGAACTGACTGGATCATGTTATTTCTTTTGCGTTTAAAAATAAATAAAAAAAGTAACGCTAAAAATGGAAGTAAAAATTGCCATACGACTTGAGAAAAACGTTTATGCAATTCGATAAAAAACCGTATATTTTTGTCTTTATGCGCGACAAGTGTTGACCAGGTTAAAAACTTTGTGCGTGTTTCTTGTATCTCTTTTATGTCATGTTTGTCATGTGTCTCGAGGTTTTTGTCGTCGTTTATATCATGCTTAAAAACAAGCTTATTGAGATCGATTTGAGCATTGTCAAATAGTGCATGATAAAATTTATTTTTGTTTTGGCTACAGACAGAGCCGTTTTGCAAAAGAAAGACCTGCTTGTCAAATACGCCCCTTTGGGCAGAAAAAAAGTAGTGCTTGTTATGTTTGGTAAACGCTAAAAAAATAGTATCGAAGTATGTGCTTTTTTTGCCATTAAAATAAAGAGAAACGCCCGGGAAAGGCGTATGGAGTTTCAGTGGGGGCAATTGATTAAGTTGGTCTTGGGCAAGCGTGATAAGTATTTTTTTGCCGTTACGATAGCTTTGTGGTGCCCATTTAAACACAAGCGGGATATAAAACACTGTTATCGATAGCGAAAAAAATAAGACAGCTTTGTAAAGCGCTTTACGGGCGTTTTGTGAAAAATAAAAAAACGTAATCTGATTGTCATGTATGATTAAATCACCAATAACGCTTTGAATAGCAATACATGTTGCAATGGGTAACGCAAACAACGATGTTAAAGGGATCATGGTCCAAAAAATAACAGGTATCGTATAAATCGTTGCAATATTGGGTAAGCGCAAAAAAAGGTTTGTTGATGCAAAGATAAAAAGCAACCCAAAGAAAAAAGCAAAAAATATGGCGTAAAACTTTTTAAGAAAATACGAAAATATCATGTATTATTTTTATCATTTTTTATCGTTAGGACCAAGATTGTCTGCTGTAATTGCAATATCGTTATCGATAATTCTTATACGCTCAATAGATATCGTGTTGCCTGTATTTGTATCTACGTCTATTAAAACTCCTGAGAGCACCATTGGGCCGTCTTTTTCAACGATAAACTTTCCAAAGCGTGGGTGTATCATGAATCGATTGATTGCCTGATCAAACTGCATGCCGATGACAGAATTAAGAGCACCACAATGACCAATATCAGTAATATAACCTGTATGATTTGACATGATATATTCGTCTGCTGTTTGAACATGGGTATGGGTTCCATAGACCCCAGAAACTTTTCCATCAAGAAAAAGTCCCATTGCTTTTTTCTCTGATGTTGCTTCTGCGTGAAAATCGACAAAGATCATCTTGGTTTTATGTTTTAACAGCGTTAGTAACGATTCAATGGCTCTAAATGGACAATCAAGTGGGTCTTTTATAAAAACACGACCGTGTATATTGATAACAGCGATAGCGTGTCCCTTGACATCAAGTAACGTATATCCTTTGCCGGGACACTGTGAAGAATAATTCGCAGGTCGAATAATATCATCTCGATCTTGTAATACAGGATAAATATTCTTATGATCCCATACGTGATTGCCTGTTGTAATAACATCGGCGCCAGCATTTTTAAGAAAGTTTACGATTTTAGGTGTTATCCCACAACCGTTTTTTGCCGCGTTCTCGCCGTTTACGATTATTGCATCGATTTCATGCTTTGTTTTTAATTGTGGGATCCATTTTTCAAATAACATGAGTCCTGGAGTCCCGACAAGATCGCCCACAAACATAAAACGCAATGTATTACTCATGATACACACCTATTATCGAGCTGCTTGAACAAAGCGCTTTTCTCTGATGACGTTAACTTTTATTTCACCAGGGAATGCCATTTCAGATTCAACTTTTTGAGCAATATCACGGGCTAATGATTCAGCCTTGGCATCGTCGAGACTATTTTCGTCGACAATAATACGTATCTCTCGCCCGGCTTGCAACGCATATGCTTTTTTTACTCCGTCAAAGCTTTGTGCAATTTCTTCAAGCTGTTCGAGTCTTTTGATATACGTAGAAAGCGTTTCTTTCCGCGCACCTGGGCGTGATGCTGATATAGAGTCTGCTATGTGAACGATAAAGCCATACGGTGATTGAGCCGCAGTTTCTTCGTGGTGACTTGCAATCGCATTAACAATGATAGGATCTTCGCCGTATTCTTTTGCCATATCTGCTCCTATAAGAGCATGCGGTCCTTCTACTTCTGCTGAGACAGACTTTCCAATATCATGTAATAATCCAGCTCGGGCTGCAATTTTTGGATCAAGTCCTAATTCAGACGCTATGATGCGTGAAAAGTGGCCAACTTCTTTACTGTGAAGCAACTGGTTTTGCGTATAACTTGTCCTAAAATGTAGGCGTCCAAGAAGCTTTATAATTTCTGGATGTACTCCGCTAAACCCAAATTCTAAAATTGCTTGTTGTCCTTCGTCAACAATTGCCGCATCAATTTCGTTTTCACATTTTGTAACGGTTTCTTCAATACGGGTTGGGTTAATTCTTCCGTCTTGCATTAATTTATTCAAAGATCGGCGAGCGACTTCTCGTCTAATTGGGTTAAAGCCTGAGATAGTAATTATTTCGGGTGTGTCACCGATAACAAATTCCATACCAGTGGCCATTTCTAACGCTTTAATATTTCTGCCTTCTTTGCCGATAATACGACCTTTCATTTCTTCGTTTGGCAAATGAATAATACTTGAAGAATGAAGTGTTACCTGTTCTGATAAATATCGTTGCATTGCATCGGCTAAAATGGTTATAGACTTTTGCTTTGACACTTCTCGGGCAGACTCTTCTGCTTTAGAAATCCACTTTTGGTTGGCGAGCCGAACTTCTTTTTGTAAAAACTCAAGTAATATTCTTTTTGCTTCATCTTGTTTAATGCCACTTAAACGCTCTAGCTTTGATACAAGTTCGTTATAGAGCTTATTAATTTTTACTTCGTTTGAATTTACGATATCAAGTCGTCGGGAAAGATCACGTTCCTTTTGTTGTAATTCTTTCCGTAATTCATCGAGAAGAACTTCTCTATGATCAAGGGTATCTTCTTTCTTTTGATACTTATTTTGAAGACGCTTCAGTTCTATTCGAGATTTTTTCATCTCGAGATCAAATTCGCTACGTTTTTTATACAGCTCATTTTTGAGCTCCGACATAGCATCTTTTCGTTCTTGTTCAATCTCACTATGTGTTTTTTTAAGCATCTTTTGAGTGGCTAACTTTGTTTTTAAAAGATGCTTTTTTTTAACAAGTAAGTATGCCCACATTGTGATGACACCAACAATCATCCCTATAAATATGGACATAACCATAAAAAGACTCATCATTTTTCTATCTTTCTTATATTAAAAGGCCTGCAAAAAAAATAAGAAAAATTAAGACAGAAAAATAGATCAAAGCAAAAAGAAACGTCGAAAAGGCTTTAGGCTAGCAATGTTTCTTCAATTAACCGTGTTAGTTGATCAGCTCTATGTTTGTATTTATCTAAAGCATTTTGTTTTTTTGTTAGATCAATTGCGAGCTGTAACGCTACAATTGGAGCCAATTTGTCTTGCCCCATAGGTACATCTGCATAGAGATCTTTTACTAGTTGATCAATAATGCCGGCTGCTTGAAAAACATCACTTTCATGTTCATCTGTTGCTATCGAATAACTTTTGCCTAAAACAGAAACTTTTAAATTCTTCTGTGTCTTCATAATAAACTAGCTAGCTTCTTCAAAAGAACTAATACTTTTAATTAGTGCATCTATTGAATTTTTCATAGCACTTTTTTCTTTTATTAAAGAGTCTTCTGATTGCTTATTTTTTTCAAGCAATAGTTTATGTTCTTTTGTCAAAACATCAAACTTATTTTTTAGTTCTTTATTTTCACTAATAACCTGAAGAACCTTTTTTTCGAGCTCTTCTAATTGCTTCATTATTTTTCCCTTTTTTTTCTCATAAAATATTTCAAAACTACAAAACTATTTATTGCGAATCTTAGCAATCATGTATATATTTTTTCAATAGTTTTTATTTTTTTGCTAATTTAACCAAATCAGCAAAAGCATCTGGCTCAAAAATTGCCAGTTGACTTAACATTTTTCTGTTTATTTTGATGTCCAGATTTTTTAATGCATTCATAAATACACTATACGACATATCATGTTTTCGACATGCAGCATTTATTCGTGTAATAAAAAGCGCGCGAAAATCTCTTTTTC
Source organism: uncultured Pseudomonadota bacterium (assembly GCA_964519365.1). Classification (GTDB taxonomy): domain Bacteria; phylum Babelota; class Babeliae; order Babelales; family RVW-14; genus CAZFHP01. Next base: position 6,098 of record CAZFHP010000023.1, read on the forward strand.
GCAACTTTCTTCCAACAAACGCAAAGGCTAATGCTCTTAAAAGCGTTTCTTTTGCTCGTCTAAAAATGTTTTTACGTTGTCCCCAGTAGCCCTTTGTTTGTTTTAATAATTTTTTATGGCGCCTTTTTGTGATTACGCCACGCTTGACTCGACTCATCTTTTTTGATCCTTATTTAGCTAATATAATTTATAAATACGGTAACAATTTTGCGATATTTGTTTGATCAGAACCTTGTAAATAGGTACCACCTCGTAATGCCCGATTTTTCTTAGATGTTTTTGCCCATGCATGATGACGCTTATAGGCTTGAGATCTTTTTATTTTACCTGTCTTTGTTTTTTTAAATCGCTTTTTACTTGACGAGTGGGTTTTCATTTTTGGCATCTTTTATCCTTTAGATTTATTTTATTACGATTTTATAAAATATGTTTTTGACCAATATGATCGGCCTCGTTGATCTTTTTCTTCAACCAATGTTCCGACTTCTTGATCTTTTAAGTCGTGTGTTACTCGTTCAAACATTTTTGGTCCAAGATCATTAATCATTCTTATTTCTCGTCCTCGAAACTGAAGCGTAAATTTTACACGCTTTCCTTGGACAAGAAACTGTGTTGCATGCTTAAGTTTTGTTTTATAATCTTGATCTCCAATATTTGGTCTCATTTTGACTTCTTTTAACTGTATAGCTTTTTGGTGTTTTTTTGCATCGCACATCTGCTTCTTTTTTATGTACAAAAATTTACCAAAATCCATAATCTTAGTAACAGGAACGGAGTCTTTTTCTCCGACTTGTACCAAGTCTAACGATGCTTCTTCTGCAAGTAGTAATGCTTTACTTTTAGAAATAACACCTAAATTGTCACCCGTATCAGTAATTACCAATACTGTATCGGATTTAATTTTTTCATTTACAAAATACTTATTTTGAAACACATCGTTTTTTCTAAAACCTTTACTCACTAATACTTTCCTAACGCTGAAGGTGATTTACTTTTTCACACACAAGTTTATATATTTTATCAAATAACAAAGCATCTTGCTCGAGCTGTTTTAAACAATTATCTCGACCGTGAGCAAGTTTTTGATCTTCAAAATTAAACCATGCTCCGGCTTGGGATACAATCCCACAATTAAGCGCTGTATCAAGCAAATCAAGTTCTCTGCTGATTCCCTTGCCAAATATAATATCAACTTCGACACGCTTAAACGGCGGAGCCATTTTATTTTTCACAACTTTTACCGCAACTCGATTACCAAAAGCATTATCTTGTTTTTTGAGCGTTGCTATGCGGCGAATATCCAAACGTATAGACGAATAAAATTTTAACGCATTACCTCCTGTTGTTGTTTCTTTTGGCGCAAACGGCATGCCACCGATTTTACTTCTGATCTGATTAATAAAAATCAAAACAGTTTTAGATTTATGCACAATAGGACTTAGCTTTCGTAATGCCTGAGACATAAGTCGTGCTTGCAACCCAACATGTATGTCCCCCATGTCGCCTTCTATTTCAGCTTTTGGAACAAGAGCAGCAACAGAGTCGATAACCAATAAGTCTATTGCTCCTGAACGTATTAGCATTTCGGCAATATCCAATGCTTGTTCTCCATAGTCTGGCTGAGAAATAACAAGCTCGTCAACATTAACACCTACGTTTGAAGCATATGTCGGGTCCATGGCATGTTCTGCGTCGATGAACGCACAGGTTCCACCGGCTTTTTGAGCCTGAGCAATTGCATGCAACGTAAGGGTTGTTTTTCCGGATGCTTCTGGGCCAAATATTTCTACAACTCTTCCCCGAGGATATCCTCCGACTCCAAGTGCATGGTCAATTAATATTGAACCTGTTGGAATTGCTGCCACCTCAGCATCAGTTTTTTGCCCAAGCAACATTACTGAGCCTTTGCCAAATTGCTTATCTATTTGCGCAAAGGCAACTTCTAGGGCTTTGGTTTTTCCTAAATTTTCAGTGGACATAATATTAGCAGCGCTCTTTTGACTCTTTTTAGGGGTCTTTTTTTGTATGGTCATAATAATGCTTTCTCTTTTTTGTTTATCTTTGTCTGCCTCGTAAAACGTTTTTATTGACCTCTATTTTAGCATTTCTTTGTAAAGATGCAATAAAGGCACCTGTTTGTAAATGACTATTTTGAAATTTATCGTCAGTGCTCTTTTCTGACAGCTTTGTTGCGTCAAACAATTTTATATCAGGAAGCTGTATGTTTTGCAATTGAGCAACATAAAACTGTTTTTTATGTCGATATTGTAATAACTGTGATGGGTCAGATAACGTTGAAAACATTTTTTTCAGTAATCCGCCTGTTTCAGATAGATCTGGTATTGTTTCATTGCTGCTTATTGATTGTGATTGAACAAAAGTCAATCCATGATCTTTTGCGTATTTTTCCAATGTTGTTTTTTTGTTAAAGACAGTATTCCGTGCGGCTTTAACGGCTTTTTTAATCAAGTCTTTTGCTTTAATCGTATAATAATGATCAAGGATTTTTTCTTGAAAATCATCAAACTTTTGAATAAAGCTTTGTTGGGTTTGTGTGTGTTGGTAAATAACGTACTTTCCGTTATCATAAAAATAGCCATACTTGCTTTGTTGTGAATGTACAGAAAATAGCTTTTTAGCCAGCATATTAATATTTTCTTGCCCTTCGATCATACTTTTATCAAGCTTTTCTGTTTCTTGTTGTTCTATGTTGTTTTTCTTTGCAAATTGTTTAAGTACTTGGGGGTCAGTCTTTGCTTTATGCAAGACCACTTCTAATTCACTTTTAAGTTTTGACAATGCTCGTTTTGCCTTAAGTGTCTTAATAATTTCGTCTTTTACTTTTTCTAAAGGCTTAGCCGATGCTTTTATTCGTTGCTCTAGCTGTATAATTTCATATCCTTGAGCTGCTTTTACAATACCCGACAAGCTATTTTCTTCTTGCAACCTAAACGCAGCTTTCTCAAAAGCAGGATCATGTGTTCCTCGCTTAAAGAAACTTGTTAGGCCCCCGTTGGTTGCAGTTTTTTCATCGAGCGAATATATTTTTGCAAAATCCGCAAATTTTCCAGGTTTTAACTTTACTTCTTCATAGACACTTTGTGCGGCTTTAAACGCTTCTTCGTCTGTTTTATGCTTAACAGATGGAAACTCAAATAAAATATGACGAACGCGAATCTTAGGAGGAATGCGAAACATAGACGACTTGTTTTTGTTGTAATAATCAGTAATCGTTTTATCGTCCAACGTAATTTTTTCAGCATAATCGTCTGTCGAAATTTCCCAATATATCGCTTTGCGTTTCTCTGGAACACGATATTCTTCTTTGTGTTCGTTAAAAAACTTTAGTAGTGTCTTTTTATCTGGAATATTTTTTTTGCTTTCTTCTAAAAAGTGATCATACGGAAAAACAACGACATTAAAGCTCTTTTGTGCATATTGAGACATAAACTTATCACGTTGCTCATAGCGAGAAGCATAATTGGATATACCAATAAACCGTCTGATAAGTTGTCGTCTAAAGTCATCTTCTTTGCTTTTTTCGTATTCATGTGCCGTTGTAGCCATACTTCGTAAGTGATGCCCATAGGCGTTCATGTTTACACTTCCACGCTCATCAACGATACCTTGAGGCAAAGATTTTACAAACTCTTCTTCAAAATACTTACTTCCTATATGTATATCAAAAGGGCTACTGATCTGATCTATCAACAGTTCTTTTATGCTTGTATCAAGAGCAATGTCATGAGGGTTTGCAGACCCATAGTAGTTTTTCAAAAACAATGACTCTGATATTCCAAAGATACGGGCATATTCTTTTAACGCATGTAACCGTTGTTGTGTTGTTGCTAGAATCCGTCTGAACTGGTCTAATCGTACTGCTTGCCCATTAACTGTTACAACTTTAACATCCCGCCCCCCTGGCGTTCTTAAAAAAAACAGCGACGCGCCGCTTATTGCCAATGCCGCAAAAACAATCCATAACACTGTATGCCATTTTTTCATTTCTTTTCTAAAGATATAAATCATAAAGGTTCCTTCTCTTTTTATATTTTTTCGTACTTTCTTCTTTTTGTATGTTCGTGTTTTATTGAGATTTTACCGTAAAAGCTTTTTTTTTCCAATTAAATTTGTATAGTTTTTATACTGTCAAACATGCTTTTTGTGTCAATCTCCTGAGTTGTAAACACTTTTCCGTGTTTATTTTTTAAAAAATTTTGTTTTAACATGGGCACAAAAGATCGCAAAAAGGTTCGTTGCCGTTTGGCATACCGCAAAGTATTTTGTTGTATTTTTTGAATTAAGCTATCGATTTTATTTTTATCTTCGCCTTCTTGTATCCATTCAAAGATTTCTTTGTATCCAATCAGTCCCTTTTTAATAACAAATGCTTGCCATGGAGTGTTTATTAATTTTTTTGTTTCATCAATCCAGCCGGCATCAAGCATTTGAACTGTTCTTTGCATTATTCTTTTGTCTAAAATATGTTTTTCAGGGTTAATAACAACAACAGAAACGTTATATGTTACGTCAAATGGCGACGAAAATTGTGGGGCATATTCAGACGGCTTTTGTCCTGTCTTTTCCCATATTGTAATTGCCCGATTAACACGGTAAATATCATGAGGGTGTAGCTTTTTAGCCCGTTCAGGATCAATTTTATGCAAAAACTCCCATCGTTTTTGTGGGTCGCGTATAGGTAATTTTTCTTTATCGTCTTGATTATGAGAATCAAGCTCTTGTGGTGGGAAAAATAACGATTTTATATAAAACAAAGAACCCCCAACAATAAGCGGGGTTTTGTTTCTTTGAAGTGTTGCATTCGTTGTCGCAATAACACGTGACCGAAACTCGTATGCACTCATATCAGATGGTGTATTTAGAATGTCAAACAAATGGGCTTTGTAAGAATAATCACGCCAAGCTGGCTTTGCTGTACCAATGGTTAATGGAACATAAAACTGTCCTGTATCGGCATTAATAATTTCAGCTGTGTCGTGCTCTGCGAGAGTTTCGGCAAAGCCACTTTTCCCGGATGCTGTTGGCCCAATAATAACGAATATATTTTGTTTCATATAGCTTATGCTTAACTTATGTTGTAGAATGAGCTTCTTGTGGAGTCACACCTGTCTGCCCATATACAAGATGCTTAAACGGGTTTCTTAATTCTTGAATAACACGTTCTTTATCCATGTTTTTTACGAGCCGAAATTCTTGAATAAGCAATTCTTCTGTGGATTGAAGCAATGCTCGCTCACCAAAAGAAAGATCTTTTTGTTGTGCAACATACATAAGGTCACGATAAATTTTGGCAATATCAACGAGGCGACCGCTTTGTATTTTTGCTTGATAATCTCTATTTCGCCTGCTCCAGCCGCTTGGCGTAAAGTCAATGCGCTCAAGAAAACGCTCTGGTTTTCTATGTAATTCATCATGTACTTGTTGAATAGTTTCTTGATCACTCGGAAATCTGATACCAATGGTTTTTATGTTATACGTAGGAACCAAGATCGTCATATCTTTATACAAGAAAGATAATTTAAGAAACGTGATTTTTTTCCCACCCACACTTTTTTCGTTTATTTCTTCAACAACAGCAACACCATGGCTCGGATAAACTACCTTATCATTAAGTTTAAACATATCGTTTTCCTTACCTCTAGTCCCCACAGAAAAATTTCATTCAAAAAAAATACGAAGATATTTTATCTTATCAGAAAAAGAATATATTGAACAGGTTTTTAAGAATAATGCTCGTTCTGTTCAAAAAAGAAAGTTTACAGAAATTACGGAAGTAAGAACTATCGTAATTTCTGTAAACTTTATCCCCCCTTCACCCTTCTATATAAATCATAGCTGAGTATGATCTAAAAAAGTAACAACTATTATTTTCTGGCAAAAATTATGTGAGATAAAGGCTCTTTTTTAAATTAAAAACAAATAAAATATTTTTCCTAAGGGGTGTGTTATGTTTTCAAATATAAATTAACACGAGCTCTCTACAAAAAAGTATCGGTTTCTACAGTAAAAACTAGCTCGCACGCAAAATTAAAAAATAACAAACGTTTTGCGTGCTCTTAGTAATATAAGTCTCGCGTGCGAAAAAATATTATACCGTGCGTTTTTATTCGAATTGTGTTTTTCAAAATAATCTCTATACTTTGGTTAAGTGCTACAGATAATAATATTCGAAAAAAAACACGATTATCATGATATCTCAAAATAAAAATTGCAATTCTTGTGAACATGACAAGATTAAAGAAAAGTTTTTTGTTGGATTTAGATGGAGTGTTATTGGTGGTATCACGTATGAAACCATTAAAACCGTTCACAACTTTTTTCTTCTGCAATTTTTAACGGTTATGACGTATGGCCTAATGGGAAGCACGCTTGCACTTGTTTATTTTTCAACAAAACTTGCAGACATTGGAACAACACATTCGCTTCCTCCATTTTTTCACTTGTTTAGCAAGAGCAAACAAAACTTTAAAAGACTTTTTTTTCGCTCTTTTCTTTTTCCTCAAATTATTTTTCTCATCGTTGTATCTATTGCTATAACATTTTTTTATCAAAAACAATTTGGGTATACGTTTTATGTCTTTATTTTGCCAACGCTTATTATTCTTGAAACAATACGATCGTTTTTTCGATATTTTTTACATTTTTCATTTAAAAGTAAAACTATCGTATTAATTGAACTAAGCGTGTTTTTGGTATATGTTTCATCGATCTGGCTTTCGTTTTTTGTTTTAGGTTATCCGTTTTCGCTTAATCTTATTTTTATTCCGCATGTTTTTGATTCAGGAATAACGGTTATTATCTTTGGGTATCTTATTTCTAAGATTTATAAACAACTTCCAGAAAAAACTGAAACAAAAATACCGTCTCGTGTATCAAAACGTTTATTGCGTTTACGCTTTTTCAATTATATCTTACGCTTAAGCAAAGATCTTTTTACGAAAAATTTTTTAACGCCTTTTTTTGCGCTTAAATTTGGGCTTTATCATGCTGGTGTTTTTCATTTTGCAGGGGTTATTGCAACGTCAATTCAGGCAATCATAAAAGCTGCCATTGGGCAGTCAGGAACAGCGTTTTTAGCAAATTTAAAAGAACATCCAGAAAGTGTAAAAAAAAATGCATTTAATCTTTTAAGTCAAAAACTTATGACCGTTCTGACTCCTATTGTTATATTTCTTGGACTTAATTATAAATCAATTATAAAGCTCGGCCAAACACACAATAACGTAAATATCACAATCTCGTTTCTTTTGTTACTTTTAATTATTGTGTTTACAGAGTTTTTTTTCTTTTTGTACGAACAGTTCTATATTATTGAAGAAGCATCACAAAAACTGTGCCTTTTTAAACTCATAGAATTTGTTCTTTTATATGTGCTTGTTATAGCAAATGGAGGGGGAACGCCTCTTTTAACGTTGCGAAACCTTATTATTGTTAGGCTTGTAAGTTTTACGCTTATTACCATTAACGCTTACTATGTCTGGAAAATCAGACCAAATCTTAAGACTAGTTGGCTTTATCTTACTTTGTGCACCCTTGGAGCGCTGTTTTTTTCTTTTATCTTTGGCTAAAAGCCTAAAGTTTGCTATCATATAGAATATTTATCTAGATTTATCTTGAGCCAGAATTTATAATACACGCTTAGAATACATACGTATAATAATGGTAGTACTCGAAAAAACACCGGTTTCGTATAAAAAGACATATGATTTTATCAAACATAAGTTTCTATCAGGATTTCGCTGGAATCTCTGGGGAAGTGTTCTATTTGAAACTCTAAAAATACTTCATCATGTGCTCTTACTTCACTTTTTGCCAACAGCTATGTTTGGAACTATTGGAACAATTTTTGCCGTTATTTATCTTTCATCTCGTATTGCTGATTTTGGCATATCAAGTACATTGCCCCCATTTTTTGGGCTCATAACAAAAAGTAAGAACGCATTCAAACAGATCTTTCTGCGCTCTTTTTTATTTCCCCTTATTTGTTTTGCGACAGTTTGTGCTTTTACCGCACATTACTTCTATTTAACATCCCGTTTTATTTTCCCTCTTCTTGTTATATCAGAGACTATTCGAGTTCTTTTGCGTCAATTTTTGCACCTAGCATTTAAAACCAAAACAATAATTATGATCGAGCTCGCTCTTTTTGCCGGCTATCTTGCAATTTTATGGTCATCATATTTTATGTTTGGATTTGCTCTTTCATACAAGCTTATTTTTGTACCACATTTATTAAATTCATTCGCGGCACTTTTTGCCTTTTCGATAATAATTTATAAACACTATCAAGCTTTTCCTGATACTATCACCCAATTACCACTTAGTTTAAATACGCGCATTATGCACACACAGGGCTTCAATTATCTTTTACGATTAAGCCGGAACGTTTTTACTAGCAATTTATTAACGCCACTTTTTGCCTATAAATTTGGGCTTGCCCAAGCCGGTCTTTTTTACTTAGCCAGCACCATTGCAACAAGTACCCGATCTATTGTAAAATCTTCAATTGGCTACTCAGGAGGGGCGTTACTTGCACACTTAAAAGACAGAACATCCAGTGAAAAAATACGGGCGTTTTCAACGATCTGTAACAAGCTTGTTATGATTACGGTACCACTTATTATTTTTATGTCCTGCAACTATTCAAATATCATAAAATTGGGAGCAACAAAAAACCTTACAGGCACAACTATTGCATTCTTATTTCTCTATCTTGTCATTACAGGCACAGAGTTTTTCTTTATTCTCTATGAACAGTTTTATATCGTTGAAGAAGCGGCAAAAAATCTTTTTCTGTTCAAAATTTTAGAGTTTTTGTGTTTTTATTTCATTGTTATTTCTCAAAACGTTGTCTCCCCTATTATTGCTCTTGTTTCGATTATTGCTATTCGTTTTGTAAGTCTTTTGTCTATTGCTATTCATGCGTACTATCGCTGGCGCATTAAGCCAACATGCAAGATTTCTTGGGAATATGTTGGCAGTTGTATTGCACTCTCTCTTTGTTGTTCGATTATATTTTTTCTTTTTCAGTTTTAGTTGTCGTATTTTTTGCTCAGATATGCGCTAAAGCGTGTGTTTAATTCTATAAGTCTGTTATGCTTATGTCATACGTAAATTATGTAACAAAAAGGGGTTTAAGAATCATGAAAACGAATATTTTAACGTCTCTTTTTTTAACAGCTATCTTCACGAGTTTTTTATTTTTTTTCTTATCGATTTCATGTTTTAGCATGATACATGAAACAAAACATAGATCCCATCCAACCAGCTACGAACTTTGCAACCAATTGCACACAGCGCTCTGTCGCGAAAACACTAAACAAGCACACACGCTCGCAAAAGAACTATTAACACTTTGTATAAAATGGCACTCAGATCATGGCGAAACAATTGTTTTTGTACCCCCTAGATGGCTCATAGAGGCTGTAAATAAAAAATACTCTCGTGGCAACACTCTCCTGCACACAGCAGGACAAATAGGATCAAGCATGAGTAATATATTCGACATTCTTTTAATCTGCGGAGCCAATCCTGAGATAACCAATGATCAAAATCAAAATGTATACGATGTCACAGAAGACGGACAACTTCAAATAAAACTTTATTTCTATGATGAGCCAACAACGGTCGAAGATATGATGATTAACATAAAACGATATTTTATAGACAACATCGCTCCTGTTATTCACCAAACAAGACGCGAATCACTCGTCCAGCCAGCCGAGCGACCGTCAGGCCAAAAATCGTGTTGTAGTTGTGCTGTTATGTGATTTTCCGCTAAAAACTAGACGTTTTGTATCATTTTGACACAACATATAAGCGCATGTTTAATTCTATTTGACATTTTTTTCATATTTTGTTATTCTAAAAACAGGTAAGCAAAATATGCTTATTTCGCTCTTTTAAATGCTGGGATCAGGGTTAAATGTACGAATAGTATTATTCACAGCATAAAACAAAGGAGTTTGTTTATGAAAACTTTTACAAAAATACTGTTTTCCCTGTGTCTAGGCGTTTTTTTCCTAAGCCACGTAGGATTTTGCGATGATACTGAAACTACAAGCCGCTTATTTCCTGTTCTGGGAAGCCCTTCCACCCAAAAATCTTCTACAACAAAAACCACGTCTACCCCTATGGTAATTTTACCTTCAATGTCGTTCACACCAGAACAAGTAAAAGCCAATGTTTTAAATGCCATAAGGCGCGGTCAAAACAAACAGGTTCAAAGAATTTTAAACGATCATTTTCGAAAACTTAATGACAAAACAATGCAACAGTTTTTTAAAGAAGCTTTGTTACGATTGCATAATGCCATGGTATCAGGTAATGTTAGATTAAAAACACAACATAAACGCACATGTAAAACGCTTTTGAACTATGAAGCAACGGTAACTAAAGCATTAGTATTGTGGGCTGAAAGCAATAAATATTTTGGAGCTCTTAGATTTCTTTGTAAACGAAATCGTGGAATTAAAAGATGCCTCGAGTTAGATGTCAACGCAAAAAACGCCGGGAATACTCCAATACACCGTGCTATTGCAAGAGCAAACGTTCGCGAAGTAAGGAATTATACATTTCATCCAAAAACTGATATCAATGCAACGAATAAAGATGGCGATCCTTGCTTGTATCAAGCTGTTAGATGCTACCTTAATAGCCCATCTAGACAAACATATCAAGTCGTTGAAGTTGTTCTTAAGAGAAAGCCGGATTATTCTCTTCGTGGACATGATGGAAAAACAGCAGAAGATCTTTGTCGACAAAAATTTTTCCACACAAATGATATAAAATCTAGTGTATGGTACTTACTTCAAGACCATAAACCTCGGGCTTAAAAAAAATAGAGCTAAAACATAGCATTTTGTCTTGACGATTACAATCACGTCTGTATGTTACAATTATGTTTAAATAACATACAGACGTGAATTTTTTATAAATCGTTAGGATTTTATTATGCAAAAAATCAAGCAAATCAAAAATCTACTTTCGCGATCTAGCTTATGTTTCGTTGTACTTGTTTCTTGTGTAAACGTATATTCTACAGGCATAGATTGTCGAAGTTCACGAGAAATAGCTTTTCATGAAGCTATAAGCTCTGGTAATTATTCAGGAACTAAAAAAATTATTGGCCAGGGGGTTGACGTTAATGCTCAAGACTCTGAAGGCTATACGCCGTTATTTAAAGCTGTTATGCGAGAAAGTGTACTTTTTAATGCCCTTGAAAGAGCTCGCACAAGTGCCCTTAATCGTGTAGATGATACGCAACATAAAGCCGCTGTAAAAATTATTCGCTTGCTTCTTAGATATAAAGCTTGTCCAAATATTCCAACAAACAATGGTTCTTTTCCAATAAGCACATATACAACGTCGGGCAGTCTAACAGCAGCAAAGCTGCTTTTGGGGTGTAAGGCTAATGTCAACTTTATTTTAGGTCCAGACAAGTCGCCGTTCTTGCATAGTATCGTAAAAGGTGGGCGGAAAGAGCTACTCAGAGCGTTTTTACACGAAGTATATACTCGAGCAAGCATGCAAATAAAAGTATTACGAAAGTTTTTGGGTTCATTTAATCAGCACAATTGGACTTCGGTCCTACATATTGCTGCAGGAAACCATGATTTTAAAAGTTTACAGTTGCTTTTGAGCTATTACGCTGATCCTAACTGTGCCAATTGTTATGGGGATACTCCCCTACACCTGGCCGCTCACAAGGGAAACCTATCAGAAAAAGATCTGGCCATATATCAAGCGATGCTTTGGAAGCTTCTCATTCATGGCGCAACAGTACATACTAGAAATCGAAATGGGCAAACAGCGCATGATATTGCAAAGGCACAGGGGGCAGCATATCAAGAAGCATTTGAAAGAGTGCTAGCAGAGGCTCGAATGGCACTAAATAATCGTAAGCATGCCCTCAGCAGGGCTTTGCGCCGAAAACGAAGACTAAGTTAAAAAAGTCCAAAAAATCTCAAAAAAGCATCTATTTTATTTCTATTTGACTATCTTTGCTCCTGTGGTATTGTAAAAATAATAGGGCATCATCTGCGGGTTAGAAGTGCATCAGAGTATATACGTTATATGCAAGTATGTTTTGGACTTCTAAACCGATGGAGGTTAGGATGGCAAATATTAAACGATTATTTCTTGTTTTGTTCTTAGCAACCCCTCTTTTTTCTTGTATGGGTGATGACACACGTCAAGAAATATACGAACCGATACCCCTTGCTTCGTTCGCTCAACCTACTAAAACAAAAAAAACTATAGATTTGTTTTTTCAAAAGTGGACACAATGTCCAAACAGAGAAAACCAGATTAAATTTTTTCTTCGTTGTGCTAAATATTATGCACAGACAAATATATTTTTAGAAACTTTTTCTCAAACTATTAACACCCCAGGGCCATTAGGCGGAACGCTTTTGCATTGGGCTGTTTATTACGGGGAAAAAGAAACCGTTACGTTACTTCTTTCTATCCCAACGATATACGTACGAGCTCAGGATAACAATGGGAACACACCCTTACACGTAGCATCATATCAGGGACGTTTTGAGATATCACAACAGTTATTGGAATCGAAAAGCTATACCCAGCTTGATTTTAGAACAAAAACTGGTTACATTTCTATAACGGCTTTTAAGCCTTCACAAAACTTTCTTTTGGTCAATGCAAAAAATAACATGGGCGCACAATCAATACATTTTGCCATTATATTTGGATATCCACAAATCGTCGAACTCTTAATTACATACGGAGCAACTATTCATGAATATTATAAGGGCGCAACCCCGTTGCGCCTGGCTCAAACATGTGCCGATAAAAATATAAAAACCTATTGGACACGGCGAAATAAAAACAATTACACAGAAATCGTTTGTATGCTAGAAAAGGCGCAACAAAACGAACAAATCCAAGAAACGTCTGATTCTCAGCATAATACTCAAAGCGTTACAAAAAAACAAAAAGCACCAAAGTCAACGTTTTGGCAAAAAGTTGGTAAGCTTTTTACCAGCCCACTATGATCTTGCTCATAACGCACATAGCACAGTAGAAACATTCGCTATTTGACATTTTTGTGCGATCTGGTATAATGTGATTAATGGATGGGAAAATCGTAAAAAACTGTGATTTGGGAGGTTATCGTGATCAAAAAGCAAAAGAATTTTAAGACCCTGATTTTTATACTACTATTTGGTGCTATTGCTTCAAGCAATACATGCTCTGGAATGCTCAGGAAAAGACCTCGGCTGGCGACAGGGAAAACTGTTACGTGGGGCCCTGACCAAGTCAAAATATTTGTTTCACCTGTTTCACCAAAAGTTAAAAAATTACATTTTCTTGACGAAGTTACCTCAGAATTTTTAACTGATTTTATAACCGGGGAATTCGATGAAATACACTGCTCTGAGTTCTTTGTCATAACAAAAAAAGCAGAGAGCCTAAATATATCGACCACCCACACTGGAATACTTAATGAAAAAGATTTTCATGGTCAAAGAGCATTACACTGGGCGGCAGCTCTTGGTTCTACCCCTATGGTTCAACGGCTTATCAAAAAACGAAGGCACAAAGCTTATGTTAGAGATAGTAATAACTACGCCCCAATACACTGGGCGTCGCTTAAAGGACATGAATATATTGTTTGTTATTTGATAGATCGACATAAAGTCGACCCAAATTCGCCCAATGCTGATTTTAGCGATACAACACCATTACATTTAGCTGCTCTAGCAGGCCATTTGCCTGTCGTCAAAGCACTCGTAGCAAGAGGTGCAAATATTTTAGAAAAAGACGCTTTTGGGCAAACTCCATTAGATAATGCTCGAAAAAATGGGCATCACTCTGTTGCTGCTTATTTGGCAGAAATAGAAATGACAGATTTTCTGCCCATTATGTTTAATCAACAAACAAAAGATATAAGTACTCAAACAAAATTAAATTTTAAGGAGAAATAATCATGGAAAAAAAACAAAAAAATATTCTATCAATTGTTATTACCCTCAGTTTGTTTTTCTCTAGTATAACATTATCTGCTATGAAAAGAGTTTGCCCTAGCTCCTCGTCGTCTTCTTCTTCTTCGCAAAAGAAGCGAAAATGTGAAGTTGAAGCTTATGATACGCCAACAATTAACCTTCAAGCGATCCGCAGACAGGTTCAAACACAATTATTTTGCATTGTTCAAGCTGGTCGAACGGATCTTTTTGAAAAAAATATTTTTCCCTTATTATTCAAGCATGGTTTAAACATAAACGACCTTGTCGACTCATGGAATCAAAATGTCATACATATAGCGGCTCGTTATAATAGAATAGTTTTTGCGTATCGATTAATTAACTCACTAGGAGTTGATAGTAATGTTCGAAATGGAGACGGTCAAACACCATTTTTTATTGCTTCTGAAAAAGGCCATAGAGATTTTTGTTCCATGCTTCTGGCAAATGGAGCACAATCTGAAACTTTAGCTATGTGGGATGCGCGCACACAAGATCATTCTGCGAATATTTTATTACAACGTCTTATACAAAGTTTCCTAAGTTTTCCCCATAATATTTTTTGGATTATCGCGAATTATGCACAAGAAGAACCATTAGGTCATCAAAAGACTTTGCCGGCACCACAGGCCCCGCCGCAAGAAAATGAGAGATGCCTCATAATGTAAAATGATAGTTATAAATGGAGAAAATCATGAATAAAAACAATATTTTCAAAAATAATTTCGTATCACGAGTAACACAAAGCATCCTTTTAGGTATGCTCTTTTGTTCCATGTCGTTGTCACTCACGGCAATGCGTAGAAAAGGTAGATTGTCATCTCATGAGGCCTCGACAAAACCAGCAACGACAACTGACGTTTTAATCAATGCCGTTAGAAGTAAAGATGTCGCAACGCTCAAATATCTACGGCAACATGATCCTGAAGATTTTAGAGGGCAGTACAACCAAATGTGGGAATTTTCTTCAAAGATGCATGGCAGAAAAGTAACCGCCCACATGTTTCACGCTATTGAGCGAGATAAAATAACGCCGACAAATATCCAACTATTGCCATCAGATATTCTTGGAAAAATATTTTTGGATAGCACGTTTGACGAAAACGGACAAATGGGTGAAAAACAATGCGAAACAGGATTAAGAACAACAGCCGCAACAATCCGTTTGGCAAGTAAGTCTTTTAACCATACATATACAAGAAAGCTTTTAACAAACCCACAAACTTCTACGACATTATTACCGCTGGGTCAGATTACATTTGAAACCGCATGCCATGAAAGCTTATGCAGGATTGCTTTTAGATTTTTAGACGTATTTAGACAAGAAATAGAACAACTGAAAAACGTAGCTCAAGGGCAAGAGGTTTGCGGCGATCAATTTAATGTTCTTTGTATAAGAATCGCAAAACAAATAAATAGAATAAATAAAGCTTTTAGTCTCTGTAACAAACAGGGGCCATTGCAAAAAACTTTAAGCGCGCATAAATCTTTTCTTGAAGAAGAAAGAAATCGCCTTGAGCGAGTAGCACTCACCTATATCAAAACGTTAATATTGGAAAACAGGTTAACCGCTGAAAACATGCCTAAGTTTTTTTACAAAGCGGCTTTCGTTGGCCATCAGGAAGTTGTTCGATATCTGTGCAAGCAAGAAGAACTACGAAAGCATATTACTGCTGCTAGATATAAACAAGCCCTAAGAAAAGCGGCTAGGCGTGGCCATCTGCCAGTTGTTCTCTATTTGTGCAAGCAAGCTCCTAAAGAACTAAGAGCATACATTGATGCTTACGGATATAACGAAGCCCTAAGGGAAGCAGCTGAGTTTGGCCATCTGTCAGTTGTTCAATATTTGTGCGAGCAAGCTCCTCAAAGAGCACTCATTAACGCTGCCAGATACAACAGTGCCCTACAAAAATCGACTTTCTTAGGCCATCTGTCACTTGTTCGATATTTGTGCGAGCAAGCTCCTGTAGAACTACGAGCATACATTAACGACAACAGTGCCCTATGGTCCGCGGCTAGTAATGGCCATCTGCCGGTTGTTAGATATTTGTGCGAGCAAGAAGAACTACGAGACCACATTACCGCTGACGAATACAACGAAGCCCTAAGACAAGCAGCTTGGTATGGCCATCAGGATGTTATTCAATATTTATGCGAGCAAGCTCCTCAAAGAGCGCTTATCGAACCAAGGGATTTGCCGACACAGCAGGGCTCGCAGCAAAAAAATGAGAGATGCCTCATAATGTAAAATGATAGTTATAAATGGAGAAATAATCATGAATAAAAACAGTATTTTCAAAAAGACTTTCGTATCACGTGTAACACAAAGCATGCTTTTGGGCATACTCTTTTGTTCCATATCGTTTTCACTCACAGCTATGCGCTTCTGTTGTTTTGGGAAAAGAAAGCGAACGGCTCAACCGAGTCAAACCCAAAAAAAGCCCAAAAGAATAGCTGACCGTTTAATGGATGCCGTTAGAAGCAAAGATGTCGCAACGCTCAAATATTTACGCGAAACTGATCCTGAAGCTTTTATAAAGAATTATTATCAAATCAGGAAACTTTCTTTTAAGACAGAAGGTTCAGAAGCAACAGCCCACATGTTTCACGATATTGAAGGAGACGAAAGAACACCGACAAATATCCAACGATTGCCATCAGACATTCTTGGAAAAATATTTTTGGATAGCACGTTTGGCGAAGACAACCCAACAACAGAAGAACAATACGAAACAGGATTAAGAACAACAGCCGCAACAATCCGTTTGGTAAGTAAGTCTTTTAACCATACATATACAAGAAAGCTTTTAACAAACCCACAAACTTCTACAACACTGCCACCGAGTCAGATCACATTCGAAGCCGCAGTACAGAAAGGCTTATGCAGGATCGTTCGTGGTTTTTTAAGTGTATTTAAACAAGAAATAGAAATACTGAAAGTAGCCGCTCATGAGCAAGAGGTTTACAGCTATAAATTCAATGATCTTTGTGCAACAATCGCAAAACAAATAAATAGAATAAATAAAGCCTTGGAGCAAACAGCTCCCGAGGGGACATTGCAAAAAGCTTTAACCGCGTATAAATCTTTTCTTGAAGAAGAAAGAAATCGCCTTGAGCGAGTAGCACTCGCCTATATCAAAACGTTAATATCGGAAAACAGGTTAACCGCTGAAAACATGCCTGCTATCCTTAACAGAGGTGCTTATTGTGGCCATCAGTCAGTTGTTAAATATCTGTGCGAGCAAGCTCCTCAAAGAGTACTCATTACCGCTGACGGATATAACCCTGCACTTAAGGACGCGGCTATTTATGGCTATCTGCCATTTGTTCGATATTTATGTGAGCAAGCTCCAGAAGAACTACGAGCATACATTAACGATTACGGATATAACGAGGCACTTCAGAGCACAGTTAGGAATGACCATCAGTCAGTTGTTAAATATCTGTGCGAGCAAGCTCCTCAAAGAGTACTCATT
>CAZFHP010000024.1:0-22984 GCA_964519365.1 uncultured Pseudomonadota bacterium
CCGCCTCAGACAGCCCCTGCTCCCCCGAGCCAACCTTATAACTACCCCTGTCTCCATACAGCGCCTGATACCCCGAGCCAACGTTATAATCACCCGTGTTTTGATACAGCGCATAATTCCCTATGCCTGTATTATAATTTGTCTCCTCGCTATTAAAAAGCGCAAATGTCCCCAACTGGACATTCTGCGTCCCCGTCCTGTCACCAATAACAGCTTCAGCCCTACTTGCACCATCAATAATTTCACGAACTTCTCGCGACGCTTCTAGCTTCCTGCAAAGATCTTTATCGTGCTTATCAATATCACAAAGATTAACCGCTGTCTGATCAAGAGAAATATCTTTAAGCACATATAACGACCCACAAGATACTTTGTCTAAACTCTCAGGATCTAACGAAAGCTCACGGGACGCTTTGTCACAAGCATCGCCAGAAATAGAAAGAGACCGTGCTGGGACAATAGGTTCACACGAAAACACAAGCGTATCGTTATCACAGTCGCTTTGTGCAACACGCACAGCACGTAATTCAAATTGATCAAAATCTGGAGAAACATCACGTACTTGCTCTGAACCATCTTGCATGATTACGTTAAAATCTTTTAACGCAATCGTGCTGTACCCATCGTCGATACGATCTTTGATGCGCATGCAAGATGCAATAAATTCTTGATCTCGATCACATTCACAGTCACATGCCCGCTCATCTGAACGTGCTTGTTCTTGAATACTTGTCAGTGCTTGATCTATAATCTCTTTGCTCCGTGCATCAAGAAAAACAAACGACTCGTGTGCTTCAAGTATGTCAGCAATGTCTTTGGCATGCAAAGATTCTGTGCGAGCATGCTCTTTCTGACAAGATTCTTCTGTTTGACGTGTATCAGGAGCCAAACAATAACTGACAACAGGCATAAAAGCATTAAGAACAAGCGCCCAGAAAAAAAGAAACGCGTGATTTTTCAAATAATATTTTTTGTAAGACGTGATCTTCATAAAAAAAACTCCCATAAAAAAACTCTTGTCTGAACCAGGATAATATGGATAAGAAGGATAAGAAGGATAACTTCATGTAAATCCATCTTATCTTTCTTATCCACATTATCCTGGTTCAGACAAACAAACAAACAAACAAACAAATTTACACTCCCGAATCATCAAAAACGTAACCTGTTATTTCAACACGTGCATCAGCAAGCACGTGAACCTGTAAATCGATATCGATTTTACTTGAGTCACCGAATATTATCATGCTTGTTGGACAACTGAACGTTACGTTATTATCAAGCAAAAGTCTTCCTGTGCTTAAGCGTAAGCCCATATCGCCAGCTTGTAACGTTGCCCCGTCAAGATACATACATGCTGTTTTGCTTTGCAAGATTATCAAATTATTTTCTAAATTTTGTGTGTCGTAAATAAGCTTTGATCGTTTATCAAAATACCATGTTGCAGCATGGGCTATATAGCTATGGGCTTCAGACGTGTAGCGTAACGCAGACGTTCCTGAAATTATAACGTCGTCATGAATGAACAAGTGTCCCTGATCAAAGTAATAATCGTCAGCAAGCGCGAGTTCACAATTTTGTAACGCGAGTTTACCCGAACCACCCAATATACTTATAAGCGGGTCGCCTGAACTATTACGTGTGTTACGTATTCGAGCGTTTTTAATCGTAAGCGTCACGTTATTATCGACTGTTATTTGGGCATGCGGTTCAAGTATAATAGTCGTCCCGTGCCCGTTAATAATCGTGTCACTTGTGATTTGTAAAACTTGGTTTTCTGGTATCGTAAAGTTACACGAAAGTACAAACGAGTTCCCGTTACCGTCAACGATACCGCCATTGGTTAGATAACTATTAGACGCAATATACAGATCGTTATCTAAAGACAAAATACCCGTGTCGCTTAAATTTATCTCGCCAGATATTGGCGTTGGCGTATTAAGTGTTAACGTTTTACCATCGCTTACTGTAAAGCCAGCTTTGTAAAATACGAAGTTCTCTTCTGTAGTATCAGCTGTATATATTTGGTGATCGTCGTAAATTCTTACGGTGCTGACAAACGCATTGCTCGTGTTCTTACAGCAATATAAGAACGCGTTACTGTTGACACGTATTGTCTCATAAAGCTCGCGCTTTTCAAGTATCGACCAAAGGGCACCAAATGGCCAGTTAACAAGGGCATTACTGTTATTGCGTATGCCAAAGATAAGCGCGTTACTATTGTTCTTGCAGCAATATGCAAACGCATTACTCGTCGTACGAATCAGTTCAAAATAACCAGCTTGTAATGGGATAAGCGCGTTCGAATTATTCTTTATCCCATACGAAAGAGCGTTACTTGTATTCTTGCAGCAGTATAAGAATGCATTACTTGTCGTCCTGGCTGTCTCTACAAGCTCTTCTTTTTCTAAAGCCGTAAATGTACTATTGCGAGCAGTAAGAATCGTGTTGCTATTGTTCTTTATGCCATAAGAAAGTGCGTTGCTTGTATTCTTGCAGCAATACGCAAACGCGTTACTTGTCGTTCGCGCTATATCAAAAAACTCTTCTTCTAGCGCTATAAGCGCGCTGCTGTTATTCTTAAGCCCGTAACTTATCGCGTTACTCGTATTTTCACAACAGTATAAAAACGCATGACTCGTCGTTCGAATCTCTTCTAAAAACTCTTGTTTTTCTAATGGCTCAAATACACCTGCATAGAAGTTAATAATCGCACTGCTGTTATTCTTAAGCCCATAACTTAGAGCGTTGCTTGTATTTTTGCAGCAAGAGACAAATACATAACTGTCTGTTTGTACTCGTTCTACCAGTTGCTGATGCTCTAATGCCGTAAACGGACTTACTGTGTTTTCATACGCCAGTATTGCATTACTGTTATTTTTTAACCCATAATTGATCGCGTTACTATCAGAGATAACCAGCTGCGTAGCTGGCACCTGGCTCCCCTCCTGACTAATAACGACACTGTTTGGATAATTTTCTACCCAGCTGTCAGCACTTTGTTTGCCAAACGTTTTGTTAATAGAAAACTCGCTCCAGCCAATAACTTTAGACGCGTTATTCAAGATAACTTTTGAGTCTGTTTCTTTAAGAGCTATGCTCGAGGGGTAATTCGAAAAGTAAAACGTGCCATGTAACACAGACACATGCGCAAGCGCGCACGCAAAACCAAACACAAAACTAAACACAACGCGACACATAAAAACACGCATATTACGCTGTCTTCTTTTACGATCTTTATTTTCTTTTTTAGCAGGCACTATTATTTTCTTCATTTTTTATTCTCCAAATACTGCTGCTAAAATGCTTTTAAAAAATTATCAATCCCCGGAAGATATTCAAGTGTTCTCTTTGTTTTATCAAACGCGTACATGTACACATCTGGCCCCGTATCAATATGATCGATAGCTAGCGCAAGGTACTGCCCGCTATTGTCCCAGGCAACAGAACTAATATGCACACACTCTTCAGCTTGTACATGAGCAACACGCGTTAAGTTATCTGTGTCATGATCATATGCATACACAAACATATTTTCACACGAATTACTTTCACGAATCACAGCTAGGTACTTTTGATCTGGGCTCCACGCAGCATCACTAATTTTCTTTCGAGTAAGCTGCTCACAGCTGTATCGAGAAAGTCCCCCGTCGGTCCTGAGTAGCTCAGCTGCTGTTGCGTCTAAGTCTTCTAGACGTGACACAGGTGGGCATATCGAAGGGCCGCAAATTCGTAACGGGAACGCCATAATCGCATTGCTATTATTCTTGATCCCATAACTCAGAGCATTACTTGTATTCTTGCAACAATACAAGAACGCATTACTTGTCGTGCGAACGTTATCAACCAATCCCGTTTGAAAAAGACCAATCGCATTACTGTTATTCTTAATCCCATAACTTAGAGCGTTACTGGAATTCTTACAGCAATACAAGAACGCATTACTCGTCGTTCGAACGTCTTCAAATATTTCGGCTTTTTCTTGTTCTGTAAACGTTGCTGATATTAAAAATGGAATAATCGCATTACTGTTATTCTTGATCCCATAACTTAGCGCATTACTTGCGTTTTTGCAGCAAAATAAGAACGCATTACTCGTCGTGCGAACGTTGGCAACAAGATTATCTTGTAACGATAGTATAGCGCTACTATTGTTCTTAAGCCCATAGCTCAAAGCATTACTTACGTTTTTGCAGCAACACAAGAACGCATTACTCGTCGTACGAATATCTTCAAGCACTTCGGCTTTTTCACCTTCTGAAAATAAATATGGATCTAAAGCGACAATTGCATTACTATTATTCTCAAGACCATAAACAAGCGCATTACTCACATTCTTACAGCAATAGATAAACGCGTTGCTATGCGTTCGCACGTCTTCTAGCAAGTCTTCTTTTTCTTCTTCTGTAAACGCACCACCGCCAGGTAAATTCATAATCGCGTTACTATTATTTTTGATCCCGTAATTTATTGCGTTACTGTTTGAGACAATAAGATTCGTGTTTGGATCTTGGCTACCTTGACGACTAATCGTCACCCCGTTAGGATACTGCTCTACCCACCCATCAGCAGCATTTTTCCCAAATTGTTTGATAATCGAAAACTCGCTCCAGCCAATAACTTTAGCCGTGTTGTTTAAAATAACTTTTGAATCTGTTTCTTTGACGGCCATGCTTGAATCATAGCTTGCAAAGTGTAACGTTGCATCTACTGACCCCATACATGCTATAAGTACAATAGTACTTACCCAACAACTTACTTTTACAAAGCACCTATAGTAACTGACCAGCATATTACCCTCTCTTCTTTTCTTTTTGTCTGAACCTCGATTTACAAGATTATTAGGATTAAGAGAATTCTTTTAGCAAGGTATGTGATAACAAGAAGCACATTTTTTTGTTATCATGTGTTTTACACAAAGAATCCTCTTAATCCTTCTAATCCTGGCCAATCGAGGTTCAGACAATCAAACTAAACTATCATCAAATACAGCTCCTGAAACCTCGGCATAAGCTGCCGCCAATATGTGTACATCAAGATCCCCCGACCCGTCAAGTATCGACGAATCTCCTAAAATAATCTGTGTACTTACAGGACACTTGAGTAAAACATTATTGTCCAGATATAAAGAGCCCATACTTAATCGTATACCCATATCACCAGTTTCAAGTGTCGAGCCATCAAAGTACATAGCTGACGTCTTAGTTAACAAGTGTATCAAGCTATTATCGCTCACGCTTGGGTCGTAATAAAATCGTGTATTTTTATCAAATGCCCACGTTGCACTGTCAGCTATATAACTTTCTTGCTCAGACTTATAAACGAAAGAAGACGTACCTGAAACTATCACGTCATCGTGAATATACACATGACCGTTATTCACGTAATAATCGCCCGCAAGTGCTAATTCACAATTCATAAGCGCAAGCTTACTATTTGGCCCAGACAAATCTATCATAGGGTCTAAGCTCCCATTACGCGTATTTTTAATACGTACGTTCTTAAGCGTTAACGTCACGTTGTTGTCGATAGTTATCTGTGCATGGGGTTCAAGATAGAACGTCGTCCCGTGACCATTAATAATCGTGTCACTCGTTATTTCTAAAATCTCGTTTTCTGGTATCGCAAACGTACATGAGAGCACAAGCGCAAAGCCGTTACCGTTTATTTTACCACCGCCAGTTAGATACGCGTTGGACGCAAATAGTAAGTCGTTTTGCAAACTAATAGTACCAGCTTGACCAGCAAGAGTGTCTCCCAAATTAATATTCCCCCGTACAGGCACAGGAATATCAAGCGTAAGTACTTTATCAGGCGCAACGGTAAAGCCGTTTTTGAAGAACACAAAGTTTTGCTCACACATATCGTCTTGATAAACTTGGTGACCTTCGTAAATCTTAAACGCATAATTAATCACGTTACTTGTATTTTTGCAGCAATAGACAAACGCGTTGCTATTCACCCGAATCGTTTCGTACAACTCACGCTTTTCAAGAATAGACCAGAGCGCCCCGCCAGGCCAATTAACAAGCGCATTACTGTTATTCTTAAGCCCATAAATTAACGCGTTACTCGAGTTCTTACAACAATACAAAAACCCATTACTTGTCGTGCGTACTTTTTCTAAAACATCAAGCTTTTCTGCCCCGCTAAACATACGCCAACGCATATCAATAATCGCGTTACTATTCGTGCGCAATCCATACGAAAGCGCATTACTTGTATTTTTGCAGCAATACAAAAACGCGTTACTCGTCGTACGAACGTAATCAACAAACCCTTGCTTTTCTTGCGCTGTAAAAGAACCTGCATGTAACCTAACAAGCGCGCTACTGTTATTCTTAAGCCCATAACTCAAAGCATTACTTGTATTCTTACAGCAGTACACAAACGCATGGCTATCTGTCCGGACATCTTCTTGTAACTCAATTTTTTCAGCAACCGTAAAAGCATCTAAGCCAGAATAACTCATGATCGCGTTACTCGTATTCTTAATCCCGTAATTAAGCGCGTTGCTATTCGAGAGAATCATAAGCGTATCTGGGTCTAAGCTACCCTCCTGACTCAGCACAACACCATCAACATAGCCATCCCCCCATTGCGACGCACCAACTTGACCATCTTTTTTGATAATCGAAAGCTCAGACCAACCCGTCACGTTATCAGCAGAATTCAAAAAGATTTTTGAGTCCTGTGACCCAACAGACATATTTGACGTGTAATTCACAAAGTGTACTGTCCCATACACTTGCTCGTGCGCACACATGAACGAAAACGCACACGCAACCATACGCACACATAAACACCTACACACAAAAGTCCATCGCATACACATACTCTTACGCATCTTCTTGAACAATAAACCCCAGCTCACACACGTTTCTTGTAATCGTTTTGTTACCCGTATCATCAGCTCACCCCCGATTAAAACATATCGACAAACAGTTGCATATCAGGTAGATGCTGTAATTGCTCTTGTGTCTTATCAAACAGGTACACAAAAACATCTTGTTCTACCCCACGCGTATCCCGTTGTTCATCTCTCACAAACCCAATACCTAAATAATCACCACCTGAACCCCAGGCAACAGAACAAATATGTACGTTCTCATCAGCATGAGCATGCGTAACAAAGCGCAAACCGTCTTCAGCGGTGCTATCTTGCACATACACGCAGACCTGTTCTTTTCCTGACACTTCTGTAACGACAGCTAGATATTTTTTATCTGGCGACCACGCACTTGTTACCCCAGAATTTTTAGATGCTCGATCATCAAGCATACACATTCGCATGCACGTATTTTTGCCATAAACACAAGACCCGTTTGTCCCGTCGACACACTCAGGATAAACTCCGCCGTTCGCCCTGCCGTGCCCGGCGTAGCCTTGCGCGAAGCCTGGGAGGGCGCGACTGCAAGGAGCGCGTCTCGAAGGGCTTGCCAAGCATGCCAACGGACATTCGCACCCATCGTCTCCCATACGGCTCAAACCAAGCTCCCGTGCATAATCAAGCGCACGCGCAACAGGTTCACACCCGTCACAACAGCCGCATAATTTTAATGGAAAATTCATAATCGCGTTACTGTTATTTTTAATCCCATACGAAAGAGCATTACTCGTATTCTTACAGCAATACAAGAATGCGTTACTTGTCGTACGCACATGCTCAACAAGCTCCGCCCGTTCTTCAATCGTAAACTCTCCAACAAGCAAATTAATAATCGCGTTACTGTTATTCTTGATCCCATACGAAAGTGCATTGCTTGCATTCTTACAGCAATACAAGAACGCATTACTTGTCGTACGAATATCTTCAAGCGCTTCAAATTTTTCAAACTCGCTAAACGCCCCGGGCAATAACGCCTGTATCGCGTTACTATTATTCGTAAGCCCATAGATCAAAGCGTTACTTGTATTCTTGCAGCAATACAAGAACCCGTTACTCGTCGTACGGACAGTATCAAGAAGATCATCTCGTTCAGATTGGCTAAACACAGGGCCTCCACCCATGCCTGACAAGTACGCAATCGCATTACTGTTATTTTTAAGCCCATAGTTAAGCGCATTACTGTTTGAGATAATTAAATTTGTATTCGGCTCCTGGCTCCCCTCCTGACTAATCGTCACGCCGTCAAAATACTTTTCGGTCCACCCCGTAGCCCCATTTTCTCCAAACTGTTTGATTATCGAAAACTCTGCCCAGCCAATAACATTATCTGCTTTTGTCAGGAATACTTTTGAATTGCTTGCACCAACTGTTATATTCGAATCGTAATTCGTAAAATGTATCGTCCCGTGTAACGACCCGATAAACATAAACACAGAAAATAATAAACATATACGTAACCTCATACTCTCATCCTTCTTTTTCTAAAATCACCCACAGCTGCACTGAAGACAGCTTGGTGTGGGCTAACATAAACGTCACCCGCGCCACGGGTTCCCGTTTGAATTACAAACGATTTTAAACAACCATACATCTCATCATACAGAAAACTTATACCGAGCATAATTCTCATTTATTGTATCC
Organism: uncultured Pseudomonadota bacterium; assembly: GCA_964519365.1. Lineage (GTDB taxonomy): Bacteria > Babelota > Babeliae > Babelales > RVW-14 > CAZFHP01. The sequence goes on from CAZFHP010000024.1 coordinate 8,531, forward strand.
TATTAGAACCTGCGGAGCGGGTGACGTTTATGTTAACCCACACCAAGCCGCCTCCGGCGCAGCTGTGGGCCTGAGTCCAATCAAACACTATCATCAACAAGCATGCCATCAACATGTACATGCGCACCACCAAGCACGTAAGCATCTAAATTCCCATCGCTAACAGAACTATCACCAAAAATTATGCAATTACTTATCGACTGCGGCGTTGCGTCTATACTTGGTGCAACCGTGTACGTGTAGCCCTTTTTATACACCCGCAATTCATGCCCCGCAGGAAGATCATCACCCAACGGAGCAGCCTGCGTTCCAACAGCAATATATTCGTGATCCGGCCGCCACGCTATGCTAAACACATCTTTATTAAAGTTTTTGCTCAGCGTACCAATTAATGTCGGCGTTGACGTCGTATCAAATTGATAAATTTGTAACTCATGATCATCGCCAATAACCGGGTCTCCAACCGTCGGGTTCGTATCAGTTCCTATCGCTAAATAATTTCCATCAGGGCTCCAGGCAGCACTAAATACATTCACGGCACCCTCTTCTTTACTCACAACACCAAAAAGTGTTGGCGTAGAGCTTGTGTCAAACTCATAGACCTGCACTTCATGACCCGTTGGGATAGTATCACCAGGTTCTCCCGGGACAGGATTAGCATGTGCCGCAACCGCTAAATATTTCCCATCATAGCGCCAATCAATAAGTCTTACCGTTTGGTCTTGATCTTTACTCGCAACACCAAAAAGCGTTGGTGTAGAACTTGTATCAAACTGATAGATCTGCAATTCATGTCCTGTTTCAATAATATTAGAACCAGGCTCCCCAGGCACAGGCGCGGCGTCTGTGCCAACGGCTAAATAATTCCCACTAGGGTCCCATCGCACTGCCCAAACTTGCTTGTCCTGATTTTTACTCGCAACCCCAAAAATAGTCGGCGTCGATGTGGTATCAAATTGAAAAACTTGTACTTCATGACCTGACCCAATATTGGTCGTTGAAAGCGGCTCTCCAACTACGGGATTAAGATTGGCACCAATGGCAATATAATTCCCATCAGGGCTCCAATCAACAGAACGAACGTGAATGCTCGCTTGGTCAATACTTGCAACGCCTGTAAGACTCGTTCCATCAAAACGATACACACGCACTTCATGAAAAGCCGTAACCCCATCTTCGCCAGTGCTTGGATTGTTCGATGTCACAATTGCAATATACGTCCCACCAGGATGCCACGAAACACTCTGAGCACCATCTCCCCCCTGATCTTTACTCGCAATACCCGTTAACGCATTACCATCAAAACCATAAACACGTAATTCGTGCCGATAATAAACACCCCCATCAGGGCTTCCACTTGGCGGTTGACCCGGTTGAGCAGTTGTTCCAACAGCCAAACACTTCCCATCCGGGCTCCACTCGCAAGCCACAACACTATCACCACCTTGGTCACGGCTGTCAACGCCAACCCATGAGTCCCAATCTTCTTCATACGAAAGACCAAACGTACTATCAAGATTAACGTTATTGTCAAAATACACCGTGCCCGTGCTCAGGCGCAAGCCAGTATGCGTTGTTTTAAGCGACGCACCGTCAAAAAACATGCTTGCTGTTTTGCTACACATATGCATAAGCGTATTATCCGCTGTTACTGGATGATAGAAAAACGACGCACCTTTGTCAAAGCCAAACGTCGCTCCATCAGCAATATAACTTTGCTCTTCTGATGCATACCAGAAGTTTGACGTTCCTGAAACAACAACATCGTCGTGAATAAACAGCTGCCCACGATTAAAGTAAAAATCGTCAGCAAGTGCAAGTTCGACATCTTGCAAAACGATCTTGCTATTTGGACTACCAGCTAAAATTGGGCGTGAAACAGCATTACGTGTATTTTTAATTCTGACATTTTTTAACGTCAACGTAACACCATAGTCTACAGCTATTTGCGCATGCGGTTCAAGATAAAGCGTCGTCCCATGACCGTTAATTATCGTATCACTTCCAATTTGCAACGTTTGGTTTTCAGGAATGGCAAACGTGCATGAGAGCACAAGCGCAAAGCCATTACCATCAAGCAAGCCCCCGCTTGTAAGATACGCGTTCGAGCCCAAATAAAAATCGTTGGCCAAACTTATTCTTCCCGTACCATTTAAGTTAATATTCCCAGTTGCAGGAATTGGCGTGTTCAGCGTTAATACGCTTCCCGCGTTCACCGTAAAGCCATTTTTGTAAAATACGAGATTTTCTTCAGTCGTGTTGGCCATATAGATTTGGTGCGTATCGTACACGAGAGAAAAATTAGCAATTTTAGCAATCACATTGCTATTATTCTTAAGCCCATAGTTTATTGCATTACTATTCGCATTAACAAGCAACGTCGCCGGCAATTCACTCCCTTCCTGACTAATCACAACACTATCGTAATACTGCTCTGCCCAAGAGTCGGGCGTAACACGACCATTTGATTTGATAATCGAAAACTCACTAAATCCTGTCACTGTCTGTACGTTTTCTAAGACAAGTTGCGAGTCTGCAGGCTTTATAACCATACTTGACGAATGACTATCAAACTGAATACGAGCGCAGATATTGGGACAAAACAAAGCACACGAGACAAGCACTAAGCAAAACACACTCACATCAACGTGCTTTTTTGACGATCTAAAAATCTTCCTATTCACGGGCATCTCCCTCTTCAAAACTTACTTCAACAAAACGTTAAACACTTTTCTCTTTTTTACCCTACCGAATCATCGGTTACTTTTCCTTCAATTTCAACCCGCGCCCCACCAAGCACACGAACATCTAAATCACCTAAACCATCGGCTAACGAGCTGTCGCCAAAGATAATACCATCATAATTGGTCATACCAGCAACAACACTATATATCTCAAACTCCTGATGCCCACCAGCTACATACGTTCCAGCCATAGCAAAGAATACACCATCTGGTCGCCACGCAATTGATTGAACCTGACGTGAAGTATAATCCGTAGCTCCATAGTCTACCGTCACGATAGGCGTTGTGTTTAACGTGCCCGTTGCAACATCAAAACTATATACTTCCAGTTCCTGATGCCCTGTCCTAGGACCAGACCCACCAACACCAAGCAAACCGCCTCCGGGATGCCATGAGACGGTCTTAATTTCTGTATAGGTCCCTCCACCATAATCTACCGTTGCTATAGGCGTTGTGTTTAATACCCCTGTCGTTGGATTAAAACTATAGAGCTCAATCTCTTGATGCCCAGAAGTACCAGAATCTCCTCCTATTGCTAAATATAACCCTCCCGGGTGCCACGCAACAGAAAAAAGGTAATGGATATAGGTAAAATTTATGTTCTTCGAAATAGCACCGGTTGTTGGATTAAAGTTATAAAGAACAAGACTATCAAAATCTGCTGCAACTAAATAATCACCATCCGGATGCCACGAAACGGAATAACCTCTATAACGATAGAAGCTCGGCTGTATCGGCGATGTATTTAAAATGCCGGTTGACGGATTAAACCGATACACCTCAACAGATCTATGACCACTACCAGGAGTGCCACCCACCGCTAAGTACTCACCATTAGGGTGCCACGAAAGAGAATCGACAGAGTTCCCATAATTAACTTCTACGAAAGGAGTTGTGTCTAACGTACCGGTCGCCTGATTAAAACGAAACACCATAAGTTTTAAGAAGGAAGGAAAAGGATAATAATCCATCCCCACAGCCACGTATTGACCGCTAGGATGCCACGCAATGGAATAAGCGCGCGTATCAAGAAAAATGTTTTCCTTGAGGGTCAACGAATTTGGCGCTGTAAACTTATATATTCTTAAAGATGAACCCCAATCAACAGCTACATACCTTCCATCAGGACTCCACTCAACAGCATAACTATAACTACTCTCAGCGCTTAAACTATTACGTCGAATTAAGTCAAACTCAAAACTATTAGGGGGGATATATGATGGCGCAGAAGCGGCACTGTTTAGCAAAACGCGGTTGTCAAAAAACAAACTCCCTTTACTTAGCTTTAAGCCATTATCTGTTGTTTGTAACGTAGACCCATCAAAATACATGCTCGCTGTTTTACTCTGCATGTGAATCAAATTTCCAATACCTGGCGCAGCATAATAGAACGTTGATTCTTTATCAAACACCCACGTTGCACCATCATCAATAAAGCTTGAACTTACCCCACCATACACAAAACTCGACATTCCAGAAACAATAACATCGTCGTGAATAAATAAGTGCCCGCGATTGAAATAAAAATCGTTACCAAGCGCAAGCTCGACGTTTTGCAAAGCGAGCCGACTATCTGTATCGTTACAACTAATCATGGGAGTACTTGGGTCGTTATTCACATTCTTGACGCGCATATTTTTTAACGACAAGGTAACATTACTGTCAACGGTAACTTGAGCATTGTCTTCAAGATAAAGCGTATTGCCTCGCCCATCGATTAACGTATCAGACGTAATCTGTAAAACTTTATTCGCAGGGATCGTCAAATCGCCTTCAAGTAAAATAGCATTCCCTTGCCCATCAATATTGCCCCCATACGGAATCGTCACACCTGGCGCAAGTGTTAATGGCCCGTCTAATGTCAACGTCCCACTGCCAGACGTGTGCATGTTAATAACACCTTCAACGCTTTCAGAAACATCAAACGTCACTAAGCCATTATTTGGAATCGAAAAGCCCGCGGCTAATTTAACATAACCTCGGGCAAACGTTCCATTATTAAAAGCATAACTTGCTGTTTTCCATTTATGCGGCTGACCCTCTCTTCCATCCAGCGAAGCTAATGGCATACAAGAAAAAGAAAACGATGAAAACAAAAACAAGAAAACAAAAAATTGGGTAATCATAAGATACTCTCTCCTAAAAAAAGTAAAACTTCATACTCCTACATACACTTACTTACATAAATCTCCAGTTTTCCATATCCCCCATTAAAAAAAATATATTTAGCTTTGCACATAATTTTTCAAAATTCAAGAAAACAAATTTGTGTGTGTGTGTGTGTGATACGACGTTTTGATTAGTCGTATACGTATGTTGTCTGAACCAACAATTACCCACAGCTGCGCCTAAGATGGCTTGGGGCGCCTGCCCTGAGATCGCCGAAGGGGGCTAACATAAACATCACCCGCTCCACAGGTTCTAATGAAATGATATAACCGAAAATCACGCTTGGCGTAAGTTCATTTTGTAAACATCGGGGGGATGGGTATGTAACTGTCTGAAATTTTTTGTAATTCCTATTAGAACCCGTGGAACACAAGGGTGTACAAAGTTTGATTTATCACCAAGAGAAGGTTACTTTCGCCCCTTTGTCATCCTGCCCCCGGATCATTACTGTCCGGAGTTATTCTTACCTCCTATAAACAAGGTCTTTCGTCCCTTTGTCATGCTGAATTTATTTCAGCATCCACTCTTATTGTGTATCCTTATTTTTCTTAGGATCATGTTACTCATAAACTTATTTATCGCATTAAAACATTATGAAAACAAAAACATACGCTGGCTATATTGTGAGAACTGAAGAATAAAGGATAAACATATAGAGTGGATGCTGAAATAAATTTAGCATGACAAGGTGGCGTAAGGCTCCAGCCATAGGCGATTAATAAGTGAATCAGGAAATTAAAACCCCTACGAATAAAAACATTCTTTTTCCTTTCCGTTCGCCCTGAGGGCGAGCCGAAGTCTCGTCGAAGCTTTAGCGTAGACGGACGCAGGCGAGCGTCTCGAAGGGTATCATTAAAATTACGCGATTTTTCTAAAACAAAAAAACTTGATAAAATCAATGGAAAATTTTGATCTCAAGCTTTTTATAAATAAGGAAACCCCCTTCGACAATGCTCAGGACAGGCTTCGAGACTCGCAACTACGTTGCGACCTCAGGGCGAACGGAAATTTTTAAAAAAACCTTTCTAGTAATTGTTTACGACAAATTTTAATTTCCTGATTCGCTTATCAACTTGATTACAAAAGTAAAAAAAAAGGGGCTTTAAGAAATATTGATAATAAATTTGGGCAAAGCTTTGTCCATGAATTTGATTTTTAGCTTGATTTATAAAGTACTTAATTTTATTGTTGTCATTTGTAAATCGATAACAAAGGCATAGCACCTTCCCAACCGAAAACGCTCTTTTACGCTAAAAACGCTGTTTTATTGCTATTTTTTTGTCAGATCGGACAGCAGCTGTCATAATTTACGACAGTAACTGTCCGATTTGCAAACAGAAAAGGAGTCTATATGTTTAAACGAAATATCATAACCGTCTTAGAAAAAGCACTCGGTAGAAGTCGAGTTATCCTTCTAAATGGGGCTCGACAAGTTGGAAAAACAACCCTCGCAAAACAATTTGTTAAAAATAAAAACTATACATACGTAACATTTGATGACGAAATAATATTCTTAGCAGCAAAAGATAATCCCTCTGGATTTATTGCAAACTCACAAAAGCCACTTATCATCGATGAAGTTCAACGTGTTCCAGAAATCTTTCTTGCTATAAAAAAAGACGTTGACCAAAACCCAACCCCAGGAAGATATTTACTTACTGGATCTGCTAATCCTCTTTTGATTCCACGCATGGGCGACTCTCTAGCTGGAAGAATGGAAATCATTAATCTCATGCCATTATCTCAAGGAGAAATTATTGGAAAAAAAGAATCATTCATTGACGCTGTATTTAACCAACCAATCATAAGCCAAAAACCATCATCGCTATCAAAACACGACTTATACAAAAAAATACTTATCGGAGGATATCCCTCAATACATTCCTTTGATGATGAAGATCGCGAAGTCTGGCTACGAAATTATCTCAATCTTCTTTTGCAACGTGATATTAAAGATTTAGCACAAATTGAAAAATTAACAGAATTACCAAATCTTTTAAAAATTCTAGCCTCCCGCTCATCAAACCTACTCAACACTGCTGAAGTTTCTCGTGATATTAAAATCGGAACAAAAACAACACAGCGCTATATCTCCCTCTTAGAAACGATCTTTATTATAAACCGACAGCATTCTTGGAATACAAACATAGCACAACGGTTCATCAAATCACCAAAACTCTACATGGTCGACACCGGACTTTTAACATACCTTTTGGATATTAATCTACAAAAAGCGATCACAGATCCCACCGTTATGGGAAAAGTCGTTGAAAACTTCGTCGTCGGAGAACTCAAAAAACAAGCAACATGGAATAAAACAACAGTCGACCAATATCATTGTCGAACTGTTAACAACAAAGAAGTTGATATTATTCTTGAAAATCGTTCTGGTAATATTATTGGCATAGAAGTAAAAAGCAATGAAAACATAAGCAAAGATGACTTCAAAGGTCTAAAATATTTACAAGCCAACGTCCCTGATAAATTCATTAAGGGAATTGTTTTGTACACAGGATCTTCGCATTTTGCTTTCGATAAAGATTTATATGTTATGCCTATAAGTACGCTATGGGAAACAGACAGTCAGGAGTAAAAGCAGAAACATTTACAGCTATTTTTAATCCCACAAGTAAAGTATATTACTCATGATCTTTAAAAATCGTCGGCCGTTTAAATTTCTTTGCAAACGAACCAAGCGAATCAAGACGAAGAGAAAACACGATAGCGCGTTCATGCTTGTCGTTACCCAACTCTCGATAACGTTTTTCTTCGTATCCAAGATAACACCCCCAACAATGTCCGTTATACTCACAATAGACTCTATGCAAAAGGGGCTTTAAATTCGAAAGCTCCAAAAAGTGCCTGCCCGTTTCTGAATAAAACTGTCCATCATAACGAACGGTGAGATTTTTGCCTAACGGTACAGAAACATCAAGTAAAATAAAGTGACTCGTATTTGAAAGCAACTCTCGAACTTGCTGCATTTTACGATGCTGAAACAAATACCCCATATCAAATTTCAGATTACCAACAGAAAACCCCGTTGTTATACGTGAGTGTAATAATCTCTTGTCTGCTATATCATATTCTTGATCAAGTAATATATTAAACTCAGGACGTTCAAGTTCGCAGGTAACATGTATCGGTAATAAGTGAGTATTTTTGTGAACAGAACGTTGTAGGGGAAAAAGATCTTTTTGATCATAAAAATCATATGCTTGAGAGATGTTTATATCGAAACTCATATTATCCCAAACAAAATTATTACGCACAGAAAGTTCAAGCTGATTTTTAGGATACACTCGATCCCATTTGTCCATATGGTACCAATGGCTCTGGTCAAACTTTGGAATATAATCCCAGGATAACACAGGCTGAAAGTAATTCATGATACTATGTTTTTTAAAACACCAAAGCGTTGCCTGTTCTGGCAAAGCCCAGTGTACACCACCATGAACAAAAAAACGCCCGCCGCCACGGGCAAAAAGTTTTTGTTCAAAAGCGTTTTTTCGCAACACCTGATCTTTAATCAAAGAACTTCTGACTTGAATATTTGGGCACAAAAAAAATCGTAGATAATTGCGATAAAAACTAAACGCCTCTTCACATGTAGCACGATAATTAAAGCGTACAAGATTAGCAAACGATAACGGAACCGTTTGCGCATCACGCGCTAACAATAAATGCGCATCTTGCTGAGAATATAAACGTTCATGCTCAGATTCACGATAATCAATCTGGTCAACAAACATATCATGCCGGTAAAAAAAATTATTTTTAAAAATACGATAGGCGCTATTCGACTCAAAATGAGGAACCTGTGAAACAAAAACGCTATTGTCTAATTCTTTAACATAGCGTTCTTCTTGGTCTGGCTCTTTGACATATGAATAACGCCGTCTTGATAGTTTCGTATAATCAAACCGTAATTCCATAAGGTCAGATGTTTTCGGCCATATTGTTCTGACAATAAACGAATTATAAAACGTATTGTCAATATCGTTAATGCTGTTAAAAAACTGATAACCAATATTTTTGTCCGTGCCAAAATCAATGCGCGCCAAGCAATTTACCTTGCCATTTAAAAGAACATCGTCGTATGAACGAAAATCTTTACCTGAAATCCAATAGCGTTGGTCCGTTGCTCGCAAAATCTTTTCGTCTCTGTGCATAAACGTATTACGCATAATGGCATAATTACTGTTGATAAACGTATAATTACCTACAGAGCGCGCCCACCGAAACTCGTCAGAAAAGACTACCCCTTTTTTCCGCCGCCAATCAACACCCAGCGTTGTATCACACTTTTGCCCCAAATACCAGTAATACTCTTCTTTAAACCCAAAGCCACTATCATAATCTAAATAAATCTTTGGAACCAAAAATCCAGATTTCGATCGCCCCTGAATAGGGAACGCCATTTTGGGAACGGCAAAAACAGGGATCTTGTTAATTTTAAATAACACGCCTGAGACTCGAATAAAATAGCCCCCGTATACCATCGCCTTACGTGCTGCTATTTGCCAATGGGGCTTGTCTTTAGCGCATGCCGTATAGGTCATATGATGCAAAGACCATTTGTTTTTTCCTACTTTTTCAGCTCGACCAGCAGAAATATAGCCTTCTTTGACGTGAAATCTAATATTGTTAGCGTGACCAGTTTTGTTGGTCAAATCAAGCTCAAGCGTATCTGCTAAAATCAAAAAATCTTGGTTTTCGATCTTAATTGCACCAGACGATACTTTTTCAACAACAAGTGTTCTTAGAGCCCGATTAACCGTAACACGATCCGCCCATATATGCATCGCATGGTCAATCAAAACTTCTACGTCACCCTCAAAAACAATTATATTTTTGCTTGTAACCGTCTGTTTAATACTTTTAATCTGTAAGTTTTTTGTGTCACTGACAAAATCTAATGGCAAAGCATACACACGCAGGTGCACCAAAAAAAAAGTACAAAAAATACCAAGTATTTTACGATACGTTTTCAAAATGGCCTTCTACCAGACAATGCTTTAGAAATAGTTACACGATCCATGTAGTGTACGTTTGACCCAATGGGAACCCCACTTGCTAGCTTTGAAATAACAATATCAGACGAGTTCATTTTTGACGCAATAAAGCTCGCCGTTGCTTCACCTTCAGGCGTAGGGTTTGTTGCAAAAATTATCTCACGAATTTTCTCACACGCTTTTTTGTCTTCTTGGCTACTTTCCTGACCATTCGTATGACTTAGTTCTATACGCTTGACAAGCGCATCGATATACAATTCATCTGGCCCAACACCCTCAAGAGGGCAAAGGGCACCCCCAAGCACATGATATAACCCATTATATTCGCCAACTTTTTCTATCGCAGCTAAATCAAGCCATGTTTCAACAACACAGATCAGAGACTTATCTCGCTTAGGCGAAGAACAAAAAGAACAAAGGCCAGCACTATCTTCTGTCCAATTAAAACAAGCCGTACATGGCTTAACATTATCTTTTGCTTCTAAAATCGCCTGGCATAATGCGTGAACATTTGCTCGATCGCTTGTTAAAAAATACATAACAACACGATATAAATTTTTTGATGCCAAATACGGCACATGCTGTAATTGCCGTATGAGTTTTTGTAACGTTGGTAAATTTTTAAACATTGTTCTCTCTCTTATTTTTTTGTCTGATGACCGCGATATAACACGCGAATCATAATACGCGAATCATAATACGCGAATCATAATACGCGAATCATAATATAACCCACAGCTTCCTACTACGCTAAAGCTACGAAGGACAGGGCGGCTAAGAAGCCTTGGTGTGGGCTAACATAAACGTCACCCGTTCCACGGGTTCCCATTGGAATATACAATTTCAAATAAATTTTATTATTCATCAAAAACATCTCGCTTGTCGTAAACAATACCATGTTTATCTAGCAATCCAAAATATTCTTTTTCAAATGAACCTGCCTTATGATGCTTTTCCTGATTTTGAATGTAACGCCTTACAGCTCCTATTTGAGAAGAACTTACAGCAAAACTTCCATAACCTCTTTGCCAAGAAAAATCTTCTCTGCCTAATGAGTGTTCTCGAATAAATTTTGATGACCTTGCTTTAATAACTCTGACCAAGCGCGCAACATCTACTTTCGATCGTCTAAACAAAAACAATAAGTGTACATGATCAGGCATTACATTAAGCTCTATTAATTGCTCTTTCTCCCTATTTATAATCTCTGTGATATATTTATAAACAAGAGCATTTAATGGCGAAACAAGAAACGGTGTTCGAGCTTTAGTTCCCCATACACAATGCATAGGAAAAACAGTAAACGAATGACTCATAACAAAATCCTAAATTCTTTTTATCACTTCCAATACGAACCCGTGGAACGGGTGACGTTTATGTTAACCCACACCAAGGCTTCTTAGCCGCCCTGTCCTTCGTAGCTTTAGCGTAGTAGGAAGCTGTGGGAAATATCACTTCCAATACGAACCCGTGGAACGGGTGACGTTTATGTTAACCCACACCAAGGCTTCTTAGCCGCCCTGTCCTTCGTAGCTTTAGCGTAGTAGGAAGCTGTGGGTTACATGACGCAGCCCAGCCTCCGCCAAGGCTTCGGCGGGCACGGCTGTGGGTTGTATTTTCGGCGGGCACGGCTGTGGGTCACAAGCTAAAAAACATTTTACGAGCAACGTCTTCAGCAACTGTAAGCATGTTATTCATGAGCCAATATAATACAAGCCCTGCAGGAAAACCTGCAAACAAAACCGTCATGACAATGGACATAAACCACATCATAACTTTTTGTTTTTCATCGCCAGTACTTGGCGTCATAGACTGCATTAAAATCATAGAAACACCCATAAGCACAGGTAAGATATAATATGGATCTTTGGCTGAGAGATCAACGATCCAGCCTAAAAATGGCGCTTGATATAAATCAACGTAACTTCCCAGCACGCGATACAAAGAAAATAAAATAGGCATCTGAATAAGCAATGGCAAACATCCCATAACAGGCGTTGCAGGAGAAAGATTATGATCTTTGTGATAAAGCATCACTTCTTGCTGTTGAAGTTTCATGTCTTTTTTGTACTTCATACGAATGCGATTAATATGTGGCTGATGCTTTTGATAGAGTTCCATTTTGCGACGTGAATAAATAGATAACGGCACAAATGGCAACCGCAACAAAATCGTTAGCAAAATAATCGCCAATCCAAAATTCTGTACGTGATTATAAATAAAGCTTAAAAGCATGAGAATAAACTTACAGAACCATGACAACCAGCCAAACGATAAAATATCGCTCAGTCGTTCATCGACAGCCGTTAAATGTTCATGAGATTTTGGACCCATATAAAAAGACATGGTCCATTGCTGTTTCTTTGTTATTTCAGGGCCTTCAAGAATAGGCATAACGTTCTTTTGGTCTATTGTTTTAAAATACGCTCGTTGTGTAAACTTTAACGGATCACTAATAAGCGTATGAGTAAAGTATCGATCTTCTGTTCCAAAGATAACTTTATCAGTATTCCAATACCAGGCAAGCCCGTCAGTTTTGTCGATGCTACTTTTTTCAAGCGCGTTTGTGCTTTCGTTAAACATAACCGGCGTTATTGTATCGTTGCCAAGTTCGTGAACAAATGGGGAAACAAAAAACAATCTTGGTCGTATTGCATGAGACTTACTTGATTGTGGTTCAAAATCAAGCGACACATCAAGCTTATACGTATCTTTATCAAACGCATATGTTTTACGTATTATCCACCCATTACTTTCTGTTTGATACTGAACAATTTCCTTGTTTTTCTCAGAACGTCTACCTGTCATGCGATACACATATGGCGTTTTGTTATCGTTTAACGCCAACAAGAAACACGCTTTTTTGCGTTGTTCGTCATCATAACTCCCAGCACTATAGACCGTACGTAATGGTAATTTATTTTTGCCAACGTACTTTTTAAAGTCTATGTGTTTAAGAACACCCCCAAAGTTTGACAACGAAGCTGTCACAAAATCTGTTTCTACTGTTGTCATCTGCTCTGAACCAGATATTTTTTTGTCCGCAAAAGCAACACCTACATTTAATGGCCTGTGAAGCTCCTGCTTTGTTGGAACTTTGACAACGCCACCGGCAGTCGCTGGTGCTTGCGATACAGACACAACCCCTGGTTTTGTTGTTTCTTCTCTTTTTGTAAAATAATTCTGAAAGACATAAACAGAAACCAGCGCTAAGCCAACTGAAAACAAAAACTTTTTATCCATGCAGATATTCCCATGCGGTTAGAATTTTAAAACAAATAATTATTCTGAAAAGCTAGAGTTTAGCAGAGAATTCCCGTTATCACCAGCGGCTTTTTGTTTGCACTAAAAAAGCCGAATGTTTTTTCAAAAACATTCGGCTTCTATAAACTTTACACGTTAGAGACTATCAAACGTTACTTAAAAACCTTAAACACAGGTACCAGTGACTTTAACAGGTTTAAAGCACCATAGCCAGCGGCTACTCCTGTTGCAATTAACGCTTTTCCAGGGTTATCCCATGACCAATTGTAAGCAGCACTTGCAGCACCTTCTGCCGCAGCTCCTGAACCTTCTAATCCAGCTTGCGTTACAAGCTTTGTTGTATTTGCAATTAGTTCATGCATCTGCGTAGTACATTCTTCAGAATTTAAACAATCTTGTAACGGAGCAGATAAGCCAGTAACAACACTCTTTGACATATTACCGATCAAGTACGCCAAATATGACGCAAACTTTTCACTAACAGGCACAATACAATCATTAAAAACAGTTTGTCCAAACATACAATCTATTATGGCAACCAAAACAAGTATGCGAACAGCCTCTTTAACCGTAAAAATAGATTGCGCTGTTTGTACCGTCATCTGAATACCTGATCGAGCGAAAGATACACAACTTGAAATAACACTCCCAACTTTTTTAAGCCCACACAAAATCCTATTTTTCGATTCTGGTTTTAACGACTTATCTTTATGTAAAATTTGCTCAAGAGCATCTCTCATTTCACTAAGCTTATCAAACGTCCACGTTATACGATATTTACTTTGATCAGTCACAACAAGATCTTTTTCTTTTTGAGACTCTTCTTTTTGAGGAATCTGCAATTCAAGCGCTTTCACTGCTTGCGGCAAAGAAACCTCAGCGTTTGATCGCACACTATCAACATGCGTAACACATACGAATAAGATCGCCAAAAAGAAAATTTTGCACAATTTCTTTTGAAATAGTTTTTTTGATAGCTGAAACATGATAACCTCCAATTATTTTTTTCACACCGTTTTTACACGACGTTATTTTATATGTTATTTTAAATAACTGTTACTATTAGTATATATCTTTCCACGATACAATCAAACGCTCGCACTAAATACAAATAGAAACATAAAACAAATGCCATATTTAGGTTGCTTCATCAATACGCCCACAGCTTCGGGGAAGAGCGATCGAATTTATCGAATAGATCGATTTGTTCCCTGTGCAATGGGCTATACTGGTTTCGCCCTGCGATAGACACGGTTAAACCG
>CAZFHP010000025.1:0-20830 GCA_964519365.1 uncultured Pseudomonadota bacterium
ATAGCATTCAATAAATTAAAATATCAAGATTAGATATTTCTTTAATCTTGATATCACGCAGCATGGCTCAGGAAATATTGGAGCAACCAACGTAGCACGTGTTCTTATGACACGAGGCCCCCAAGGCATCGTTTATTTTTTCTACATTTTTTTTATCGATTTTTTCAAAGCGTTTTTTTTGTTATATTTTGCGAGTATGGCTTTGTCTGGTTTTTATCCACCAGCAGCACTAGAAAATCTGGTGCTCTTTTTTTCATATGTGTTACTTGTTGGCAACGCATATTCTATTTTTTTACGTTTTAAGGGGGGCAAGGGCGTCGCTACGACGCTTGGTATTATCGCGTATCTGATCCCGTTTTCGCTTCTTATGTTATTTGTTATCTCCTGGCTTGTAATTTTAAGTCTAACCCGTCAAGTATTTATTGGGTCGCTTGGTGCAACGTTTATACTTACGATCGCTTATGGCTTGTTTTTTTCGACGCCCGGGAGTATGCTTTTCTATTTTCTTGTTATACTCTGTTGTTGGATTACGTTTAGGCACAAAGAAAACATTCGTAATTTTATGCGGTCTCCATAATTGTCTGGTTTTGGTGTTTTATATGATTAAAATAATATTTTTACACCCGCTTCGCGGGTTTAAAAATGTTTGAAAAACTAGGAAAAATAATTTCGGACGATTTTATACGGTCTTGTGAACACTAAAAGGGTTGTGATGAAATTCAAAATAGTAGCAGAATATTTTGAGTCTCTTGAGCAAGAGACAAAGCGTCTTAAAATTACGCATCTTTTGGCAGAGCTTTTAGAAAAAGTATCGCCTGAAGAGGCTGCGATTATTGCATATCTTTCACTTGGCGATGTACAAGCCGTGTATCAAAAAACGCAGTTTAATTTTGCCGAAAAAAGCATGATAAAAGTAATCGCGCGTTTAACGAAAAAAACACAAACGCAAACGCAATTATCGATGGCTAAAATGGGCGATTTGGGGCTTGTCCTTGCAGAAAACTACACACAAATAGAGCTAACAAAAGAACTGTCTGTGCTTGATGTGCACAATAAACTCTTACACTTTCTTTCTATCACAGGAATAGGCTCGCAAGAAGCAAAAGAACAAGATCTTTATGATTTTCTTGAGCAATTAGATCCAATTTCTGGTAAGTATATCGTGCGCGTGATCATTGGGAAATTACGTCTTGGTTTTTCAGACATGACGCTTCTTGATGCTTTCTCTTGGATGCAAACGGGTGATAAATCTATACGTAAAGAGCTTGAACATGCGTATAACGTCTCAGTCGATATTGGCCTGATCATAAAAATACTTAAAGAGAAATGGCTTGCTGGGATTAAAAAAATAAGTATTACTCCTGGTATACCCATTAGACCCGCTGCAGCAGAAAGATTATCGAGTGCCCAAGCGATTGTAAAAAAATTAGGCCCATGTATAGCCCAGCCCAAATTAGACGGCTTTCGCTTGCAAGTACATATCGACAAAACAAAGCAAAAGCATGTGTTAAAATTCTTTTCACGCAACTTGCAAGACATGTCGGCCATGTTTCCAGATTTAACCAAAGCGCTTGAAGATATTAACGTTAAAACCCTTGTAGCCGAAGGCGAAGCTATTGGGTACGATATCGAAACTCAAAGCTTTTTGCCGTTTCAAGAAACGGTCAAGCGAAAACGTAAATATGATATCGAACAGGTGGCACAAGCGTTCCCGTTAAAATTATATTTTTTTGATGTACTCTATCTTGATGGGGCATCGTTACTTGATGCGTCACATGAAGATAGACGTAAAAAATTAGCGAAGATTTTAGACACGAAAAAAATAGAAAAAGACGAGATACTTTATTTAATCGAAGAAAAAAAGATCGAAGATGCTGATACGTTAGACGACTATTTTCAGCAAAATATATCAAGCGGGCTAGAAGGGCTTGTTATTAAGCGCCCTGATGCTATATATCAGCCAGGAAAGCGAAATTTTAACTGGATAAAGTTTAAGCGCAAAGAAACAGGCGAACTTGACGACACAATAGATTGTATTATTCTCGGCTATTACTTTGGTCATGGCAAACGTGCAAGCTTTGGTATAGGTGCGTTACTAGTAGGCGTTTTTAACGAAAAACAAGATACTATCCAGACAGTTGCTAAAATTGGCACGGGTTTAACAGACAAAGAATGGAAAGATCAAAAGAAAGCCTGTGATAAAATAGCTGTGCAGCGTAAGCCAAATAACGTTGAGTGTGCCAAAGAGTTATACCCGGACGTTTGGGTGACTCCTAAGCTTATATGTGTTATTCGCGCAGATGAGATAACGCGCTCGCCGCTACACACTGCAGGTGAAACAGAAGATCAAGATGGACTTGCGTTGCGTTTTCCCAGACTTATGGGATATCGTGAAGATAAATCTGTTCCAGATGCAACAAGTGTAAAAGAACTAGAGCATCTTTTTTCTTTACAGTTTGGGAAGAGTAAAAAGTCTCGCAAAAAGAAAGCGCGTAAAAAAACTGATGAAACAAATATGACGATAGGCGATTACAAATAATCCGTTCATCTTGAAGAGCCGGCCGTAGCTTCTGCGTAGGCAGGCTCCTCGAAGGATTTTCTTAAAAAAATAATTCATACAAGAACCTGTGGAACAGGTGACGCTTATGTTAACCCACACCAAGCATTCTTATGCGCAGCTGTGGGAAATAATTATGCTGAAATACTTTCAGTTAGAAGAAAAAGATTTTCTACAATCGTATCAACTTGAGTCCACGTAAATCCATGAGGGCTAACAAATAATTCTGTGAGCGCGTGATTAACTGTTGAATCTGTCGCTGTATGATATTGGTGGAGTTGATTAAATTGTTCTTGGATTGTTTCTAGCGTAAGATGTGTTGGCATGTTTCCATTAAGCTCTGAAACTCGAGCAATTGTTCCAATACGGGAGATTGGGATATTTGTTTTTTCTTGTATTCCTGCGAGTAAGCGTGTAATTTTTTCTTTTAAGATTCTTAAACGGTCATTCGTTTCAGAAACCGCTTGAGCTTCTTCTTGGTTTTGTTCGTACATGTCCAAGTGCTCAGTTGTATCTAAAAGCCGTGTCTTTAGCCCAAGGGCTTCTGCCAGGCTGTTAATCATGGCAATAATTCTACGATATTGTGTTATCTGTCTATGGTTCGTAAGGTATACTCGTTTGAATTTGTGATTTTGAGTATTCATGATTCCAATTACTTCATCGACTGTTCTAGTTGTTATTGCGATAAGTAGATCAATATACTTAGGGGATTTTTCTGTTTCAATATCGATAGTTTCGATTGATTGTCCATGTAGTATATAAATTATTTTTCCTAAGGGAATAGCGCCATGGCTTGTTTGTATGCGTACTATTATTTGTTGCATTGCATGCATGACTTTTAGATAGTTGCGTATTAAAAGTAGACCTTGTGTGTTTATATCTTCTTCAAGCCCTGAGCTTTTGATTTGACCTAAAAGAACTTCGATCCTTAGAATAATATTGAAAAGCATTTCTGTTTGATGAGCGTTTTCTTGAATTATCGCAACTAGTTGTTCACAAGCGTGTGCGACTAAACTATTTTTATCGATTTGTATAATTTTTAAAGCGCTTGTAAGCGTAACTTGCATGTTGGCAAGTTGATCTTTTGTTGGGTTTAACAGTGGATTGCGAGCGTATGCGATTCTTCTTTGGAGCTCTTGGGTTATACGCAGTAATCCAGCAATAAAATCTTGTTTAGGTAATTCTTCTGATGGGAGTGTAACTGGTGGGGTTACTCTTTGTTTGGCCAGTTGTTCTATAATTTCTTGAAGTTGTGTTGCTATGGTTGAATAGTCATGTGTACAAAAAATAGGGTTTAGTGATTCAAAAACTAACGTAACGTGATTTTTAGGATTTTCGGCTTCTAGCTTTGCTCGTGCTTCATCTTCCATTTCATCCCCAGAATAGTTTTCGGGGCTGATTCGTGCTCGTTTTAATACTCGTGGCCCTTGAGGGCGTCTTCTTTTGGGTGCTTGAGAGTTTGTAGAACTAGAAAAGCTTGAAGAAGACGAACTTACAGTCACCTCTTCTGTCATAGCATGCACATGTGTGTAATTACATACGAGAGTACTAGCACAAAAAAGTAGCGTTAAAAAAATATTTTTAAGATTTTTCACGAGAACCTCCAAATAATAACGAAAATAGATTTTTACTTTTTATATTTGTAATTATATCAAAAGCGTGGTCATTGGTCAAATGGTCCATTTAGCCGGCTGAATCAAGAAAATATATACAAGTTGTGCAAAAATAAGTTGGAGGGAGCTTTAGCGAATTTTTGCTTGCCCAACGTGCTTTTGCATGATTTTTTTTGCGTCTTGAAGCTCCAGATCTGTAAATTCTTCTAACGCAACTGACATATTAACTTGCTCGTCAGGCTTTTTATAATTTTGAAGAAAATACGTTGGTGCGCCGTGAATAAGTTTGCCAATAGATTCAAAGTCACGTACTTCAAGAAGGGGTTTGGCTATTGTTGTTCTGAACTCATAATCGATGGCTTTTTGAGCCCCTGCGTCCATGATAAGCTTAATGCTTTTTTCTATAGACGAGATAAGCTTTGGGTTTTTTATACCCGTGATCGTGTGATACTTCTTGAGTGGCCCCTTAATGTCCATGGCGATATAATCGATTATGTTTTTTTCAAGAAGCACTTTAAGTTTGTCTGGGAAAATCCCGTTTGTGTCGAGCTTGATTAAATAACCCATAGCTTTTATTTTTTGCATAAAGCTTTCTAGACTTTTATGCATCGTTGGTTCACCTCCTGTTATACATATAGCTTCTAATTGTCTGGCTCGTTTTTCTAGAAAAGCAAGAATTTCTTGTTCTGGGATTGCTTGTGCATACTGTTTGGGTAAAACAAGTGATGGGTTGTGACAATATAAACACCTAAAGGGGCAAGCGATAGTAAAGATCGTTGCGGCTATTTTTCCTGGATAATCGATTAGGGTCGTTTTTTGAAGCCCACCTATGGGTAATTCTTGCCTATCTTGTGTTTTCATGTTTTTTCTCGTTTTATTATTGTCTGAACCAGGATTGCATGAAAGAACCCTATCCGTCTTTTCCTGCCGTGCCCGGCGACATGTCCGCCGTAGCCACGTAGGGCGTAGGCTGGAAGCCTTGCGCGAAGCCTGGGGCCAATCCTGGTTCAGACAATAAATTAACTTAACAAATTACTTAACAAATGAACTGCTGTTTTTCTTTTCCTGAGACATCTGGTTGTTTTTTCTTTTTACGTTTTTTTTCAAAACTTTTTTCATACGTTTTGCGTAATTTAAACTCAGCTTTCTTTCCAATATTCCATTGGCTCACAGGGGCGAGATACCCAACGACGCGTGAATATACGGTGTTTTGTACTCCACATGTTTTACACACCGGGTGATTTCCTGAGATGTACCCATGTACAGGACAAACAGAAAACGTTGGTGTAAGCGTAAAGTATGGCAAATGATAACGATGGCATATCGTTTTGACTATAGCTTTAATCGCATTGATATCGCTAATTTGCTCGCCTAAGAAAACATGAACGACTGTGCCGCCTGTATATTTTGTTTGCAGATCGTCCTGATGATCAAGTAATTCGAAAACATCGTTTGTGTAATCGACTGGCAAGTGACTTGAGTTTGTATAAAACGGCGCAAACGTATCAGCTTTTACGGCCCCAGCTTTTATTTGTTCTTGGCTCAGTTGCCCGACGACACGAGTATTATCTAGTTGTCCGACGACACGTGTGTTGTTGGGATCAGGTTCGTTTGCAGCGATAATATCAGGATATAAATTTTTGTCTTTTTGTGCCAACCTATAGCTTGTGCCTTCGGCAGGGGTTGCTTCTAAATTATAATAGTTGCCAGTTGATTCTTGATACTCTTGAATTTTATCACGCATGAACTCAAGTACTTCGTTTGCAAATGCATGACCTTCTTTTGTTCCAATATCTTTATCTTTGCCCAGTAAATTAATACATGCTTCGTTCATGCCTACTAAGCCTATTGTTGCAAAGTGATTTGACCAGTAAGACTTAAAGCGTTCTTTGATATTACGCAAGAAAAACTTACTGTACGGGTATAACCCAGAGTCTGTGAATTTTTCGATAACGACTCGTTTTATTTCAAGGCTTTCTTTCGCCATATCCATGACGACAAGAAGTCTTTTAAGAAAGTCTTGCTTATTATTAGCTAAGTACCCCAAGCGTGGGAGATTAATCGTTACAACGCCAATAGAGCCCGTTAATGGGTTCGCGCCAAACAGCCCGCCGCCGCGCTTTCTTAATATCCTGTTATCAAGACGTAAACGACAGCACATACTTCGTGCATCTTCAGGCTTCATGTCAGAGTTAACAAAGTTTGAGAAATATGGGATACCATATTTTGCCGTTGCTTCCCATAGGCCATCAAGCGTTGAATTATCCCAATCAAAATCTTTGGTGATATTATACGTTGGAATAGGAAAGGTAAATACTCGTCCTTTGGCGTCGCCTTTACTGATAACTTTGATAAACGCTTTGTTAAACATGTTCATTTCTTCTTGAAATTCGCTATATGTTTCTCGTTGTGGCTCGCCGCCTATAATAACATGTGTGTTAGCAAGCGTCGTAGGAACATAAAGATCGATCGTTACGTTTGTAAACGGCGTTTGAAAACCAACACGTGTTGGCGTGTTCATGTTAAAGAAAAATTCTTGAAATGCTTGTTCTATCTGTTCTGTGTTTAAATTATCATAGCGAATAAACGGTGCCAGTAGCGTATCAAAATTAGAGACAGCTTGAGCGCCAGCAGACTCTCCTTGCATTGTGTAGAAAAAGTTAACAAGTTGTCCAAGTGCTGTTCTAAAATGCTTAGCAGGCTTTGACTCGATTTTATTTGTTGGGCCACGAAACCCGACGGTTAATAAATCTTGTAAATCCCACCCAACGCAATACGTCGATAAACTGCCCATATCATGAATGTGCATGTCGCCCGAGCGTGACGCGTCGCCTATTTCTTTTGGATAAATTTTGCCGAGCCAGTATTGCTTGGTAACTTCGTTGTGTAAGTAATTGTTTAACCCCTGTAACGAGTATCCCGTGTTGCCGTTCTCGTTTACTTGCCAATTATGCTGGTCAAGATACCCGTCAAGAATATTGCACAGTTTTTGATTGAGCGATACTTTTTGTGACGTTTTTGATGACACTTTTTTTTTGCCCGTTTTTTTTTCAGCGGGCTTTTTTTTATTTGATGAGAGCATACGATTCCCCTTATAGTTTATCTGTATTTTTAATACGATAAAAACATAAAAAAGTTTTTGTTTTAAGTGCTTTTGGGCTTCCCCACAAGTTACAAAATGTATTGTAACGATCTGCGAAGAGAAACTCAAGAGAAAGGAAAAATTAAAGCATAGAGTTTTTCTTTTTCAAAAAAGTTTAAGTTTTGTGTTAATAAATTTTCGATGGTAATTCAAAATAGCTAAAAAATATTGGGTGATTGTTTCAAAATTTTAGAAGAGTTTTTTTTTTTTGCTTTTTTGGTGAACTTTTGCAAAACTATAGAATCTTGAAAAAGAAAGAGAATAGGTGATGGTGTTTTGAAAGGAGATTGACCTGATGAGGCATAGCCGTTTATTTCATGTGCCAGCGGTTTCTGTATTTTTATTTTGTTTTTTTTTCGTTTTATTTTTCCCATATTTTTTGCAAGCTTTATCAATAGATGGGACAGAATCAGGTTCTGTTTCCTGGCAAACGAGTACGTATAATTTTTCTGACGGGGATAGTGCAACGGGCTATGTGAAATTTTTAGCCGGCTTTGATATCCCAATAGATGCGTATGTTACGTTTGATATTAGCAAGAGTATTTCTGGCCCCGTCGATCTTAATGATTTTGGGTCGATAATTTTAAATGGGCCAGTAACGCTTGCACCCAATAGTATTTTATCACAAGGGGGTAATATCGAAGGTCGTGGGCATACGATTATACTTGAAAGCGACACGACTATTCCTGAAGGCAAACAGTTACACATAACAAGTACGACTGCTATAGACGGCATGGGCAATACACTTTATCTTGAACCGCATGCGTGTTTAGTTGTTGATAATAGTGTAACGCTAACGCTTAAGAATATGCGTGTTAAAAATACGCGTAATAATTTGTGCAATCCAATTATTCGTCCAACGGGACATAGGGCACAGATAGCTCTTCAAAATGTCGAGCTTGCGCTTGCTGACGATTTTATATTTCGCGAGGGTCAGTTATTTATTCACGACGATGTAATTATTACAGGCACGTCTGTTTTTTCATATCGTTCGACGCAACAAAGTTATATTTGTGATGCGAGTACGTTTGGGTTTGATAAACGTACGATATTCTTTTATTACCCAAGTTCTGTCGATAATAATTTGATTCAAATGCAAAGCGAAACTTCGACGTTATATTTAGACGGGGCAACGTTGCTTACAACGCATACGGGAATGCGTTTAAGTACGGGCATGCTGTGCTTAGATAATAACGTAACGCTAAGTACGGTAGCGCAAACGCTTTTAACGAATTTAACAGGTGTTGTGAGTAAAGAAGAGGATCAAAGCGTTAGCACGGTGAAATGGAGCCCTGATGGGAAGTATTTGGCTGTTGGAACTCTCTATAATCCAACCCCAGGAGATCCTGTTATTGGAAAAACACATGAGTTGCAAATGTATCGTTTTGATACGGCTATTACACCAACACTAGTTGGTATTGCGAGTAAAAAGATTAGGCAAAGAGTTTATTCTATCGATTGGCGACCTGATGGAAAGTATTTAGCTCTTGGGACACACAATACTACAATCCCAGGAGATCCTGAGATTCCTGCTGGTAATGAGGTACAGGTATATCGTTTTGATGCGACGGTGACGCCGACACTTATTGGTGTTGCAAGTAAAGAGCAGGGGGTGAGTGCGTCTATTCCTGTTGCTTGGAGCCCTAATGGTAACTATTTGGCGATTGGAACGTGGATTGACCCCATACCAGGGGACCCAGAGATTGTTACGGGCCATGAGTTGCAGGTGTATTCTTTTGATCCTATTTCGACATCAACGTTAATTGGTATTGCGAGTAAAGATATGGGCTTAACATCTACCGTTTTATCTATCGAATGGCATCCCAATGGTCAGTATATTGCTGTTGGGACAAGTGTTGAACCTGTTCCTGGAGAGCCCGGGAAAAATATTGCTAAGCATAGTGAGTTACAGATTTATAGATTTGATGCGACAGTAACACCAACGCTCATTGGTATTACTGGCCGTGACCAAGGAGATGATAGTTTTGATGACGTTCGTTATGTTTCATGGAGCCCTGATGGAAAATATCTTGCGGTTACAGTATCAGGAAATCCTGATACTACGCATGAAGGGGTTAGCGTTGGAGACGAGTTACGCGTATATCGTTTTGACGGGTCAACGTTGATTGGTGTAGATAGCCTTGATCTTGGGCTTTTTCAGCGTTTGACTTGGAGCCCTGATGGTAGTTATGTCGCAGGAACAAGGAATCTCACAAATATTGGTTCTGGGAAAGAGCTTTTTATTTGTCGTTTTGATGGAACATCGTTATACGAAATAACGGAGGCGAGCAAAGAGCTAGGAGCGACAGCAGTTGGTATTTCGTGGCGAGCTGATGGTAAATATATAGCGATTGGGACTGTTGTTGAGTCAACGACAATTCATGATAGTATTCCCGCAGGTCATGAACTTCGTGTGTACGAAGTTGGCTATCGTTTTGATACAACGCCACAAGGTTTTAGTAACGGCATAATTTTTGGCGACCCATCTCAACCAGGTGGAGTTGGAGGCTTAGATGTTCATGTGCTTGCCAATGCACATGTAGAAATAGCTGGTTATGTAACCGAGAGTAATTGAAGAGAGTAATTAGTGTACGTAATGTAAGCGAGGCTGGAAGTAATGAAAAAACGTTTTTCTTTTTTGTCGCTTGTTTGTATAACGAGTTATGTCTTTTTTTTGGTGTTCCCATTATCTTTATATGCAGGGCTTCAAAATATCGATGGGATATCAAGTCACAAATGGAAAGATTCGCAAGTAACGTTTGATACAGATCAAGATTTTGCCCAAGGCTTTGTAAAATTCGCTGACGGAATATTTATACACCGTAATGTTGGCGTTACGCTAGATATTACAGAAAGTATTAACGGCCAAATTAACTTAGACGATTTTGGTAAAATTATCTTAAACGGCCCCCTATATCTCGCTTCTGATGCAACACTTGCTAACGGGGGAATTATTGAAGGTCGTGGGCATACGATTACGCTTGACAACGATCTAACACTCACGGCTGGTAAGCAGTTACATATTACGTCGACACTTTCTATAGATGGGCGTGGTAACACGCTTTATCTAGAACCCCATGCGTGTCTCGTTGTCGATCATGGTGTTACGTTAACGCTTAAGAATATTCGTGTTAAGAATATGCGTAATAATTTAGCGAACCCAATTATAAGACCAACAGGATATCGGGCACACGTAGCGTTACAAAATGTCGAGTTAGCTCTTGCTGACGATTTTATATTTCGAGAGGGGCAGTTATTTATTCATGACGAAGTTATCGTAACGGGCACGTCTGTTTTTTCATATCGATCAACACAAACAAGTTATATCTGTGATGCGAGTACACTTGGTTTTGATAAAAACACAACGTTCTTTTATTACCCGAGCACTATAGATAATAGTCTTGTCCAAATGCAAAGCGAAACATCGACGTTATATTTGGACGGGGCAACGTTGCTTACAACACATACGGGCATGCGCTTAAGTAAAGGCGTGTTGTGTTTCGATAATAACGTAACGCTTTCAAGTGCTTCTGATACAGACCTGACATCATTAACAGGGGTTAGAGGAAAAGGAACCTGGAATGTTGGTGTTCGTGCGGTTGCCTGGTCGCCTGATGGAAAATATCTTGCAGTTGGAACAGGTGCGAATCCTGATGGAGGAGAAGATGATAGCGATAGTGGATTAGAATTGCGTGTATATCGTTTTGATCTAGTTCCAACACCAACGCTTATTAGTGTGGTGAGCAAAGATGAAGGAAGTTCAAGCGTTCTTGCTCTTGCATGGAGACCAGATGGAAAATATCTTGCAGTTGGAACCTCTGCAAATCCAAACCCGGGGGATCCGAATATTGGAAGTGGACACGAGATTCAAGTATATCGATTTGATACAATATCAACGCCTCAGTTGGTTGGGGTTGTGAGTGAAGATGAGGGTGGGGTGAACGTAAATAGTCTTTCGTGGAGCCCTGATGGAAACTATCTTGCAGTTGGAACAGCTGCGGGTCCGAACCCTGGAGATCCTGGGATTGATGCAGGCCATGAGCTGCAGGTATATAAATTTGATGTTACGTCTGTACCAACGCTTACTGGATGTGCTAGTAAAGATGAGGGAGGTGATGGTGTATATCAGGTGGCGTGGCGACAAGATGGGAAATATCTTGCCGTTGGAACATCTCCGGAACCCGCTGTAGGAGACCCGCAGTCGATTGTTGATACAAAAGAAGAATTGCAGGTTTTTGGTTTTGATACGACGTCGACCCCAACGCTTTTTGGTGTTTCGACTAAAAGTTTGGGCGCTCATCATGCGTATACGGTTGCATGGAGTCCTGATGGGCAATATTTAGGAGTTGGGACAAACTTAAATGCAGTTCCAGAAGATTTGCCGGGAGATCCTGAATTTATGATTTATAGATTTGATGAGACCACGTTGACAGGGGTTGCTTCTTTAGATGGAGTTGTTGGAATAGATGTGCCTCAAAGAGTTATGAAAGCTAAGTGGAGCCCTGATGGGAAGTATATCTTGCTTGCCCGGGATAACTTTAATAATGGACGAATTACGCTGTTATCTTTTGATGGAACGAGTTTGGTGAGTGCTTTTGAGATAAATTTACAGACAACCGTTTCTCCCTATCCATATCCACAAGATATATCCTGGATAGCTGATGGAAAGTATGTTGCCGTAGGTATGGGAGTTGGGCCAATTCCTGCAGCAGACAATATCGCTCCTGACCGAGAGCTTCGTATATATGAAGTTGGTTATCGTTTTGATACAACTGATCAGACGTTTAGCAACGGGATAATTTTTGGGGATTCCAAAATTGGGAGTGTTGGCGAATTAGATGTTCATGTGCTTGCAGGGGCACAGGTAGAGATAGATGGCTATGTAACTGCATGTAACTAGCTAGAGTACATAACGTGAGTAAGTAATGTGAAGTACGAGTATGGAGCTGTGATGAAAAAGCGTTTTTCTTTTTGTTTTAATCGTTTACGTCTAACTATAGGTTTGTTACTGTCGGTACTATATTGCGTGCACGTATCAGCTGGGTTACAAAATATTGATGGGACATCTTCTGTTCAATGGCAAGGTTCTCAAGTAACATTTGATACAAATCATGATTATGCTCAGGGTTTTGTGAAATTCGCTGACGGGATATTTGTACACCGTAATATTAACGTTACGCTTGATATTTCTGAAAGTATTTCTGGTCAAATAAACTTAGACGATTTGGGTAAGATTATTCTTAACGGGCCATTATATCTCGCTTCTGATGCAACACTTGCTAACGGGGGAATTATTGAAGGTCGTGGGCATACGATTACGCTTGACAACGATCTAACACTCACGGCTGGTAAGCAGTTACATATTACGTCGACACTTTCTATAGATGGGCGTGGTAACACGCTTTATCTAGAACCCCATGCATGTCTTGTTGTCGATCATGGTGTAACGCTGACGCTTAAAAACATGCGTGTTAAAAATACGCGAAATAATAGCTCTAACCCAATTATTCGCCCAACGGGGCCTGGCGCGCGTGTTGCTTTGTTAAACGCTGAGCTTGCCCTCGCAGACGATTTTATGTTCAGAAATGGCCAGTTATTTATTCACGACGACGTATTAATTTCTGGTTCGCATACGTTCTTGTATCAGTCAACGCAGCCTAGTTATATTTGCGATGGAGCTACGTTTGGATTTGATCATGGTTCGACGTTCTTGTATTATCCAGGGTCTACGAATAATAGTTTAATTAACATGCAAAGTAAAACAGCGAGTATGTATTTTGACGGGGCATCGTTGCAAACGACGCATACGGGCTTGCGATTAAGTAAGGGGGCGCTCTTGTTAGACAATAATGTAACACTGAGTAGTCAGACGTATGCACGGCTTGCTTCGATGACGACAGATGTGAATATGCAGGTAGAAATAGGTTCTACAGTTAATTCTGCTCAATGGAGTCCTGATGGGAAGTATGTAGCGATAGGAACAAGCGGAACGCCTAGGATTGGTATTTATAGATTTAATGAAGCAACGTTATCGCTTTCAGGTGCTTTTTTAAGTTTGAGCATTGATAGCCGTTCGTGTACTTCTGTTGCATGGAGCCCTGATGGGCGGTATGTTGCATTTGCATCAGGGTTTGCTGTTAGAACGGGTATTTTATATCTGTACAAACGTGAAGGTGAAAACTTTACGTCTGTTCAAACGCTTACGCTTGCTCCAGATGGCGTATATGTCCAAACGGTTTCATGGAGCCTTGATGGGGCGTATCTTGCTGTTGGGACAGATGTTGATCCTACCTATTCTGATGCTGGTATAGCAGCGGGGCATGAAGTGCAAATCTTTAGTTTTGATGGTGAAAGTTTAACGGGGGTAACAAGTGTTAATCAAGATGCTGATGTTACAACAGTACAATGGAGCCCTGATGGTAATTATTTAGCTGTTGGAACAGAAGTTGGTCCAGTGTATTCAGGGGGTGGTATTACAGCTGGTGACGAATTGCAGTTGTTTAGCTTTAACAAGACAACTGGTGTGTTAACAGGATTTGCTGGTATTGATGAAGGGGTTGGCGTGAAAAGTGTTCGTTGGAGCCCCGATGGGACTTATCTTGCCGTTGCAACGCAGAGTACTCCAACGTATACAGATAGCGGTATAACAGGGGGTGATGAGTTACAAGTATTTAGGTTTGATGGAACGAGTTTGGTTGGTGTTGGAAGTTATGATCAAAGTAGTTCTTCTTTTTACTATACGGACATACTTGCATGGCATTCGAATGGTCGCTATTTGTCGTATGGTTATAATATTTATAGATTTGAAGGTGCTACAATAACGAGTGTACTTAGTGTACTTGCGGACAGAAATCGTGTTGTTTCATGGCGACCTGATGGGAATTTTTTGGCTTGTGGTCGAACTTATAATGAAAGTAGTCCAGAGTTTTATGTGTATCAAGCGCATTATGTAGCTGAAACAAATGAGCAGGCATTTAGTAATGGGATTATTTTTGGTGATTCAGGTGCTGGAAGTTTGTATGACCTTGATGTTCTCGTGCTTGGCGGTGCGCAAGCTGAAATAGCCGGGTACGTGCATTATAACAATGCAAGTTAGCGTTAGAGCTTGTGCTAACACATGGTGAGAAAAAGAGAAAAAAGCGTTTGGTTATGTTAAACGTATTGAGTATAAATGTGAAGCGAAAAAAGTTTGAAAGAAGACGTAGTAACAGAGAAACATAAGGGAGAAAGTTTTATGTACAAGTCGTTGCGATCACACGTGTCATTTGTGTCTATTGTAACAAGCATAACAAGCGTTATGGTTTTTTGCATGTTTTTGTCAGGCATATCAGGGGGTGCTTTTGCTGGTGTTAAATTTGTCAGTGGCGGGGCATCAGCGTTTGTTATCAAAGATTCTAACTCGCATCTTAAATTAGACCAGGTAAATAATATTACAGGTTGGAGTGAGCGCTCTATTGTCCGTGACCGTGCGAATAAAATTCCTGATACATGGGTGCCTGTGTATGCAGCTGGAACGATTATTAGTTCTGAGCCGACAGGCTCTGAGCTTGCTTCGTCGCCTGATTTGATTGAGAGTAATAGTAATGCGATAAATGCGCTTGACGCTCAGGTGCGAACGAATAGTAATGCGTTTGTGTATTGCTGTAAGAATTCAAGTAATGCGCTTGTAAAGCTTGATGCTCAGGTGCGCGTGAACAGTAACGCGCTTGCATATTGCTGCAAAAACTCGAGTAATTCTATTTTACACTTAGATTCGATAGGGACAGATCTTGCAGAGAATAACAGTAGTGCGATCTTGAACTTAGAAGATCAGCTGCGAGTAAACAGTAATGCGTTTGGATATTGCTGTAAAAATTCGAGCAATGCGATTGTTAATTTGAGTGGTTTATTTGGTAACGCTGTAAAGATTTATGATACGCATCAAACATATGTAAGCAATATGACAGAGCAAAACTATGTGTATTTCAAAGACGGTTTTACGGTTGATGCTGGTAAAATTTTAACGCTTAACACGCCGACACCTGTAACAGGGAATATAAATCTTAGCGATACGGGTATTATAAGTTTGGGCGACGATTTTTATGTGGGCTCAAACGCGTATTTGACAACCGGAGGTATTCTTGATGGCAATGGGTACTCGTTAGTATTATCGTGTAGTTTTGTTATTCCAGAAAATAAAGTATTACATATTTCTGGGGACACGATAATTAATGGGCATGGGACGACGCTTTATCTTGAACCGCATGCCCAAATTACTGTTGATAATAACGTTACGCTAACGTTAAAAAATATCAGAATTAAGAATGTAAGAAACTCAAATAGTGTTCCAATGATAATGGCGTGGGGGGATGGAAGTAAAATTGTATTGCAAGATGTAGAATTGGCCCTAGCAAACGACTTTTCTTTCTTTAGAGGGCAATTGTTTATTCATGATGATGTTATTGTAACAGGAACATCTGTGTTTTTATATAAGTCGACTCAAGCAAGTTATATATGTGATGCCGCTACGTTAGGTTTTGATAAAGAATCTACGTTATGGTATTACCCTAAATCTACTGATAACAATTTGATTAAGATGCTTAGCAAAACGGCAACAATGTATTTTGATGGAGCATCCTTGCGAACAACGCATACGGGCATGAGGTTAAGTAAAGGCATGGTTTGCTTTGATAATAATGTGACGCTAAGTAGTGCTTATGAAGAATGGGGTTTATTGTCATCATCATTGCCAGGGATTGTGAGTAAGGATGAAGGTTCTAATTGGACCTATTCGGGCGCTGATGATCCTAGTAGTTATACTGTTTATCCGGCTGTTAATTCGGTATCTTGGACGAGCGACGGAAAGTATCTTGTTGTTGGGACAAATGAGGAGCCGAATAATTCTGAAACAAATGTTACGCTGAAGCATGAAATCCGTATTTATGAGTTTGATGGAAGTTCTTTAGTTGGAAAAACAAGTGCAAATTATGGATTCTTCCGTTTATATAACGATCATTTTTTTAGTTCAGAAGACCATTTGGGTGGAATTCCGAGGGTTAGGTCTGTTTCTTGGAACCATGATGGAAGTTTATTAGCTGTTGGTGGCAATGTCATGTTTAGCGGTCAGAGTAGTGTTTCCTTGACTACCTATAATGATTTATTAATTTATTCTTTTGATGGATCTTCTTTAACGTTAAAAGATTCAAAGAAAATAATGTCTCCGAATAATTACACACAAGCAGATTCTTTTCCCAATATAGCGAGCGATGCGATTAGATCTGTTGCGTGGCATCCATCTCAAAATTACCTGGCTGTTGGGACAGATGATCGTGTAAATGGAGGGAATCAGTTAATAATGTATAGCTGGTCAGATCCAAGTTTAACGGAAGTTGATACTATTAGCCAAGGTGCTAATAATGTTTTATCTGTAGCCTGGAACCCGTCCGGAGATTATGTGGCTATAGGAACATCTGCAAATCCATCAACATCTCATGGAGGGG
Organism: uncultured Pseudomonadota bacterium; assembly: GCA_964519365.1. Taxonomy (GTDB): domain Bacteria; phylum Babelota; class Babeliae; order Babelales; family RVW-14; genus CAZFHP01. The sequence continues at coordinate 16,792 of CAZFHP010000025.1, forward strand.
TATTAGCAAATGAAGAATTACGAGTTTATCGTTTTGCTAGTTTAGCGTTAACAGGGGTGACAAGTAAAGATCAAGGAGGAGTCGGTGCAAGATCGGTTGCATGGAGTCCTGATGGAAAATATTTGGCTGTAGGAACAGATGTTGGTCCAAGTACAAGCCATGAAGGAGTTGAAGCCAATCATGAACTACGTGTTTATAGATTTAATGGTTCAACATTGACAGGGATTGTCAGCGAGGATCAGGGAGGCGAGGATATTTATTCAGTATCATGGAGCCCTGATGGTCAGTATTTAGCGGTTGGAACATCTGGGGATCCAAGTTCTAGTAATGAAGGGGTTGCAGCAAATCATGAGTTGCGTATCTATAGATTTGATGGCCAATCATTGGTAGGGGTTGAAAGTGGCGATCAAGGAAATATTGGTGTATTTGCTCTTGCTTGGAGACCGGATGGTAATTATTTAGCCGTTGGAACGTATGCGAGTCCAACAACAAGCCCTGGCGGAATTTCAGCAAATCATGAGTTGCGTGTGTATGAATTTAGTACAACATATGGTTATGATACAAGTCCGCAAAGTTTTGCGAATGGTATTATTTTTGGCGATTCGAGTCAAAGTGATGGTGATTTGGATGTTCGCGTACTTGCAGGCGCAAAGGTGCGCGTTGAAGGGAAGGTGCGGGTTGATGATTGAGTTAGGGCTGGTGTTTAGCCTAAGAGTCTTTGCTTGGAAGGCCTGATGTAAAGTGGCCTTTAGGTGTGTTTAATGGTAGGCTATGCAGGGTGATATGATTGTGTGATACGATGAGATACGACAGGACAATTTTAGGATAATGTGGATGCAGGAAAGAGTTTTGTGAGAAAGTTTTGTTCATGAATAAAGCTATGCAGCAAAGAAAACGATTGCCGATAGGCATTGATGATTTCAAAAAACTTATCGAGCATGATTTTTATTATGTCGATAAAAGCATGTTTATCAAAGAGTTTTGGGATAGCAGGGCTGAGGCAACCTTAATTCCAAGGCCACGAAGGTTTGGTAAAACGCTTAATCTTTCTATGTTTCGTTATTTCTTTGAGAAGCCTGTCTTGAGCCGTGTCGAAGGACTAGAAGACTCAAATAGATATTTGTTTAATGGTCTTGCAATAGAACAGTATCCAGAGCTTATGGCTTTGCAGGGACAGTACCCTGTAATATGGTTGACGTTTAAAGATGTGAAAAATATAAAATGGGATGGATGTTTACACAAAATTAAGCGTTTAATTGCACGAGAATATGAACGACATAAGTATCTTCTTACGGGCTCAGAGTTAACAGAAAATCAAAAGAAAATATTTAGAGGAATCGTTTCCCTTGAAGCGGTTACAGAAGATTATGAAGATGCTCTTAAGAATCTTTCGCACTATTTAGATAATTATCATGGCCGAAAGCCATTTATTTTGATAGACGAGTATGATTCCCCTATTCATGCAGGGTTTAATCATGGGTATTATGACGAGATTATTACGTTTATGAAATCGTTTTTATGTGGTGGCCTTAAGGGTAATGTACATCTTGCTCATGGTATTATGACGGGGATATTGCGTGTGTCAAAAGAAAGTGTGTTTAGTGGGCTCAATAATCTTGAGATTTGTTCGTTGGCGAGCAATCGTTATGCTGATAAGTTTGGTTTGACGGAGCAAGAAGTTGAGCGAACTCTAGAAGTGTATGGGGTTAAACATAAGATTGATGATGTTAAGAGCTGGTATAACGGTTATACGAGTGGGTCGCATACGATTTATAACCCATGGTCAATTATGAGCTTTGTTAAAAATGATGGTGATTTGAAGTCTTATTGGGTTAACATGAGCGATAATGTTATCATCCAAGATTTAGTAACGCATGCTGATGAATCATTTAAAACAGACATAGAAGATCTTATTACAGGAAAAGCGCTATGCAAAGAGCTTAACGAAAATATTATTTTTGCAGACGTATTTAAACAAGGAACCAAAACGACGTGGAACTTTTTGCTTTTCTGTGGATATCTTACGTTTAGAAATAAGCGATTGATTGAAGAAAGAATATATGCAGACTTTTCTATTCCAAATAAAGAAGTCTTGAGATTTTTTAAAGATGTTATACAAAAGTGGTTTGAAGATAGCCTCGGTGTACAAAACTATAATCGTATGCTCAGAAGTTTGGTTTCTGGTGATATTGATAGCTTTGAAGAGTTTTTTGAAAAAACAGTTATGCAAACGTTAAGTATGTTTGATGTTGGCAAAAACGAACCAGAGCGTTTTTATCATGCGTTTGTTCTTGGCATGCTTGTTAGTTTGAATTCGACACATGAAATTAAATCAAATCGTGAAAGCGGTCTTGGCCGCTATGATGTTATGGTGATTCCGCGTGATACTGGGAAGCTTGGTGTTATTATTGAGTTTAAGACGGCAAAAGAAAAAGAAACACTTGAAATAGCTATGACAGTTGCGCTACAACAAATTGAAGACAAACAGTATGAGCAGGAATTGTTGTCTCGTGGAATCAAGAAGATAAAGAAGCTTGGTATTGTTTTCAAGGGCAAAGAAGTTTTGATCAAAGAGGGTGGGGTAAGACATGAGTAGTAATGTATGAAAATGAAAGAAACATGAAGATGAAAGAAAAAAGAAGTGAGTTTGTTTTGAAGTTTTAAGTTATTTGAAAAGGGAGAAGGTATATGCGTAAGAAGTTTTTTTGGTTTGGTCGTTCTGGATATTTGTTTACTTTTGTTTTGCAGTTTGCACTATCGTGTATACATGTAAGTAACAGTGTGCATGCAAACATAACGTTTGTTAACGATGCTTCGGCGTTTGTTCTTGGGGGTGAAAGTTCTGTTTTTGAATTGGGAAAACTAAGTAAGATGTCAGGTTGGAATGACGGTCTTGCTAATTGGAGCAACATGTCGTTTCAGTCTGGCGACAATGGAATTGTTGACCCAACGCTTTGGGCTTTGTTTGCACAAGAAGGTGACGTTATTGGTTTTGACGAAGCACAGAACAATATTGACCCTTCTCGTTTTTATATTCCCGAAGATCGTCAAATTCACATAACCGAAGATACCATCATTGATGGGAATGGAAAAACGCTTGAACTTGAAGCGCATGCTCATATCGTCGTTGATAACGGTGTAACGCTTACTCTGAGAAATATGCGTATCAAAAATACGCAAAACGATTTGGCAAATCCCATTATTCGCCCAACGGGCCATCTTGCGCAAGTCGCGCTTCAAGACGTAGAGCTTGCGCTTGCTGATGACTTTATTTTCAGAGACGGGCATCTGTTTATTCACGATGACGTGTTAGTTTCAGGCACATGCGTGTTTTCATATCGTTCGACGCAGACAAGTTATATTTGCGACGGTGCGACGCTTGGCTTTGCGTATGATTCAACGTTTTTTTATTACCCAAGCACGTCTGACAACCATTTGATACAAATGTTAGGCAAAACTTCTGGTATGTATTTTGATGGGGCAACGTTACTAACGACGCATACTGGTATGAGATTAAGCAAGGGGACGCTTTGTTTGGATAATAGCGTGACTCTTAGTAGTGCTGCTGAAACACTGCTTTCAGTTGTAACAACACAAACGCAACGACATTATGCTGTTGACGTTAATTCAACTGATTGGAGTCCTGATGGTAAATATTTAGCTATTGGCGGGGAGTATCGTGCTGATGGGCATGAGATTTTGGTTTATAGCTTTGATGGTTCAACGTTATCTGCTGATCCAATTACAAGCAGAGATTTTGTGGGTAATTATGTTTTATCTGTTGCATGGAGTCCAGATGGCAAGCATTTAGCTATTGGTGGTGATGGTTCGGGTAACGATCTGTATGTCTATAGATTTGATGGGTCAGTTTTATCTGAAAGTTTTATCAGTAGGGCGTATGGTGGTGATATTCAGTCAGTTTCATGGAGTCCTGATGGTAATTATTTAGCTGTTGGTGGTCATAGCCCTACGAGTGGCAATGACGTTCAGGTCTATAGCTTTAATGGGTCTGATTTATCTGTTAGTCCTATAACAAGTA
>CAZFHP010000026.1:0-20346 GCA_964519365.1 uncultured Pseudomonadota bacterium
CTGCCCCGTCGTGGGCAGTGCAAAAATTACGTTGTGACAAAAATTAAAGCGCCGCACATTCCAGGGCGGGAAAGTCTGAAATACACAAGAATACCCACAGCTGCGGCGAAGACGCCTTGCAATGGGCTATATTACTACACCCGCTTTGCTGGTTTAATTTCCTGATTCATTTAAGAACTAAATTTTTTGAAAACTCAACAGAGCCTAGTACTAGCCAGCATGAAATGCATTAGGAATATATTTGATTGTGTGCTTATGTTCTTCTATAACAACGGTTGCGACATCAAATCGAAATAGTTTATTCTGTGTAAGATTATTTTTGAGCATAAATAATTTTGCCGTACGAATAATTTTTTTTTGTTTATTGGGCGTTACGACTATTGATACGGGGAAATATTTTGTTTTGCGTGCTTTTACTTCAATAAATGCAACGGTTGTATCTTTTGCTGCAATCAGATCTATCTCGCCCAAGCGTGTTGTATAATTTCGTGCCAGAATTTTAAAGCCCTTTTTTTCTAAAAAACCAGCAATAATTGTTTCGCCTTTATTTCCCAGTTCTTTAGTTTTTCTCATTTATATTTTTACGTTATATTTTTGCGCTAAAAAATAAATTTATCTTGTGTGAACAACGATTGAGCCATACGGGCATATTGTGATTGAGGGTATTTAGCAAAAAGCTTTTCAAGGTTATCTTTGGCTATTTTTTCGTCTTTTTTCTTCTGCGCGAGTTTACACTCAAGATACAGCACCCGTGGTTCAAGATTTTTGTTTTGGGCTAAAAAATGTTCTTTGATATAGTTTAATCGATGTTGAGCGGCATCATGTTTTTTTTGTTTCAAATAAAAGTTATAGACGTAAATTTCTTTATCGATAAGTTTTTTCTCACACGTTTTGCGTAGTGCTTTAATATCTTTTTTATACTTCGTGTAGTGTGCATTTTCGCTATATTCTTTACAAAGTTCGATTGTTTTTTCTGTTGTTGTTTGGTCGCAGTCAGCTCTGAGTGTTTGGTAAAACTGACATAGAACAGCTCGGTATTTAGCATATTCTGCTTTAGTATCTGCTGGGTAATATTGATTAAAGTGTTCATATAACTGAAATGCAGACTGGTAGCGTTCTGTTTTAAAATAACTGTCAGCCAAGATTAACTTAAATTTTCCAATGTCTTTATGGTCAGGGTGTTTTGCAACAATTTGTTCTAGATGCTCAGTTGCTTGTTCGAACTTGCGTGTTTTGATGTTTGTTAGCGCTTCTTGTTTGAGCTCTGCAAAGTTCATGTGATCTTTATCTTTTTGCTTTGAACAGCTTGTCAAAAGCATGATAAGTGATATACCTGCAAGTAATCCAGTATTACGAATAATGCGAATAGCACAAAAACTTTTTTTTATCATAATTTTGTCCCTTTTTGCGTGAAAACATTCAAAACAAATAATTTCTATCAAGTAAACCAGGAATATAATCTATTGTAAAAAGAATTATCTTTTTTTGAAGGTTTTTTTCTTTTTTCTTTTTTTTTACAACTAGACGATAGAAATATCTACTCAAGAGCTTCTTTGTCTTGATAATATATTATGCTATTGTTATGATAATACAATTGTTAGTTGTCGTTTGTGTGTATAAGTAGTATAGGAGAGGGTATGAGTCTTGTGCATAATAAATGGGTTTATCTTTGTTTGTTCTTAAGCTGGGGGACACTTTACGGTACGATTCATTTTTCGAGCTATGATTCAAATATTGCCGTTAAAGAAACGAACTCAAAGCTTATTGTTGGCAACGCAGACAAAATTATTGGCTGGTCTGAATTTTCGATAGCCAAAGAATTTGGCAAAGAAGGGGCGTCTGGTTGGGTAGAGCAGTACACTGATGGGGTTACGATTAGTCAGGAGGGGAGCGAAGATCCAACAACGAATCTTATTATCTCGAATAGCAACGCTATAAACTATGGGATCAAGAATAATAGTAATGCTATTATAGCTTTGCTGTCAGGTGATTTTACCGAAGAAGAAAAACAGGAGTTATTAGAAGATATTCGTACGACGAGCAATGCGTTCTTGTATTGCTGTAAAAATACAAGCAACACACTTATTTATGGCATCAAGAATAATAGTAGCGCGATTCTGGATTTACGTGCAGGAACTTTTACAGAAGAAGAAAAACTGGAACTATTAGAAGATGTTCGAACGACAAGCAATGCGTTCTTGTATTGCTGTAAAAATACAAGTAATGCTTTGGTGTATGGGATTGAAAATAATCGTAACGCTATTGCATGTTTCCCGTTAACGATATGTGGATGCTGCGATGGGTGTGAGCCGGTGGCAAGGGGCGAAGGTTATTGTGAAGATACCCTGCGAGACGCTCCCCTTCACAAGGCTTCGGGTCGCCCTCAGGGCGAACGGGGAAGGGGATCTGGGCTTGATATCGAGCGGGCTCAAACTTCTATGTTAAGTCCCGATAATAATTATTTGGCGATGGTTACACATAGATCTTGTAAGCGATCTTGTGAAAAAGCTTGTGAACAAGTGTGTGATCAAGCTTGTGAGTTATCGTGTGACCAGGCGTGTAGACAAGAGTGTGAGCAAGCGTGTTTAGGTAATTGCGAAGAGCTGTGTCTATATACGCTTGATGACCAAACAGGTGCGTTAGAACTTGTTTCTCGTAAAGAGATTTGCGATGGTCATGTGTATTATGTCTTATGGAGTGCTGACGGGCTTTATCTCGGGGTTGGCCTAGAGCGAGAAAATTCAGGGAAAGAAGTTCTTGTGTATGCATTTGATCATGAAAAACAAACGTTACAGGTGCTTCCTGAAATAGATTCGTTTCTTAATGCGTTTTAGTTTGCGATAAATAAGGGAGAGTATTGTGCGTACGGTTAAGAAAAACACGATCGTGTACGTTGCGTGTGTTATAAGAGCTTTGTTTCTTGTATTATTTGCCCCGGCTTATGTGAGTGCAACGATTAACTTTGCAAACTATACGTCGACGATGGCAATCAAAGCAACAGATTCGAAACTTATTTTGGGCAAAGCAGACAAAGCGATTGGTTGGTCAGAGTTTTCTATTAACAAAAAGCATGGGAAAAATACGTCAAGAAATTGGGTTGAACAGTATTTTGATACCGTTGAAATAAGTCAGGAAGGGAGCCAAGCTCCTGCTACGTATCTTGTCATATCAGATAGTAACGCAATAAACTATGGGATCAAAAATAACAGTAACGCTATTATTGAATACGCGAAAGCAGAATTTACAGAATCTGAAAAACAAGAAACATTACGATATGCTCGAACGACAAGTAATGCGTTTTTGTATTGCTGTAAAAATACGAGCAATTCTCTTGCGTATGGGATTAAGAATAATAGCAACGCGATTATAGACATAAAAGATCGCGTGTTTTCGTTGTCAGAAAAGCAAGAGCTTATAAACTATGTTCGTACGACGAGTAATGCGTTTTTGTATTGCTGTAAGAATAACAGTAATGCACTTTTGTTTGGGATAAGAAACAATAGTAACGCAATTGTTAATTTTCCAGGCAGTGCTCTATGGTCGATTCAAGAAAAAGAAGATTTATACGAGACTATTCGTGTCAACAGCAATGCGTTTATCTATTGCTGTAAAAACACGAGTAACGCCTTTGTTAGTGCGTTTAAGATTTATGAAACACATCAGGTATATAATTACGATGCGCTTGAAGAAAATTACGTTTTTTACAAAGCTGGGTTTACGGTTCAAGATGGCAAAACGCTTACGATTAATACCCCGACACCTGTTATTGGGAATATTAATTTAAGCACGTCTGGAGTTTTAGAATTACAAGGTGATTTATACATGGCTGCTGATGCTTATTTAACCAGCGGCGGGATACTTGATGGTAACGGCTACTCGCTTGTGTTATCTTGTAGTTTTGCGATTCCTGAAAATCAAGTCGTGCATATTACCGGGGACACGGTTATTAATGGGCACGGGACAACGTTATATCTTGAACCGCATGCGCAAATTACTGTTGACAATAATGTAACGCTGACGATAAAAAATACACGAATTAAGAGCTCTCGAAATTCAAGTAGTGACCCTATTTTAAGTATCGCAGGAAGTTCTGGTAAAATTGCGTTGCAAAATTGTGAACTAGCCCTTGCTGACGATTACTATCTTGACCAAGGGCATTTGTTTATTCATGACGACGTTATTATTACAGGAACGTCGGCGTTTGTTTATACGTCTAATCAAGTAAGTTATATCGATACTGCTGCAACATGGTGTTTTGATAAGCGTACAAAGTTTTTATACGAGCCAAGCGTAAGCGATAACGCTCTTATTCGCATGTACGATGCTACGTCGTGTTTGTACTTAGATGGAGCAACGTTACAAGCTGGCGATATGGGTATTCGATTAAGCACCGGGGCGCTTTATCTCGATAATAACGTAACGTTAAGTAGTCCAGTAAGTCCGATAATTTTTGGTGATTCAAGTGAGCTTGATAGTGATTTAGATGTATATGTCTTGGCAGATGCCCGAGTCGAAGTAACAGGATACGTATTGGATGATTCATCCTTCGATATGCCCTAACGGGCTACTCAGGATGATCGGGGGACCTTCTCGGTATACCTAAGAAGGTTACTCGAAGTGCTTTAGGGCTGTTTGTTGACTTGTTCCTAGAAGTTCTGTTAGCCGTATAAAAGGTTCTTCTGGAGTATGTGATGTTATATAGGAATTGGGAGTGTTTGTATGAAGCTTAAGCAATTATGTGTTTTTGTTCTTGTTTGCGTATCACCGCAAGTATTACATGCGACGTCGATTGACGCAACGAGTGTTCTTACCAATGCATGGCAATCAAGTAGCTATTATTTTAATGGTTCAGAGGGCGATCAAGCTATTGGGATTGTAAAATTTTTAGATGGCTTTGAAGTGCGTATAACAGGGTCTGTAACCCTTGATATCAGTAAAAGTATTGATGGTACTATTGACTGTAACGAGACGGGGCGCATAATTTTAAATGGGCATCTTGCATTTGCGCCAAACATTGCGATTGCAAATAATCTAACAGTCGATGGCCGTGGGCACACGATTATACTTGAAGGCGACTTAACTATTCCAGAAGGCAAGACGTTACACGTTACGTCAACAACTGATATTGATGGTTGTGGCAACACGTTATATCTTGAGCCCCACGCGAATATCTCGCTTGACAATAACGCGACGCTTACGTTACGTAACATGCGCGTAAAAAATATGCGTAATAATTCTGCGAACCCCATGATACGACCATCAGGTCATCGTGCTCAAGTAGCTCTACAGAATATAGAACTCGCTCTTGCTGACGATTTTATGTTTCGCGACGGGCAGTTATTTATTCACGACGATGTAATCGTAACAGGTTCTTCTATTTTCTCATATCGTTCGACACAGACAAGTTATATTTGTGATGCCAGTACGTTTGCTTTTGATAAAAATACGACGTTTGAATATTACCCTGGAACAATTGACAATAGTCTTATACAAATGCAAAGCGAGACAGCAACGCTTTATCTTGACGGTGCGACGTTGCAAGCAACGCATACGGGCATGCGTTTGAGCAAGGGACGTTTGTGCTTTGATAATAATGTGCTACTCAGTAGTACTGTTGGAACGAAATTGACATCGTTAACAGGTGTTGCGAGCAAAAATATGGGAACCCAAGTAGATGATGATATTTTTATGGTCGCTTGGAGCCCTGATGGGAAGTACTTAGCTGTTGGGGTTGGTGTTGATCCAAGCCTGCCGAACCCTTCTGATGGTGGTGTTTTATTAAATTACGAATTACGAATTTATGGTTTTGATGGTCAAACACTAACTGGTATTACGAGTAAAGATATGAGTGGAGATGTTGTTCGTTCTATTGATTGGAGCCCTGATGGAAAGTATCTTGCAGTTGGAACGAATAATGATCCTAATATAGTGCATGAAAACATCGCAGCAAACGATGAGCTGCGAATCTATAGTTTTGATGGATCAACATTAACTGGTGTTGCGAGTGTTAATCATGGTTCAGAGCATGTTTACGATGTGTATTGGAGCCCTGATGGGAAGCACATAGCCATATGTTTGACATATGATCCATCATTGCATGAGCTTCTTGTATATTCTTTTGATGGAGCTTCGTTAACATTTGTTGATAGTGTAGACACAAGTGGGGGAACTCCTGATACTACAGATTATGTTTTTGTTGTCGCATGGCATCCGAGTGGTAACTATATAGCTGTTGGGACAAATAATGCGCCATCTGGTAGTGATTTGCCAGAAATTATAGCAAATCATGAGTTGCGCATTTATAGTTTTGATGTTGTTGCAGGTACGCTTGCTGGTGTGACAAGCGAAGATATTGGGAATATTGATGTTCGAGATCTTTCATGGAGTCCTGATGGGACGCACTTGGCTGTTGTAATGAATGTGTATTCGGTAGGAGAAGAAGGCCGAGTTTATAGCTTTTTAGGAGAAAGTTTAGCATTGGTTCGAAGTGTTGAGCTAGGGGCTGTTAATGGCTTGACCGTTGATTGGAGCCCTGACGGAAAATATATTGCTTTTGGTCGGTTAGCCAATAGTGGACAAGATGAGTTAGTGGTTTATCGTTATGATGATTTTAGTAGTCCTGTTGAGGGAAGATATACGGGGTTAGGAACTCGATCGGTTGCCTGGAGTTCAGATGGAAATTATTTAGCAGTTGGTATTGATGCTGGTTCTTCAACTAATGGTGGCGACAGTGCTATTACAGCTGGGGACGAGCTTCGTATTTATCGAGCAAATTATGGCGCAGAGACAGATGCGCAAACGTTTGGTAAAGGAATTTTGTTGGGCGACTCATCACCAACAGGGGATGCGCTTGACGTACAAGTGCTGGCAGGAGCACAGGTCGCAGTAGATGGTTACGTGACTGTTGACAAGTAAGTTTTATGTTTGTTATGTCTTACAGGAGTTACGTAAGATTTATGGATAAAAAAAGTAGTGTGAAAAAAGCGAGATAAAAAAAGAAAGAGAGTCTGTATGAGTGGGATGAAAAAAAGAAGCTTAATTTTTAAGCTTGTAGGGTTTGTTGTATTGTCTGTTTTGTTTTGCTCTAAAATATTTGCAGTATCGATAACAGCAACCAGTAGTCTTTCGTGGCAAATAAGTAGCTATGGGTTTGCCAATGGTGACAGTGCTACTGGCTTTGTAAAATTTCTTGATGGCTTTTCTGTTCCAACAAACGGTAACGTAACGTTTAATATTACTGAGCCAGTTGCTGGGTCAATTAATTGTAATCAAACAGGGCGATTGATTTTAGACGGCCATCTAATACTTGCTCCAAATATTTCTTTGATAAACAATCTGGCAATTGATGGCCAAGGTTACGCTGTTCTTTTAGATGGCAATTTAACGGTTCCCTCGGGTCGACTCATACATATCATATCTGATACAATAATAGGTGGGCGTGGCAGTACACTATATCTTGACGATTATGCCCATATTAGCGTTGACAATAATGCGACTTTGACGCTCAAAAATATACGCATCAAAAATACACAAAATGGGACAAGTAACCCTATAGTCAGGCCATCGGGCCATCGTGCACATGTAGCGTTACAAAACGTCGAGCTTGCTCTTGCTGACGATTTTATATTTCGTGACGGTCGACTGTTTGTTTACGACAACGTGATTGTAACAGGCGAATCGACTTTTTCTTACAGGTCAACACAAGAGAGCTATATCTGTGACTGCGCAACGCTTGGGTTTGACAAAGACACGACGTTTGAGTATTTCCCAAGCACAGATAATAATAATTTAATCAAGATGCAAAGTGAAACGTCGACATTATATCTTGACGGTGCAACGTTGCAAGCGACGCATACAGGCATGCGATTAACTAACGGTCGATTGTGTTTTGACAATAATGTTATGTTGCGCAGTGCGATGCAAACGCGTTTAGTGTCATTAACGACTCCTGCAATAACCGTAACCCCAGTATCAACAAAAGATGTTCTTGGTCTTGCGTGGAGCCCTGATGGTCGCTATGTAGCTGTAACAATAACCGGAGGGACTGGAAATGAAATTTTTATGTACAGTTTTAATGGTTCAGCGTTAACTCTAGTAACTTCATTCGGAAGAGGTGGAACGATTAATAAGCCTATTACATGGAGCCCTGATGGGAAATATATATCGTTTGGCCTAGATAGTAATGGAGGCAGTGAGTTTCAAATTTATCGTTTTAATGGTTCAAGTTTATCAATTGTTTTTGCTGTTTCCCCAGCAGATGCTGCTGTTAATTCTGTTGCCTGGCATCCTGATGGTAACTATATTGCGATGGCGCAAAATCACTTAGACAATAATAATGTCGATACGGGAATGGATGAAGTTCTGGTGTATTCGTTTAATGGAGCAACGGCATCGTTAACAACAGCCAGAGTAAGTGAGAGTAATAAAGATGCGCTTTCTCTTGCCTGGCATCCAAGCGGAGATTATTTAGCTGTTGGATTTGCAACAGGAACAAATACAGATTATGATGTTCGCGTTTATTCTTTTGATGGTTCTTCATTCGCGCCAGCGGGTGGATTGACGACAATTGGGGGCGATGTTAATTCTATATCGTGGAGTCCCGATGGGCAGTATATCGTTGCAGGGTTAAGTAGTAGTGCTAGTAGCGAATTACATGTTTATAGATTTGATGGATCATCGTTATCTATTGTTCATAGTATTTCTCCTGCAAATGTCGACATTAATTCTGTTGCATGGGCACCAGATGGTCGTTATTTTGCTGTTGGTACAGATACAAGCACAAATGAATTTTACATATACTCGTTTGATGGGCAAAATATTTCGTCGTCTATTTTGACATTAAATCTTGGGACAGAAAGTGTTAACAGTGTTTCGTGGCGACCGGATGGAAAGTATATAGCTCTTGGAACGACGGGTGATAAAGTGTACGTGTATGAAGTGAATTATACGACGGAGACAAACCCTCAGACGTTTGGTAATGGGATTATTTTTGGAGATTCGTCGCCAACAGGGGATGCCCTTGATGTGCAAGTGTTGGCAGAAGCGCAGGTAAGCGTAGATGGTTATGTAACTGTTGACAAGTGATGAAACCGATGTGTAATAAATGTGTGAGAAGGATTTTGTATTGACGCAAGACCGGATCAAGTTTGAGACATGGTTTACAATAACGGTCTTGACGAGATCAAGGTTGTCCGGAGTGGTATGAGCTGATATAGATAGTGTTTTGAAATGTATGTGTTTTTTCGATTACTTGTCATCCTGAACTTGTTTCAGGATCCATGCTCAGATCGTTGTTTTTGTTTTGAATAATTCGTTTGAGCTATGGAGAGATGTGTATAAGAAAATTTTTTGAGAAGATCGTGGAGATGCCAATCGATATTTTTTTTGATAAGCGTGAGCATGGATCCTGAAACAAGTTCAGGATGACAAACAATCGAAAGGTATATTAACGAAGCTTCGGATTGTTATGAGTCGGATTGTTATGAGTTGGAGTTTAGAGCTTGTCCCAGGCTTGATCCGGGATGACAAATAAAACGAGAGTGCTAACAAAAAAATCGAGAAGAGAGTGTGTGTATGAATCGAATCATAAAATCTAAAGTTGTGTGGCTTCGTTGTTTTCACCTAACGGTTTTGGCAACGTTTTTTTTAATCACATTTTTTTTCCCTCACACGGTACAGGCTGCGCTTAATTATATCGACGGGACTTCTAGCCTCCAGTGGGAAACAACAACAGAGACGTTTGATACTGATGGAAGCGGCGCTGTTGGGTTTGTGAAATTTAAAGACGGTTTTCAAATTACGAATAAATCATGGGCTACGTTTAATATTACAGAAAGTGTCGAGGGTAATATTAATATGGGGACGACGACTCCTGGGACCATGCGCTTGAAAGGCCCAATATCGTTTGCACCAGGTGTGACGTTTGATAACGGTGGGATTATAGAAGGTAACGGGTATACGATTATTTTTGAAGGTGACGTAACGATACCTGAGGGCAAAACGTTTCATATCACATCGACAACTGCTATTGATGGCTGTGGGAATACGCTTTATCTTGAACCACATGCAAATATTTCGCTTGATAATAACGTAACGCTTACGTTACGAAACATGCGCGTGAAAAACACGCGCAATAGTTCTTCAAATCCAATTATTCGTCCGTCAGGACATCGAGCTCAAGTATCGTTACAAGACGTAGAGCTTGCACTTGCCGACGATTTTATTTTTCGTGATGGGCAACTGTTTATTCACGACGATGTGATCGTAACGGGTTCTTCTGTTTTCTCATATCGTTCTACCCAAACAAGTTATATCTGCGATGCAGCAACGTTTGCTTTTGATAAAGACTCAACGTTTTTGTATTACCCAAGTATTATGGACAATCACTTGATTCAAATGCAAAGTGATACATCGACGTTATACCTAGACGGTGCAACGTTGCAAGCGACGCATACAGGTATGCGTTTAAGTAACGGGCGCGTGTGTTTTGATAATAACGTTGTTCTTAACAGTTCTGCCCAAACCCGGCTCAATATTGATTTTAATAATCCTGTATTTAATTATGACTTAGGGGGTGCTTTTGTTGGGTTGACGTGGAGTCCTGATGGAAGGTTTTTAGCAGGAAGCTTGAATGGTGGTAGGGTGCGTGTTTACCCTGATTACAATATTAACACAGGAATAGATTCGTATCTTTTTAACCGAAATGGGCCGCCAGGAAATCCTCGTTGGTTAGAATGGACACCAAATAGTCGGTTTTTTATGGCAGTTTATGATGATGGTACGTTAAAAGTTTTTGAAAAAAACAATGTTTTAAGCGGGACGACTACTGCGTTTTATAATCAAGATCTTTCAACAAATTCTTTCTATGCGCTTGCCATAAGTCCATGTGGGCAGTACATAGCTTTAGGTGATGATAATGCTGGTGGTCTTATGCAGGTTATTACATGGGATACAATTAGGGAAAACCAAACAACGACTATTTTTTCTCGGACGTTAGGATCTGCTATTCGGTGCATAAAATGGAGCCCTGATGGAAATTATATAGCAGTTGGTTTATTAAGTGGTTATTTGGAAGTGTATTCGTTAACCCAGCATATTTTATTGGATACGATAGCAAGCCCGATTTATCGTCAAACTGTTGGTGGTGATATTGGTGAGCTTAATTGGAGTCCAGATGGGAATTATCTTGCGCTTGGCGCTTCTAATGGTGACGTAAAAGTTTTGACGCTTGCGCAGGTAAAAAATAATGCGTCAGGGGTATATTTATTTAGTGCTGATATTGGCGGGGCTGCGAGAATTAATGCGTTGCATTGGAACCCTGATGGTCGGTATATAGCGCTTGGGCAAAGTGATAACAGAGTAAAGATACTCGGCTTACATGCAAATATTCTTGCATCTAATACAACGCCATTATTCAATTATCTCAACACTTATCAAGTTTGGGAAGTTAAGTGGAGTCCCGATGGGGCTTACTTAGCGATAGGTGATAACTCTGGGCTCTTGAAAGTGTTTCCCACCAACTATACAACTGAAACAGCGTCACAAGTATTTACGACGGGTGTAATTTTCGGCGACTCGTCGCAAGCAAGTGGTGCGGGGAATTTAGATGTAAAAATTTTGGGCGGGGCGCAGGTGAGTATAGATGGGTATGTTATGTATGATAATGAGAGTTAGACTCGCCCCGGACTGGATCCGGGGCTTGTCCCGGACGTGATCCGGGATATAAACAAAAGAGTAAGTGTAAACTAAAACATATAGGAGAGGGTTTCATGAGAACGTTTTTTCGATCGTATTTGTTGTTGTTTGTTTCGTTTGTAACCATAAGTGCGCTGACGCATAATACGCTACTTGCTGACCTAACGTTTGTCGGCGGTGGAGCGTCGTTTGTTATTCAAGAGAGCGATTCGCATCTAAAATTAAATTATCACGATGATATTGATGGCTGGAGTGAGCGTTCGATTGTTCGTGATCGCGTTAACAAAACGTCTGATTCTTGGACTCCTGGCTACCCGGCAGGAAGTATTATTAGCTCGAGCGGGAGCTATGTCGATCCATCGCCAGATTTGATTTACAGTAACAGTAATGCGATTGCGAAAAATGCTGGGGATATTGCGACGAATACGGGTAACATTGCGACGAATACGGGTAACATTGCGACGAATACGGGTAACATTGCGATACTTAATAGTGCCGTAACTATCTACGATACGCATCAAACATATGCAAGCAATACGACTGAAGAAAATTTTGTGTACTTTAAAGATGGCTTTACGGTTAATGCGGATAGAACGCTTACGCTTCACACACCCATTCCCGTAACGGGGAATATTAACTTAAGCGACACGGGCAAAATAAATTTAGCGAACGATTTGTATCTTGGCTCAAACGCTTATTTAACTAACGGTGGCCAAATAGATGGCAATGGTTTTGCGCTTGTACTTTCATGTACGTTTGAAGTTCCAGAGAATCAAGTATTGCAAATCACAGGGGATACGATAATTAACGGTCACGGGACGACGTTATATCTAAACCCACACGCGCAAATTACGGTTGATAATAACGTGACGCTGACATTAAAGAACGTTCGAATCAAAAACACGCGCAATTCAAAAGACGACCCTATGATTAGTCTCAGTGGTGCTAACAGTAAGCTTGCACTCATGGACGTTGAGCTTGCACTTGCGGATGATTTTTGGTTCACCGAAGGACATATGTTTATTCACGACGATGTTGTTGTTTCAGGCTCGTCTCAATTTATTTATCGAACAACAGAGTCAAGTTACATAGAAGATGCTGCCATGTTTGGCATTGATCCTGATTCGACATTTTTCTATGCCCCAGAATCAACATCTAATAATTTGATAAACATGTTGAGCAAGACGTCTGGGATGTATTTTGATGGATCGACACTTAAAACGACGACAACGGGAATTAGATTAAGCAAAGGCATGTTATGTTTTGATAATAATGTGACAATAACAAGTGCTGCTTCTGAGCCAGAAGTCGTTTGGGTTAGTGTGGGAGCTGTTTTTAGCCAGCTTGATAGAAAGAATTATGGTAATTACGTTCGTTCAGTAGCATGGCGGCCAACAGGAAATTATCTTGCTGTTGGTGGGTTTGATGGAGACATTTCTCCTGTTAGAGTGTATAGTTTTAATGGAACTTCTTTTACCTTAGAAGATTCAAACAATTTTGCTCCTGATAGCA
Source organism: uncultured Pseudomonadota bacterium (assembly GCA_964519365.1). GTDB lineage: Bacteria > Babelota > Babeliae > Babelales > RVW-14 > CAZFHP01. The sequence continues at coordinate 13,207 of CAZFHP010000026.1, forward strand.
AAGTGGGACTTTCAGATATTAATTCAGTTGATTGGAGCCCTGATGGGGCGTTTTTAGCGGTTGCTGGTGATGGTGGTGATGACGATGAAATAGATATTTATAGCTTTGACGGTTCTTCATTAACATTCGAAGCGTCTCAACTTATTGGCCCGAGTGCTGGAATTTCACCTATTGTACGGACCGTTTCTTGGAGCCCGGATGGAAATCATCTTGTTGCGGGATTAGAGTGGCCAGAGAATAATAATCATTTGAGGGTATATAGTTTTAACAAAGTTACGCCAGCACTTACACAAGTTCAAGCGTTTAATCCTGGGGCTTATGTTTATGGAACATCATGGCAGCATATTGCTGGAGGAAGTTACGTTGCTATTGCAATGGTTAGTGCCGCTGGCAATGAGATAAAAATATATTACTTTAATCCGGGGACTCAGACGTTATCGCAGAGTGTTGCTCAAAACTATGGAGGAGCAAATGCAAACAGTGTTGCGTGGCGGCCAGGGAGTAATCATCTTGCTGTTGGAGGTGGTTCTATTGGTGGTAACGATGTTCAAGTATACAGTTTTAGCACAACAGGTTCGACGTTGTCATCTGTTGTTGGTGTAGATTTTGGAGGACCAGTTAAATCAGTTTCATGGAGCCCTGATGGGAAGAATCTTGCTGTTGGCGGTAATACTTCGTCTGGTGGCCATCTAGATATAGAACTGTATGAATTTAATGCAACAGTCTCATCATTGACACGCACTGCACAAGGAAATTATGGAACGCTTGCTTATTCTACGTCATGGAGTTTTGATGGAAACTATGTTGGAGTTGGTGGGCAGACGACTGCTGGTGGTCATGATGAGATTGAAGTTTATTCAGTTCCATCATCTGAGGAAAGATTAGCAGTAAACCCACAAACGTTTAGTAACGGGATAATATTCGGTGATTCGTCTGTAACTGATGGTGACTTGGATGTTAAGGTGCTGGCTGCAGCACGGGTTGAGATAGAAGGAATAGTGGTTGATAATTCTTCTGTGTAGGGAATTATAAGGAAATGGTTCGAGACTATTTTTGTTGGTCTCATGTTATTCGACCAAAAAAAATACCTCACCACGAACGGATTAAAAAGAATGTATCAGGTTTTATCACAAACGGGTTAGAATAGAAAGCGAGAGGGCGGAGGAACTCCGCCCACGATATCATAACCCGGTGAGAACGGTATGGGAGTGAAGGTCAGAAGAGGGGGGATGGTTTTGGGGTGTTTTTTTTGGTAACCTAGATCAAGGCTAAGATGCGATGAGTGTTTGCTGATAGATTTATAGTAGAAAGATATTCATGAGAATGTTGTCAACCCTGCGATACGCACAAAAGTGCTACTTAGGACCGACGGTGGAACCCCTCGGGAAGTCTGTAAACGGACAACTCGGGGTAAATCATAACCTAAAGATTTGGAATATGTTTGCTGGTAGTTGTATGCAGGAAAGATTATGAGAAAGTTGCCGATTGGTATTCAGACATTTAAGATATTGAGGCAAGACCCAAGTGAGTATGTCTATGTTGACAAAACCAAGCAGATTTATGACTTGGTAACAAAGGGGCGCGTGTACTTTCTATCACGTCCGCGTCGATTTGGCAAATCTCTCTTATGCTCAACGTTTCAAGCCCTTTTTGAGGGCAAGAAAGAACTTTTTAAAGATTTGTGGATAGAGAAGAGTGATTGGAAGTGGGAGGAGCATCCTGTCATACATTTGAATATGGCTGGAATTGCTTGTAGTACGCCGGAAGAACTTAAAGATGGCCTGCATGAAGAAATTGAGGCGAAGGCTGAAAAGCATGGGATTGATTTGGGGACGGCCAAGACATTGCCGGGTAAATTTAAAAAGCTTGTCAGGGTTTTAGCGAAAAAAAATCAGGTTGCTATTATTATCGATGAGTATGATTACCCAATATTGGGGCATATTAAGGATGCTCAAAAAGCAACTGAGATTCGTGACGTGTTGAGTAGCTTTTATGGTGTTATTAAAAATTTAGACTCGTATTTAAAATTTATTTTTGTTACTGGTGTCAGTAAGTTTTCAATGACATCGATTTTTTCGAAATTTAATAATCTTGAAGATATATCTATGCATCCGTTGGCTAATGACATTTGTGGATATACTCAACAAGAACTCGAAGCCTTTTTTGATGAATGGCTTGTTCATGTAAAGGAAAAGATGGGTTTATCTCGAGTTGATCTTCTTGAAAAAATAAAACAGTGGTACGATGGCTATTGTTTTGTAGAGTATGGTACATTATTGTATAACCCATATTCGATATTACTTTTTTTAAATAGGGCCAAGTTTGAGAACTTTTGGTTTAGAACGGGCACTCCGACATTTTTAATTAAGCTGGCACGTAAGCAGTATAGCAAACTTGAAGAACGTGTTGAAGGTCATATCTCTTTGACTAAAGAGAGTTTACAATCATTTGATGTTGATCATATTCCGTTTGTGACGCTTTTATTTCAGACGGGATATTTGACGATTAAAGATTATCTTGAAGATGCTGGTCGATATGTTCTTGATTATCCAAACAAAGAGGTGAGAAGTTCGTTTAAGAATGTTTTAATGCGTGCGTTGACGTATGAAGATCAAGTGACGGTTGATGAAACAACGTGGCATATGAAAAACGCTGTTGAAAATAAGCGACTAACACTTGTTGGTGTGTCTTTTAATTATGATCATAAGCGGTTGGTTTTGGATTGGGTAAGTCAAGATAAGTTATGAGATGATATGTTTGTTTTATAAAAAAGTAAGGAGAAAGTAGTGAGCATGTTCTGTAATATTTTTCGGGGGGAGCTAACAAAACGTATTGGTTGCTTGTGTTGTGTGAGCATAATAAGTGTCCTAAGTCTTGTTACCCATGTTCATGGGACTATAACATTTTCGAATTATACGTCGAGTGTTGTGATCAAAGAAAATAATTCGAAGTTAGCGTTGGATAACACGGAGAAAGTAACAGGCTGGTCTGAGTTTTCGATTGTCAAAAAATTTGGGAGAAATGGGGCTAATGTTTGGCAGGCAGAGCAGTATCCACCAGAAGTAATAATAAGTCAGGAAGGGAGCCAGGAGCCTAATACGCTTCTTATTGTCTCAAACAGTAACGCGATAAACTATGGGATCAAGAACAATAGTAATGCGATTTTAAATTTAACGTATTTGGCTGACTTTACGGAAGAAGAAAAAGCAGAGTTACTTGAAGATGTTCGGACAACGAGTAATGCATTCTTGTACTGTTGCAAGAATACAAGTAACGCACTTGTGTATGGGATTAAAAATAACAGTAATGCGATTATGAATTTCCCATTGACCGTTTGTGGCTGCCCCTCGGTATGCTGCTCTACGCCTCCGGCGAGGACGCAGCTACTCGGGACCGACGGGGGAATCCCTCGATATACCGAAGACGGTTACTCGGGCTCAGCTTCTTGCCCCGTACGGACGCATATAGCATCATGGTGTCATGAGAATAAGTATCTTGCTATTGTACGAGACGTTGATTCTCGAGAAGAAGTGTGCCTGTATGCTCATGATAATACGAGCGAAGATGGCCTGCGTTTTGTAACGCATGTTCGGGCAGATCAAGATGCGCATGTGTATTCTGTTGCCTGGGATACGCATGGGTATTATTTAGGCATTGGTGTAGAACGTGCTGGAGTTGGGAAAGAAGTTTTTGCGTATACGTTTGATAAAGAAACAGAGACGTTAAAAGAGTTGCCGGGCATAGGTGCTTTTGCATGTTCTTGGTAGAGCCACGGATCAAGTCCATAATTGTTCGGAGTTGGTGTTGATATGATTAAAACAATATTCTTAAACCCGCAACGTGGGTGTAGTATAGTAGCCCATTGCAAGGCGTCTTCGCCGCAGCTGTGGGTAATGAATGTAAAAAAAATAATCTGCCCCGGAGTGGGCAGTGCACAATTTATATTACGAAAAAAAATAAAGCGCCGCCCGCTCCGGGGCGGGAAAAATATGGAACATTTCTATTCCCACAGCTGCGGCGAAGACGCCTTGCAATGGGCTACTATACTACACCCGCTTTGCGGGTTTAAGAATATTAAAATAATGTTAGCAAAATTAGAAAGGGGAACTCCGGACAGCCTTGATCTCATCAAGGCCATGGTTATGGATCAAGTCCGGCTGTGCACGTCGAAGCCTTGGCGAAGACGTGGGTGACAACGTTTGAATAAATATAACGGGAGTTTGTAGTGAATAAAAATATGATCTGCTTGAAAAAGCAAAGTGTGCACATGCGTTATGTGTGTTCATGTATGTTTGTATTTGTGTTTTTGATTTCAAATTCGTTATCGTTACACGGTTCGATTAGTTTTTCTAGCTATGATGCGAACATTGCGATTAAAAACGTAAACTCGAAACTTGTTTTGGATAACCCGAGCAAAGTAACTGGCTGGTCAGAATTTTCGATTCACAAAAAGACGGGCAAAAACGCTGCATCGCAATGGGTAGAACAGTACCCAAATGGCGTTGTGATAAGCCAAGAAGGGAGCCAGGAGCCAACGACAATGCTTGTTATCTCAAACAGTAACGCACTTAATTATGGGATCAAGAATAATAGCAATGCTATTGCTGCTATACGAGCAGGTGTTTTTACGCCTGCAGAAAAACAAGAAACACTTGATTATGTTCGTACGACGAGTAACGCGTTTTTATATTGCTGCAAGAACACAAGTAACGCGCTTATTTTTGGAGTAAAAAATAATAGCACTGCGCTTGTTAACTGGCCCGGTGGTTATTGGTGGTCAATTCGGGAAAAAGAAAAGCTATACGAAACAATACGAGTAAACAGTAACGCGTTTGTCTATTGCTGTAAGAATACGAGTAACACATTTGTTAACGCGTTTACGGTCTATGATACGCATCAAATTTATACAGACGATACGACAGAAAAGAACTATGTGTATTATAAAGCTGGCTTTACGGTAACTGATGGCAAAACGTTAACGCTTGATATTCCTACGCCAGTTTCTGGTGAAATTAATTTAAGTGACACGGGGGTTTTATTTTTACAGAGTGATATGCATGTTGCTTCAAATGCGTATTTGAGTAACGGTGGTATTATTAACGGTGATGGCAATTCTCTTGTACTTTCGTGTAATTTTACGATACCTGAAAATCAAGTATTACGTATTTCAGGAGATACGATTATTAACGGTCACGGTACGACGATTACGCTTGAGCCGCATGCACAGATAACAGTCGATAATAACGTTACGCTAACGATTAAGAACGCACGTATTTTAAATATGCGTAATTCGCAAAGTGACCCTATGGTATATGTATCGGGCACATCTGGTTGTCTTGCGCTACAAAATGTCGAACTAGCTCTTACTGGTGATTATTACTTTAGTCAGGGTCATATGTTTGTTCACGACGACGTTATTATCTCAGGGACATCGTCGTTGGTCTATACGTCTGAACAAATAAGCTATATTGATTCTGGTGCAACATGGGGCTTTGATCAGGATTCGCGTTTTGTGTATAACCCAAGTGTCAGTAATAACGCACTTATTTATATGTCAGACCAAACAGCAAATTTATACTTAAACGGTGCGATATTGCAAGCAGGAGACATGGGCATTCGACTAAGCAAGGGTGCTTTATATCTTGATAATAGGGTTACGTTAAGTTGTCCAACGAGTACAATTATATTTGGTGATTCAAGTTTATCTAATGGCGATTTTGACGTACACGCCCTTGCTGCTGCGCGTGTTGAAGTAATAGGGTCTATTTTGGATGATTCGTTATGATAGTTTGTTGGAGGGCCTGCCCTTCGTAGCCACGTAGGGCGTAGGAGGGTTGATTTTTTTAGTGTGTATGTGTGTATGTAAAAAGAGAAAGGTTTGATGATGATTACTTTGCGACGACGTATATTATCATGTGTACAGGTTTTCTTATTGTTTGTATGTGTCCATATCCCATCTTTGTTTTCTGAAAGTTTTGTTCCTGATGTTCATATTACAGAACAAACAGAGAGTGATAAAAAACTTCTAGAGACTCTTAAACCGTTGTTTTTTAACAATAGAGTTAGTGATAAAGACCAAGAGCGAAAAAGAGTTTGTGACCTCGCTGTTCAAGAACATAATGCTCAAAAGATTGATTTACATACTGATGATGGATATCGTATTTCAGCTCTTTATTTTAAACGACCGCAAGCAAAGCTGACTATTATTTATGTTCCTCGTGGGAGTTTTACGGTTGTAGCAGTTCCAAAAGAAGCATATGTGGTATTCTCTCAAATATTCCCTGAATATGATATTCTTATGTTTGATTGGCGAGGATTTTGGGATAGTGATGGTGATAGAAAGATGTGGTTAGAAAGTGAATTTAGTTCCAAAGTGTATAAAGATATTCAAGCTGCTGTTGAATTTATAAAAGATCAAAATGATAATCCGATTGTTTTACATGGCTTTTGTTTTGGTGCAGATATGGCATTGTTAGCAACGTTAAAAGCACAAGAATCAGGCAAGAGTATAGCTGATGCAATTGGTTTATGTTCAATATTTGATACCCCTGAAAATATTGTTGGCAGTGTTCCAAAGAATAAATTATCGGTTTTTAAAGAATGTGAAGCTGTTATTGATAGCATATCAGGTGGTTCGTGGGCGACTATTGCTCCAATTAATATTATTGATTTGATTGAGCTCCCCTGTTGGTTTGATCATTGGACGAACGATAGAATTCCGTTGCTTGAACATGGCATTGACGTTTTTCAAGCAAAAAGCAAGGGATTTAAGATGTTTGTTCAGAGTGATATTGGTAAGCATTCTAGAATTCATTATAAAGTTCCTGATCAGTATCGTAATGCGTATAACGAGTTTCTCGTCAATAGTGGGTTGCTTGTTGATGAGTGACTATGGGAAGATGGGAAAAGTTGTTAGATGATTCGATAGATGGCTAAAGCTGATACTGTTTTTCCATCCAGGATCTTGAGATAGTTTCGCTTGCTTTGATTTCTATGGCAACAACGATTTGCTGGTAAATATTTTACCAGCTTGTGGTAAAATATTTACCAAGATGGATGTGAAATGCAGGCATAAAACAAATGCAATATTTAGGTTGCTTCATCAATACGCCCACAGCTTCGGGGAAGAGCGATCGAATT
>CAZFHP010000027.1:0-19861 GCA_964519365.1 uncultured Pseudomonadota bacterium
CGTAGAAATTTAATTGAAATGGTTGATGATGTTAAGCAAATGATCAATGAAGGCAAAGCTCAGGATGTAGCACTTCTTATTGAAGCAATGTTGCAGGAAGAAGAACCTGGGAGCGATCCTTCAGATGCTTGTTCTGGCTGTGAGCCTAAAAGCTGTGGGGGCTGTGTGGAAAACAATCCTGAAGGTCAAGAGTGCGATGGCGTAGACATTTTTTCAGGTGTTAATAAAGATCAATAATTTCGCAGGATATATATGGCTGAAGAGGTAAAAAAAGAGATAAAAAATATAACAATAACGCCAGGGTGTGTTTCGTGTGGTTCATGCGAAGCTATATGTCCAGAAGTGTTTGAGCTTAACGAGATTGCGAGTGTGAAGAAAGCGAGTGATCTAAGTAATTATAGTGAGCTTATTCAAGAAGCTGCAAATATGTGCCCGGTTGGTGTTATCGCAATTAATACACGTGATACAAGTAACTCTTAGGCAATTGTTTGTTAGTTTTTAAAAAACGGAGTTTTAAATGAGCGTGATCAGTTACCTAAAAAAGTTGTTTGGACAAGAACCACAAGAACAGGGTCGTGAAAAAATAATTTTTGAATCGATACAAAAACAACTTCAAGGTGACGGCGTAACGTTTGCGGGGCAGTTATTACAGCGGGCATATCAAAAGTTCCCTCAAAATACAACATTAATTTGTAGAGGTAAAACCGTAACATATGAAGAACTATATGTTCGTGCTGTAAATTTGAGTAAAAAGCTTATTGATCGTGGAGTTGGTAAGCATGATCATGTCTTGCTTTATTACGAAAACTCTCTTGAGTTTTATATTGCTTATTTTGCCATATGGCAATGTGGTGCCGTTGTTATCCCGTTGAATATTTTTCTGCATGAAAAAGAGCTTGCGTATATTATCAAAGATGCTGAGCCTAAGCTTATTGTTACGACTGATGTTTTTAAACCAAAAATAAAATCGCTTGTTACGCAGAAACTATTAGAAGCGTTACCAGCTATATTAACAGATGATATACTTGATGAACAAGATCTTCGTTTGGATAAAGCGTTTTGTTGCCAAACACTCAGCCAAGATGACCTGTGTGTCTTGTTATATACATCTGGGACTACAGGTGCTCCTAAAGGCGTTATGCTCTCGTCGCGTAATATTCTGACAAACACGATGCAAGGGTACGCTCGGTTTAAGCTTTTAGGCTTAAAGAGTCAGGAGCGTTTTTTTGGAGTGTTGCCGTTGTTTCATGTTTTTGCACAAAATACATGCGTATGGCTGCCTGTTATGACGGGAGGTTCTGTTGTTGTTGTTCCTAAAATAGATCGCAAACTTATTTTTGAAGGGCTTACGTATAAGCCAACGATTTTTTTAGGATTTCCGGCTCTTTATGGGCTTTTATGCTTAATGAAAACAGCACCGCTTGATTCAGTAAAAATGTTTGTTTCTGGGGCCGACATGCTTCCTGATAAAATTCGTTCAGCGTTTGCCATGATCTATGGGCGCAAGATTTGTTCAGGTTATGGCCTAACTGAAGCGGCACCCGTTGTTGCAGTGAATTATCATAATCACGAACAGACAACAAATGTTGTTGGTCATCTCGTGACAGGGCTTGAATGCCAAATACGTGATGCTGATAATAAAATATTGCCAGATGGGCAGATTGGAACGCTGTGGATGCGTGGTGATAATATTATGCTTGGGTATTACCATGCGCCTGAAGCAACACAAGCTGTTTTACAAGATGGCTGGCTGAACACAGGAGACCTTGCTGTTATTAAAAATAACGGCATGCTAGCAATTACAGGAAGAAGTAAAGATTTGATTATTCATAAAGGGTTTAATATTTATCCACAAGAAATAGAAAATGTTCTTATGTTGCACCCAGCTGTTTTTAAAGCGGCTGTTATTGGAAGGCATGAAGTTGCTTCAGGGCAAATTCCAGTTGCTTACGTTGCGGTAAAAGAAAGTTCAGGAAATAAGCGTGATGTGGAAAAAAATTTACGGGTCTTATGCTCTAATAATCTGGCAGCTTACAAAGTGCCTCGCAAATTTGTGTGCGTAGATGATCTTCCCATGAGTGCGACAGGGAAAGTTGATAAAAAACAATTAGGTGTAAAAAGTTAAAAGTTTGTTAGGAGCAGGTAGGGATTTAATTCATGAGTATAATGGCTGAGTTATTTTTATTTGGAGGGGCGGTTTTTTTTGCTGCGTTCTTTGCATTTTTAGAAACGGCGTTTACAGCTCTTCGACTATTTAAACTTAAAGAGCTAGAGCTTTCAGTTTCTAAGTACAAGAAACTTTTCGCTTCATGGGAAACGAATCCACAGAGAATTTTAATTACGATTTTAATTGCAAATAACTTTGCGCATGTTTTAGCATCAGTTTTGATTTCTCATATCATGCAGAAGTTCTTGGGGTCAGTAGGGTTGGCTGTTGGTGTGGCTATTGCAACGGGTGTGATTCTTATTTTTGGGGAGATTATTCCTAAAAGCTTAGCGAAGACACATCATGAACGTTTGTTTGGATCATGCTTATGGCTTGTTAATTTTTTATTTCATGTTGAGTATCCGTTTGTTACCATTTTGTTAAAAATCGCAGATTTCTTTTTTACCAAGCTTGGCCGGCCGCATATTTTAGAAAAACAGGACGTCATTACTGAAAAAGAAATAGAATTCTTGATTGATTATAGCGACCAAAAAGGGCTCATGGAAACAGAAAAAACACAAATGCTGCAAAACGTATTTAGCCTTGGTCATACGTATGTAAAAGAAGCAATGATTCCAAAAAACGAAATAGTAGCCCTTAACGTAGCATCAGGCATTGATAACGCTGTCGAAATTTTAAATAAAACACGCTATTCTCGTGTGCCTGTCTATGAAGGCAAAGAAGATAATATTATTGGTATGATCTACCAAAAAGATATTTTTGACGTTACCATTACCAAAGAAAAAAAACGCCTTAAAGATCTCATGAGACCGTTGTTATTTGTCCCAGAAACTCAAAAGATTAATCAATTACTAAGCGAGTTTTTGCGAAAACGTATGCATATGGGTGTTGTTATAAACGAATATGGGAATATAATAGGTCTTGTGACACTAGAAGATATTCTTGAAGAAATAGTTGGTGCCATCGCTGACGAGCATGAGCGGGTAAGTTCGTCGATTGTTTCGTTAGAACAAGGGGGCTGGCTTGTTGATGGCAACATAGACTTAGAAGAGCTTGAAGAGCTTTTTCATATAACATTTACTACACAAAGTTCTGTTACTCTTGCTGGCTTTTTGTCTGAAAAATTTCAGCATTTGCCAAAAAAGGGAGAGCGTTTTTTTTACGAGGGATATTGTTTTCAGGTACAACAAGCAAGTTTACGACGGGTTTTTCAGGTGCTTGTTTTTGAAGAGCACAAAGAAGAACCAGATAGCAATCAGGAGAAAAAAAAGCCATCATGAGCAACACACATGATACGAATAGACAATGCTTACGTGAAAAAAATACGCGACAACGTCTCTTTAATTACTCTGTAAAATACTGGCACATTTTATTACTGTCGATTGCTTCTGCGGCTATCTATGGCATTGTTGCTGCAATTCCTACGTATGTTATTAAACATACGGTCGACGAAATTTTTATAAAAAAGTTTCATCACTTGATTGTCCCGTTTTTATTTATTTTTGTTTTTGTTTTTGTGCTTAAAGGGCTTTTTATGTTTTTGACAGCTTACTCTATGCACTGGGTTGGCAACAAAGTCGTTAATGACATGCGCTTTGATTTGTTTGAAAAAATTATAAACTTCCCTGTTTCTTTTTATCAAAAGCACGCGACAGGCAAACTTATGTCGCATTTCTTAAACGATATTCAGATGTTACAAAATGCTGCTTCGTCGGCTATTAAAAATGGCGTACGTAGTTTCTTCGAAGCGTTTTTTTTAATAAGCTTTGCGTTTATACAAAACTGGAAGTTATCGTTACTCATGATGTTTATTGCTCCTATTCTTGGCATAACGATTAGTCGTATGGGCAAACGAATAAAAAGAGCTTCCCATACTATTCAAAGAGAGATGGGTTTTGTTAGTAGCATGCTCCAAGAAATTTTTGTAGGCATACGAGAGATAAAAGCGTTTAATGGCGAAAAATTAGAGTGCAATCGTTTTAGCAAACAATTGCAGCGATGCTTTTCTTCGATCATGACAAACGTTCGCATTGAAGCCATGCTTCCTGCGTTTATTGAAATTATTGCCATGGTTGGTAGTTGCTCAGTGTTTTATTTTGCAATCCAGCAGGTTATTAGTGGTACTATTACCCCAGGGCAGTTAACGTCGTTTATCGCTGCGTTATTATTAACCTATCAGCCATTAAAAAGAATCGTAAACGTTTATTCTGAAATACAGTACGGGCTGGCAGCTGCTCAAAGAGTCTTTGACGTTATGGACACAGTATGTCCTGCTTTACACAATAGAACAGTAGTGCTTTCTTCTTTTTCTCGAAATATTAGCTTTAAAAACGTATCGTTTACGTATCCCAATACAGACAAGCCCGTGTTAAGTAATATCTCGTTTGAAATAAAAAGGGGGCAAAGTATTGGAATTATAGGTCCGTCAGGGTCAGGTAAAAGCACGCTGTGTGATTTATTACTAGGCTTTGTTGAACCAACAGCAGGGTCTATTTTTATTGATAAACATGATCTTGCTCATGTTTCTTTTGCGAGTTTGCGTGAACATATTGGGTATGTTGGCCAGCGAACGTTTTTGTTTAACGATACGGTACAAAGCAACGTTGCTTACGCATTCGAGAACACACCAGAAAAAGTGTCAGTAGACATGTCTGGCAACGAGCCAGAGAAAAAATTTTCAGAGAAAACGTCTCTTGATCGTGTTACACGCGCATGCAAAGCTGCCCATGCACACGAGTTTATCACAAAGTTACCAGACGGCTATCAAACGCTTGTTGGCGAAAATGGGACGTTATTATCTGGCGGGCAAAAGCAACGCTTAACAATTGCCCGGGCACTTTTAAAAGATCCAGAGATACTTATTTTTGACGAAGCGACGTCGTCACTTGACCAAGAATCTGAACGTATGATTCAACAAGCAATTCAAGAGTTACACGGGGCTAAAACACTTATTATCGTTTCCCATCGCTTATCGCTTTTAAAATACGTTGACCAAGTATTGCTTATCGATAAGCAAAATGTTAGCCCTGTTTCGAAAGATTACGTTACTGAAAGAGTAATGTAGCGAGAGTTCGATAATTAAAGAACACCATAGTTTTTTGTTGTCTGAATGCGTTAGAGGGCCCCTACTTCTTATACCCGCATTCTTTATTTGGACATGAATGTTTTTCTTCGCCCGTTTTTTTATCCCGTGTGACAAGTAAGTACGGAGCATCGCACTTTGGGCATGGCGTTTCGATAACTTCGCCGAAAATAGCAAACTTACACTTAGGATAATTACTACAGCCCCAGAATTTACCACCGCGCCAACGTCGTTGAACGAGCTTGCTGTTACAGTTAGGACATGGCGTTTTAAGTGATTCTTTGTGAATATATTTGCAATCAGGGTAGCCCGGGCATGATAGAAATGGCCCAAAGCGGCCAATTTTTTTGACCAAATTTTTGTCGCACTGTGGGCATTTGATGTCGATAACTTCTGGTTCTTCAGGCTCGCTTAAGATAATTTTGCCGCTTTCGTTTTTGGTGAAATTAGACGTAAATTTGCATTCAGGGTAGCCTGAGCATCCGGCAAATTCTCCTGCTTTGCCAAAACGAATGACTAAGTCTTTTTTGCATTTTGGGCACTTTATACCCGTTGGTATATTTTTCTTGCCGACTTCGGCGCCGCCAAATGCGATAAGATCTTTTTTGAATTCTTTGTAGAAATCGTTTAAAACTTTATCGCGATCGATATTTCCCTGGGCGATTTTATCAAGATCTTCTTCCATTTTGGCTGTAAACGTGACGTTAATAATATCTGGAAGATTTTTGACAAGCATTTCGTTGACAGCTTTGCCCAGTTCTGTTGGTGCAAAGCGCTTTTTGTCTTTTTCACAATAATTTCGTTTTTGTATTGTCGACAGTGTTGCAGCATAGGTACTTGGTCGTCCGATGCCCTGTTTTTCAAGATCTTTGACCAGAGTAGCTTCTGTGTATCGTGGTGGAGGTTGCGTAAAGTGCTGTTTAGATCCGAGTTTATTTAGGTCCATCGCAAGATTCTCGACAATTTCTTTTGGTATTTTTATTGTTTTCTCGCTGTCTTTATCTTCGACGAGATAAACTTTTAAGAACCCATCAAAAACAAGTGTTGAGCCTGTTGCTTTAAACGTATAATCCCCGCCTGTTACGAGCACTTGCCGTTGAAAATATTCCGCTGGCATCATTTGGCAGGCAACAAAGCGTTTCCAAATAAGTTCGTATAATTTTGCGAATTCTGGTTTTAAGTATCGACGAGCTTTTTCTGGCGTAATGTTTACGTCAATAGGTCTGATTGCTTCGTGAGCATCTTGTGCGCCTTTTTTTCCATAGACATTTACTGATTTAGGATAGTACTTTTCGCCGTAACTATCTTTGATAAATTTTCGTGTAGCTTTCAGGGCCGTATCTGAGATTCGCAAAGAGTCTGTACGCATATATGTAATTAACGCTTCGGGCTTGCTTTTGTCTGCTAACGGCAACCCTTCGTAAAGCTTTTGGGCAATTGACATAGTACGGTCAACAGAAAAGCCCAGTTTATTATACGAATCTTGTTGTAACGTACTGGTCATAAACGGTGGCAATGGCCTTTTGGCCCGTTTCTTATCAGTTATTTTTGAAACAGAATAATTTTGCTTTTTAATTGCTGCCAGAGCTTTGTCTGCTTGTTCTTTATTTTTAAGCTTAAACGCTTTGTTTTTGATTTTAAAAAGCTCTGTTGGTAGTTCGATATTTTTGTCTTTAAACAGCCCTTGAATGGACCATGACTCTTCAGGCTTAAAGTTAACGATTTCTTCTTCACGCATACAAATAAGCAAAAGAGCTACAGATTGTACGCGACCGGCTGAAAGGCCTTTTTTTAATTTTCGCCAAAGTATTGGTGAAACTTCATACCCCACCCATCGGTCAAGCACGCGACGCGCTTGTTGTGCTTGTACTCTATCAAGATCAATGTGATGCTTGTGCCCGATAGCGTCAGTAACTGCTGGTTTGGTAATTTCGTTAAACGTGATACGATACATTTTTGTATCGTCAGCAAAGACTTTTTCTATTTCTTGCCCGATGTGCCAGGAAATAATTTCCCCTTCCCGGTCAGGGTCAGACGCTAGATATACTTCACTAGAGCGTGTAGCCTGTTTGCAAATATCAGCAATTACAGATGCTTTATCTTTTATGGGTACGTATTCAAGCTCGATACGTTTTGTTTTGTCATCAAGCGTTATGCCAAGCTTTTTTGGCGGCAAATCTTTAATATGCCCAAACGTTGACATAATTTTAAAATCTTTACCAAGAAATTTTGATAACGTTTTGATTTTTGCGGGAGACTCTACGATCAGTAGTTTCGGGCCGTTTATCATAATACTCTTTTTGATAGCTTTCTTTTTTGTAGCTTTTTTTGTCGTTTTTTTAACACTCTTTTTTTTCGCTACTTTCTTTTTGACAGTTTTTTTTACAATTTTTTTAGTAGCTTTCTTTTTAGTAGCTTTCTTTGCTGTCTTTTTTGTGTTTGCTTTTTTTGTAGCACTCATGTTTATCCCCCCTCCCAAATTGTATGTATCAGATCTATGTTTTACCAGGTGTTTGATTTTTGTCAAAGTATCAGTATCGTTAATTCTGTGTAAAATACGCAGAATTATATTTTTAGCGTACCAGTATTATTTCCAATGTGTCAAATATTTTTTCAATAAAACGTATATTGTAGAGTAGTCTTGGGGAGATGTGAGATTACTTTTTGCTTTTTATTCTAAAATTAACTAAAATCTAAAAAGATGTTTTCTTTATCCGTATACATAGGTTTATTGTGAGGTTGTTATGACGTTCGGGCAAATATGGCCTTTATGGAAAGAGTCTCTGGTATTATTCAAATGGAATAATCTAAAGTTATTTTTTCTTGCCGTGCTTAATAATTATCAGCGGTCAGTAAAAATTGTTGTAAAAAATTTTTGGTGGTTGCTGCTTGGGGCAATTATAGCTCAAAATTTTGTTTTTGGTTTGGCTGGGGGTTTACATCTGTTTTTGTCTTTTTTGTTTGCTCTTATTGCTCGCCCTTCTATTGAACGTAAAGATACTGCTTATTTCATGACGTATCTTAAGAAATTTCCGGGGTATATGCTGATCAGTTTCTTTTTCGTTTTAATTTTGTATTTGGTTTTTGTGCTACAATTGCCAGGAATATCTGTTTTATCGTTTATTTTGCCTGTGCTTTTTTGCATGTCTTTATTTTTCTTTTTTGACGTAAAAAACTCGTTTAAAAATACATATAAAGCGCTATTGCAAAGTATTAAGATAAATGTTTATTTTTTTCCAGCTATGCTTATACTTATGGCTTTTTGGTACATGATAGCCAGCATTCCCGCTATTTCTTTGGGCTGGGCTGCGCACAATAATTGGAGTGTTTTTCCTACTTTTTTTGTGCAGGCAAGTGTGCTTTTTGTAACGTATCTTATATCGATTTTGCCATTTTCTGTGTTAGCAATGTATTACACGAAGATTAAGCATAGTCATCATAGACTGTTTTTTGAATAGAGCGTATATATGCATATTGTATTTCACTTCTGGAAAAAATCCCTTTCGATACTAACTCCGTCTTTTTTTTGTATATTTTTTATGCGTGTGGTCAAACGATATGGACATGCGTTATGGCTTTTGATACAAACGTTCTGGTGGCTTATAATTGCAGACATTGCCTTGTATTGCTATTTTGGGACAAGTATTGCTCATGTAGATCCCTCAAGTGGTGATGCAGTAACGTTATGGCCTTTGTTTGTCGAAAGTGTTATTAAATTTGTGTTGGGGGCATCGCTTGTTCTTTTTATCAGAAAACCTGATTCTTTATCGAGTTCTTTTTATTTGAAAAAATACTTTTTTCGTTACGTACAGTTTATGCTTTTTATTACGATTTTTATGTTATGGGGACTTATTTTGCTTGTGTATTTGTCGGGAATTCCGTTGGTCAAAAGTCCAAATGTTCCGTGGATTGCAACGGGTGCTTTGCAGTTAATAGAGTCATGTATGCTTTTTTATTGGCTGGATTCAAAGTTTGCGCTCAAAGATATTTTTCGTGCGTGTGAAAAAAGTATTAACTTTTTGTTTTATAATTTTCCAATAATTATTGTGTTGTTGGGTTTTACATGGGTTTTGGAAAGTATCAGTAAATGGGCGCTTTTGGGGTGGGATACTGTTTTTATAAAAACAGGGGATTTAGCTCAAACGTTATCTGACAAACTACCAGGCGTACAATTTTTAGTTTTAAAATATATATTGTTTTTAGGTGCCTTTTTTGTGTTGAGCATGCTCTTTATGCTTTATGATAAGCAAAAACGTGTACTGTATGCAAAAAGTTTTTTCTCCTAGGATATTATGAGACGGTTGTTTACATATATTAAGGGGGGAATAAGTTTTATATTATGTTGTTCTTGGACTATGGGTTTTATGGTTTTGCTATTGCCTTTTACTTTTTTGCCGGCAACTGTTCGTTATGATAATCGTATCTATTTTTTTTTAACACAGTTTTATACGCGTGTATTAATTTTTTTTACGTTTATGTCTATTGATATAAAAGGGCGTGAAAATTTGCCAGAGTATCCAAAGAATCCATCTATTATTCTTATGAATCATACATCGTTTTTAGATATACCAATAATAGAAATGCTTTTTCCTGGCTATCCACATGTTTGGGTGAGTAACGATTATAGCAAAGTTCCATTATTTGGTTTTATGTTGCGTCGTATGAATGTTTTAGTACAGAGAAAAAAAAAAAATATCATGCTTGGTGTTATCAAACAAGCGTATCGATTAACACATAATAAATTACGACATTTGTTTATTTTTCCAGAAGGAACACGATATAGAGATGGGAATATTCATGATTTTCACAAAGGGTTTGCTCTTTTGGTAGAAAAACTTGACCGTCCTGTGATTCCAATCGCAGTATGGGGATTGCATAAAAATTTCCCGAAAAAGAGCATTATCGTTGATTCTTCTGCGTCTAACGTTAAAATAAGGATAGGAGAGCCTATTTCACATAAGAACTTCGCATCACGTCAAGACTTTATATGTTATGTTCAGGCGTGGTTTGAGCAAGAAATAGAGCATATAAAAAATCAGCAATAACGAAAAAACGGAGAATCAATGTTTTTAAGATTAGCGTATGTTTCATTGGCATATGTTTTTGTGCCGATTTTTTTTTGTGTGCTTATCTATAGATTATACTTTTATAAGTCGCCAGTGTATACGTACCCCTTTGTTTCGGAGTTATCTCGTGAGGGTTTGACGAAAAAATCTTATCACAAAAATATTTTTTTATTGTTGCGTTTTATTGTCTTAGCAAGTCTCATGCTTTTGGTTATGCGGCCACAGTTTGTTGATGAAACATCTCATGTTAATATCGAAGGGGTTGATATTGTTTTGGCAATAGATGTTTCAGATAGTATGCGGATCTTTGATGATCTTAAAGACCGTAGAACGCGTATAGAAGTTGCCACGCAAGAAGCAATTCGATTTATTGAAAAAAGAGTAAACGATCCGATTAGTATTGTTATTTTTGCTCGCGATGCGCTTTCTCGCTGTCCGTTAACAGTTGATAAAAGATTTTTAAAAGAACTTGTTGGGTCACTCAAAATAGGTGTGATAAACCATGCCGGAACGTTTTTAGGTACGGGTTTAGCTCTTGCTGTTAATCGTTTGAAAGATTCAAAAGCAAAAAGTAAAATTATAATCTTACTGACAGATGGTGAACCGACGCCTCCTGAAAAAATAGAACCAGATGCAGCAATAGCGTTAGCAAAAGAATTTGGAGTTAAAGTTTATACTGTTGGGATAGGCAATAAAAAGGGTGGCTATCTTCATCATCCGTTTGGTGGGTTGCAAAGAGTTGGTATTAATTTTAATACGAAATTACTTAAAAAAATAGCTAACGAAACTGGGGGTACGTTTTTCCGGGCGAATAATCCAAAAGAAATGCGTGCGATTTATGATACAATCGATACGCTTGAAAAAACTGAATATGAAACAGATGTCTTTCATAATTATTACGAGGCATTTGCTCGCTTTATATGGCTTCTGTTGTTATTACTGGGCATAGAATTATTTTTACGTTTATTTGTGTGGCGGGGCGTGTCATGACGAAGATAAGACGAGTATAAGAGGTATATAAATGGACATAATGGGTATTCACTTTGCCGGTGCAGATAAGATTATTTATTTCCCCATTTTTTTGGGATTTATTTTTTTGGTTATCAGAAATTACATGCGTATTAAGCGTGTATCTCAAAAACTTGTTCATCCTGATACAAGTAAGTATGTTTTTAAGTATTTTTCTTTGTCAAAGCAATTTGTTAAAGCGTTATGTTTAGTGACGAGTATACTCTTGTTATTTTTTGCGCTCTTGCAACCACAGTGGGGGAAAAAAGAACAAAAAGTAGTACAAGAAGGTCGGGATGTCTTACTTGTACTAGATGTCTCTCGCAGTATGCTTGCGCAGGATTTCAAGCCGACGCGACTTGATTTTGCAAAACTCAAAGTGAGAAATTTGCTTTCAAAAATGCCCTTTGAGCGCGTTGGGTTAATTCTTTTTTCAGGCACGGCTTTTTTGCAGTGTCCACTAACAGCTGACCATGCCGCATTTTTGACGTTTTTAGATCATGTTGATGCGCAGGTTATTTCATCTGGAACAACTGCGATTGATAAAGCTTTATTAGAATCGGTCAGGGTTTTTGGATCTTCAAAGGGGCGCAAAAATAAGCTTGTTGTTTTGATTACAGACGGCGAAGATTTTTCTATTAATCTTGATCATGTCAAACAACAGTTGGTTGAACAGGGAGTAACGTTATTTGCTTTAGGAATAGGCTCTGAGCAAGGGGCTCCTGTTCCCAAGCTTGACAGTGCAGGGCGCAATATCGGTCATGAAAAAGATGCATCAGGCAAAATCGTACTTTCTATGCTAAACGAAAAATTATTACAAGAGACTTGTCAGAAACTACGTGGGAGCTATGTTCGTGTAACATATGATGATGCTGATTTAGACACACTGGCCCGCATGATTAACAAGTTTGAAAAAGAACGGTTTGATGATAAACAGCTTTCGATATATGAAGACCAGTATCCATGGCTTTTAGGAGCTGCATGGTTTTTATTAGCGCTTGAGTGGATTTTATAACTGTGAGTACGTGATATACGTGAGATACTTGATATAGATGAGATAGATATGTGTAATATAAAACATGTAGTTCGACCCGTAACGTTAGTTAGACGTGTAATAGTTTTTTTCTTTTTGTTGAGCCCGTCTGCTTTTGCCATAAGCTTATTTACAGATTATAACGCAATGACTCCCGAGCAGAGCGTTAATTATTGGCAAAAAAAGCAAATCGATAAATACGATGATCCAATCGTAAACTACAACTTAGGTGTTGCACTATATAAAGCTGGTCAGTTTGATTCGGCAAAGCAAAACTTTCAGCGCACGCTTGACTATGGGCTTGATAATAAGTCAGATGCTATTAAATTGCGTGCAAAAACGTATTTTAATTCGGGTAACTGTTTTTATAAGAATTGCTTAGGCATATTAGGTCCGGATTGGGAAAAAGAAGAAAAAATAGACGACAAAAAACTTGAGCGGGCTATTAACGAAATTAAAGGTGCTATTGAAAAGTATAAAAACGTTCTTGTTTTGGATAAAGAAAACGAGCCGGCTCAAAATAATCTTAAGCTGGCGGAAGAGCTTTTGAAAAAACTTGAACAAAAAAAGCAGCAGCAAGATCAAAAGCAAGATAAACAAGATAAGCAAGACAAGCAAAATCAAGACCAGAAACAAGATAAGCAAGATGAAGAGCAAAAGCAAGATAAAAACCACCAGCAAGATAAGCAAGATCAAGATCAAAATGAAGATAAAGAACATAACCATGAAAAGATACATCAAAACAAAAGCGATCAAGGCAAAAACGACAAGCAAGAGAAGCAAGACAAAAAGCAAGATCAAAAAGACCAGCAAGACAAACAAGACAAGCAAAATCAACACAAAAATGGGCAGGATAAAAAAGATAAGCGAGAGCAAGAACAAAAACAAGAACAACAGCCATCAGGAGCTCCAGCAGGAGGCAAAGAAGAAGAAAAAGAAGAAAGTAGCGCACGGCGAGGCATGCGTGCTATCTTAGAAAACCTTGAAGATGATGAATCGAAACTGCAAAAAGCCTTGATTTATCAAAACATGAAGGGAACGCAAGAGCAGGAACAAGCAGGACAAAAGCCATGGTAAGTTTTATAAAAACATAAGGGGGGATGTGTATGATACGCTTTATCTATAAGTGTATGCGATATATTTTTAATATAATTTTATGCATGATACACGTGCATGCGCTTCATGCTGTGACGGTATCGCTTGAGGTTCCAGAGCTTAATAACCAACAGGGAAATTATACTGTTTCTGCGGGCGATACATTTCAGGTAGAAGTTGTTGTTTCTGACGGGAATAGAGATACGGGGCGAGCAGATATTGCGGGGCTAGATCAGTTTAATGTTGTTGGCACAAGCCAGTCGACGAATATCTCTATGATTAATAACGCGCTATCGTCAGATATACATTATCGTTATGATGTACAAGCTGACAAAATAGGAACGTTTCAGTTAGGGCCGGCACGAGTTAAACAAAATGGTAAAACAATAGTGTCAAAAGTGTTAGCGTTACGCGTTGTTGACCAAGGAGCTTCAGCAAGCGCCCCAGTACAAGCTCAAAGGCAAGCCCATACTCAAGCCAAGAAACAACATGCACAAAATACTCGCAATACGCAAGAACGCCAAAAATCTCAAGAGCCAGCAGAACCAGAAGTTTTGGCCAAGCTTTTTGTCAACAAGAAAGACGTTGTTGTTGGGGAGCCGATAGAGCTGTTTATGCGTATTTACACACGAGGGCCTGTTTTGCAGTATGCATTAGAACGTCCAACGTTTGAAGGCTTTATGGTCAAAGAAATAGATGCGACGTTTGAAGGACATGAAGTTGTTAACGGAAAACAATACAAAGTTATTGAGCGGCGACATATTTTGTTCCCATTACAAGAGGGCATAAAAAAAATTGGGCCTATTCAATGGGTCTATACGTATCAAAAGCGTTCAAAAAAACGCAAGCGAGCAGGTCGCTTTTTTGATGAATTTTTTGATAGCTTTCTTGCTCATTCGCGAACACAACAAAAAGTTGTTCGATCAAATAATCTCAATGTCTCTGTTAACGAATTACCAGCACATACGCAGCGGGTTGATGGCGTTGGGAGATTTTCTAGGCTTACGGCAAAAATAGATAATGACGAAGTGACGATTAATGAGCCCATTGTTTTACGTTTAGAACTTGAAGGTCAGGGAAATTTAGATCAAATTTCTTTTTCAAAGCTTTCTTTGCCTGGGCACATGAAATACTATAAATCAAAGTCTCATGTACACGAAAACAGTTCGCAAAGTTATACGGGAGGGAAAAAGACGTTTGAATTTGTTGTGCAGGTTCAAAAAACAGGAAATCAAGAAATTCCAGAACAAGCATTTACGTATTTTGATATCGATACAAAGACGTATAAAACGCTTAAAACAGATCTTTTAGCCTTAAATATTTTGCCACCCCCTGAGGGCCAGGGTACGACACATTTTCAGCAACAAGATTCGTCAGGTGTTCAAGAATTTGATAAAGAAAATTCTGTTCAAGAAAAGCCAAAAGAGCGAGAAGAAATTCATTTTATTGAAGAAGATATGCGGTCAAAACAAAAGCGGGCTTCTGGGCTTTCGTGGTGGCTCTTTAGCCTATTGTTTTTATTGCCTCTTTTGCTTTTCAAATCGTCGTTATTTAAGCAGTTATTTGGTAGATTTTTAGGTAAACGTTCCAAGCATAAATTATTAGCAGATCATGTTAAAAGATTTGAAGCGCTTATAAAGCGTGGCGATACGCAGCAATTATATCGTTTTTTCTTAAAGTTTTTATCGTTACAATTTGATGCTGATGCTCATATTGTAACTGAGCTATGGATTATACAAAAGCTTATTGACAGTGGCTGGCCACAGGAAAAAGCTCATGAATTTGTTGATTTTTTAAGTGAATGTGCAAGCCTACATTTTGTCGCTCACGAAAAAGATTCGCATGCATATGAACAGTTATTAAAGAAAGCTCGCTATTGGATTTTGGTGCTTAACAAATAGATTTTTAGGAACATATATATGGACGAGAAGATGAGACGTTTAGGCAAGATTATTTTAGGGATATTTTTTTTGGTGTTTAGTTCCTGGCAAATACTGTGTGCAGGGCCGCATTATCAAGAAATGTTTTTGCAGGCTAACGAGTTATACAAGTCTGGTAAATTTGAGCAGGCATATGATTTGTATCAGAAAATTCCCAATAAGAGTGTTAGCATTCATTATAATTTGGGCAACTGTGCATATAAATTAGGGCGTTTGGGATATTCGCTTGTTCATTGGAAACGAGCTGAAAAAGATTGGGGATTTTTTAATCGTGAAGAATTATATGATAATATCCAGCTTGTAACAAAAAAATTAGACAAGAGCAAACAAGATGTTTCTGGTCCTTCAGCTGCGATTAAAGCTTTTAAGCGCAAAGTTGTTTCGTTTATTCGCGTGACGCCTATTTTGTTTTTACAGTTTTTGTTCTTGCTTTTTTGGATATTTTTGTTTTTGTACATAAAATATTTGTACAAAAACCGTCAAAAAACTATTATCTGGTTGATGTTCTTTGTTGTAGCTTTTTTCGGGTCTTTACTTGTGATTAAGCATAGTATGAGCTTACGACGGTATGGTATTGTTGTCAGCGAAAAGGCGCAGCTGCTGTCTGGTCCCGGGCAGACGTATCATGTTTTGAGTTTTTTATACGAGGGCAACGAAGGGTTGATCAAAAAACAGTCTGATGGGTTTTATAAAATAAAGATACATGAGCAGATTGGCTGGGTTGATCGCAAGGCATTTGAAGAAGTCTAAAAAGTACGTATACTTGGGTTTACTTTTGGGGGCTTTACGTGTCTGCCGTGGGTAAAAAAGTCATAAAAATAACGATCCAAACGACTGTGAGATAAGATTATGAAAAAAATTGTTGTGCCAGTAGCATCATGTATAGTGTGTGTGTGCTTAATAGTTTTAATGTCTGGATGTGGTAAAAACGAGACAACTGGCGGAACAATAGGAGCGGCGTCAGGTGCTGTTATTGGCGAAGCCGTTGCTGGAAAAAAAGACAAAGCGACGGGAACGCTTGTTGGTGCACTTATTGGCGGCTGTCTTGGCAAAGAGATAGGCAGAGCTGCTGACGAAGAAGAGCGGGAAGAAAAAGAAGTACGTAAACGTGTTGCAACAAAACGACATATTAATCGCTTACAAGCTGAAAATAGAGCGTTAAAACGAAGTGTTGCGTCGTGGTGTCCGTCGTGCCCTCAGAAAGTTAAAATTTTGGGTGCCCGTCGCTGCCCAGACTGTGGCGACGGTTTGATTCGAGAGAAGTATTGTTCTGGGTGTGCGCAGATCTTTAGCCCTGCTTTGGGCCATCGCTATTGTCCATATTGCCGCAGGAAAACTCTTTTGAGCTGCCGGTAAGCTGCGATAATTTTTAAAAAAATCACTTTTTTGATAAAGTAGTTATAAGTGATTGTGGGTTTTCAAAGTAGATAACCGTATTTGCATATCGACGTTGAAATGGTCTATCGATGTTACTTGCAACAATGAAATTTTTCCCTTCTGGATAATGTTTTCTAAACGTGTCGACATTTTTCTTAAAAGAAGACGACAGTGATGAGCTTGTAAATTTGCATTCAACGATATTAAGAGAATTGTCTTTTTTATTGTGCAGAACAATATCGATTTCATGGCCGCGTTTGTCGCGCCAATAATGAATATCGTGTGTTTGCAAGTTTCCGTGAATTTCGTTTAAGACGCAGTGTTCCCATAAGAATCCTAAGTCTTCTTTTCTTAGTTCTCGCCAGCCTTTAGCATAGCAAACAAAACCTGTGTCAAAACCATATACTTTTGGGGCAGAAATAATCTCAGTTGGTTTATGTGTGGAATATGGTCGGATTACGTGAACAATAAATGTTGCTTCAAGAACAGCAAGGTAATTAGCAATGGTTTGTCTACTTACTTCACATGGAGCTGTAAATTTACTTGCTTCAAACTGCCCTCCGCTACGAGCCAACAAAAGCTCTGCAAATTTTTGAAAAGAGTAACGCTTTCCTACACTGAACAGATCTTGAATATCTTTTGCCCAGTAGGCATCAATCCATTCTTTTAAGTCATCTTCAGGCAGGTTCTTTGATGCGAAAAATGAAGGAAGGCCCCCAAATAAAAATCGATGCTGAAGGCTTACGCTGCCGAAAGGTTCCATTTCGTGCAAAAGTAGGGGTGTTAACCAAATTTCTTTTTTACGCCCAGTCAATGTATCTTTAAATTTTGCACTGGCTCCTAGCGTAGAAGACCCAGTTGCAATGATTTTTACTGTTGGATAATGGTCTGCTGCAAGTTTTAATAATTCTGAAGGATTATCAAGGCGATGTATTTCATCAAGTACGATGCGTTTTTCTTTTTGTGATGCTAAAAAACTTTCAGGATCCTCAAGTATTTGGCGTACACGTGGTCGCTCACAGTCAAAATATTCAATGTTTTTGAGGCTTAGGCAAAGACTTGTTTTGCCAACTCGTCTGATACCCATAAGCCAGATAACATTTCTTTGCTGCCAAGCTCGTTCGATTAATTGTTGCCAAAATGGACGATTGATTAACACTTTAAGGTCCTTTTGTCTTATTTTTTTTATACTTTTTGATACCAAATGTTAACTTAGCTTAACACATAGTCGGACTATGTGCAAACAGACTTAACATCTGGTATGGTCGAATTATGTGTCATCAAAGCTTCAGCCCCCGCTTGGGGCATTGTTATTGCCCATATTGTCGCAGGAAAACTCTTTTGAGCTCTCGTTAAGACTTGTTTTTTGGGTTTCTTTTGTTGATTCTGTTAAATTATCAGAACGATTTGAGCTGAGAAGAAAACGCCGTGCATAAAGAAGTGCAAATTGTTTACGTTCTTCAATTGCTTGTTGTATAACAAGTGCCATGTCTTCTGACGCAATATCCCAGGCGTTTGTTCTATGCAAAATACTTGGTACATTTGGATCAGCTCCTGCTAAAATAAGCAAGTGTGCGATTTTTTTGTTTTTTCCCATTATGGCCCAATGTAATGGTGTGTGTCCATATGCTTTGTCTGGGACATTAATATTTTTTGTTCTTTGTATAAACGTTAGCACTGTTGCAATATCCCCCTTAAATGCAGCCCTATGATATTTGCTTGGCTCGCATCGTTCTAATTTGGGGCGTTCAAGTTGTGCAAATATACTTACAGGCATAAGCATTACGAATAACAAGAATATTTTTTGTTTTATGTGCTTGGACATCGTTCCCCCTTTATAGTTTTTGATCCCCTAATAACTACGAGTATAAGTATAGATAGCCTAGATTATATTTGTCTATAATTTACACAAGCAACGAAGAAACAGGCTTGTTCTTGAAAATAATTTCGTATGTTGCTTTGCATAAAGATAGTGAGAGATTCTTTTTTTCGAGAATTTGATAAATAGACTTAATTGTATTAAGCCCTTCGGGCAACGCTGCAAAGACGTCATGTAAGTCTTCTATTGAACGACCTTGGGCTAGTAACCTTCCAGATTTTAAGTTTTTACTAAGCGTGCCTGTGCAACTGAGTATCATGTCTCCAAGGCCTGAGAGCCCATAAATAGTTTCTGCTTGGCCATTAAAATGTGATGCCAGATGGGCCATTTCTTTTAGACCCTGTGTTAAAATATAGGCAATAGTATTATCTTTGTAGCCAGCGCCTTGTGCTAGACCAACGGCTAGAGCAATAACGTTTTTAAAGGCACCGCCAATCTGGACACCCGTAGTGTCAGAACTTTTGAGTGTGCGTAAGTATGGGGTGCTGAGAAGTGTTTCGAGTTCGTTTAAAATAGTTTCGTTTTTGCTTGGAATATGTACGCCTGTAAATTGTTTTTCAAGCAAGTCTTTTGAAAAGCTTGGACCGCCAAGAACAGCTGTGCAGAGCTTATGCCCATAAATATCTTCAAGTATTTGAGTGGGGAGCAAGTGCGTTTTGTCTTCTATTCCTTTGCTTAACATGACCCATGTTGCTTCTTGTGTGTTATTATTTGTATCAAGATTTTTAATCTTTTGTATGATGTTTCGCAAGAATTTTACGGGTACAGCTTCAAAGATCCAGTCAGTATTTTCTACTGCTTGAGCGAGATTACATGTTGGGATAATATTTTTACTGAGTGTTATATCTGGAGAAATATAGCGTGAGTTTTTTTGTTTGGTTTGTATGTCATATGCAACTTCTTGTTCATAGCACCAGAGCTTAACGCGATTGTTGTTTTCTGCCAAAACCTGAGCTATTGCTGTTCCCCATGCGCCAGCACAAAGAACAGTGATAGTATTTTTATTTTTTGGGTTCATAATATTTATGCGCCGAAGTTTCTTTGTACGTGGGTAAACTTATACAGAGATTTTTCCAAAATTTGTTCTGTGATTTCTGGCCAGAAATAGTCGAGAAATAAAAACTCGCTATACGCTGCTTGATAGAGTAAGAAATTACTTAGGCGTGTTGCGCCACTTGTTCGAATAATAAGATCTGGATCGGGAATTCCCGTAG
>CAZFHP010000028.1:0-18311 GCA_964519365.1 uncultured Pseudomonadota bacterium
ATTGTTCAAGTTCCCCGGCTTCGATTTTTTTCCCTGCAGCATCTAAGATAGAATTAGCAGTAGCCCAGTCAAATAAAAATTGTTTGAGCTCAGAGTCGTCTTGTAAGTAAAGTGATGTTCGTCCAACTTTAGCTTTGTATAATGGCGGTTGTGCAATATACAAATACCCGGCGTCTATTAATGGTTTCATGTAACGGAAGAAGAACGTCAAGAGTAAAATACGAATGTGTGATCCGTCAACGTCAGCGTCAGTCATGACCACAATTTTATGGTAACGAGTTTTTTCGATATCAAATTCTTCGTTACCGACGCCCGAGCCGACGGCTGTTATTAAATTTTTAATTTCGTTATTTGCTAAAATTTTGTCAAGTCGTGTTTTTTCTACGTTAAGAAGCTTACCCCGTAACGGCAATATTGCTTGGACAAATCGATCGCGCCCTTGTTTTGCCGAACCGCCTGCAGAATCTCCCTCAACGATGTACAATTCGCTTTTTGCAGGATCTGTTTCTGAACAATCGGCAAGTTTTCCTGGCAGAACAGATGATTCTAAAACACTTTTACGCCGTGTAAGTTCACGGGCACGCTTTGCTGCTGTTCGTGCTTGTTGCGCAAGAGCAGCTTTTTGCAAGATCTTTTTTGCAATAGCTGGATGTTCTTCGAAGAATGAATCAAGAAATGCGTAGACCCATGAGTCGACAAGACCTTTTACCTCACTGTTGCCTAGCTTGCCTTTTGTTTGTCCTTCGAATTGTGGCTCTGGAACTTTAATACTAATGACGCATACGATACCCTCTCGGACGTCATCACTTGAAAGCGAACCATCTTTGAGTAAATTAAGTTTTTGAGCATAACGGTTTGATACTTTTGTTAGTGCAGAGCGAAACCCTGCTTCGTGTGTTCCGCCGTCAATTGTACGAATGTTATTAACGAAGCTAAAAAGCTGGCTACTAAACCCGTCGTTATATTGTAACGCAAGGTCTAAAACGTGTGTGCCGTCATCTTTGTTAAATTCAATGACTTCTGGAAACAAGGGGTTCTTTTTGGTATTAACGTGTTCGATAAACGATGCAATACCCCCTTCAAAATGAAACAAATGTTCTTCGCCACTTCTCTCATCTAGAATGTCGATTTTTAGGCCCTTATTTAAAAACGCGAGTTCTCGCAAGCGCGTAGAGAGCACATCGAAATTAAAGTCGACGGTTTCAAATATTTTATCGTTGGAACAGAATCGAATATATGTGCCCTTTTGATCTGTTGGGCCAACTTCTTTTAACGGGGCTTTGGGGACGCCATTTTTATAAAACTGATAATATTCGACCCCATTTTTGTAGATTTTAAGTTCTAGCGTTTTTGAAAGAGCATTAACGACAGAAATACCTACGCCATGAAGACCGCCAGAATAACGATACGAATCTTTTTCGAATTTACCCCCAGCATGAAGCTTTGTTAGCACAACTTCCGCTGCGGAAATTTTTTCTGTTGGGTGAATGCCAACCGGAATTCCTCTGCCATTATCAAGAACGGAACATGAATTATCAGCATGAAGGGTTACTGAAATTTTTGTACAATGGCCAGCCAGGGCTTCGTCAACAGAGTTGTCAACAACTTCATATACCAAGTGATGGAGCCCATCAATACTTGTAGATCCAATATACATAGCTGGGCGTTTTCTAACAGCCTCAAGTCCTTCAAGAATTTTAATCGATTTGGCACCGTATTCAGACGAAGATTTCTTTTTCGTTACTTTTTCATTATCGTTCATGAAATAATCCTATTATAAATCAAAAACTAGGAAAAACTTGCAATCCATTTATTCTATGGAAAACTCTTTACTACCCTTTTATAACCTTTATAAAACATGATTATTATACCATTTATGGCACATTCTATCAAAAGTGAGCGCGATGAATAAAGAAAAAGCAAATTATTTTATGGAAAAAGCTTTACATCAAGCAACCTTGGCGTTAAAACACGAGGAAGTTCCTATTGGTGCCATAGTCATTGATGCTGATGGGAATATTTTGTCTAGAGCATATAATCAGACGGAAAAGCGTCAAACCCAGCTTGGACACGCTGAAATTATAGCTATTTCTAAGGCGTGCAAAAAAAAGGGTAGCTGGAGATTGAACGGTTGTTGGATATGTGTTACTCTGGAGCCTTGTCTAATGTGTTTTGGGCTTATTCAATTAAGTAGATTCGAAGGGATAATATTTGGCGCACAATCGACACTATTTGGTGCGGGGCTTGATAAGCTTGATACGATGGAAAAAATATACGGGAAAAATATAAAAATAATATCTGGAGTAAAAGAGAAAGAAAGTCTTGACCTTCTCAAGTCATTTTTTAATACTGCGAGAAAAAAGAAAATAAAAGAAAAAAGAAAGAAAGGGTGATATCGTGAAGCAACGAGCAAAGTTTCTTAATACGATTAAAGAGAAGTTATTGCAGAGAAAAGATGAGATGACGCAAATGCTTTCTAAGTCGACGCATGAAAAAGTATCAGATGGTCAAGTGCAAGATACTGCCGATGAAGCTTTGTCTATAACAATGGAAGCGTTGCAAAATTCTTTGCAGCAGAGTGAAATAGATGAGTTACGCATGATTGATGATGCTATTGCTCGTATAGATAAAGGCGAATTTGGCTTTTGTATTGACTGTGAAGAGCATATTTCAGAAAAACGTTTAGAGCATTATCCGTATGCTGCTCGATGCGTAGTGTGTCAAGAATCGTTTGAAGGGTAAAAGTTTTTTGTTCAAACTTTTGCATATTTGGGTATACTAATAACCTGTATCTGCCGATGTAGCTCAGTGGTAGAGCAACTGATTCGTAATCAGTAGGTCGTCGGTTCAACTCCGATCATCGGCTCCATTTTCTTTTTTTAATTATTTTTATTTTTTTTCAAAGATTTGAAAGAGCTTGCAGTGTATACAACGATCCTAGTGCATAATATAGCTCTTTTGTTTGTTCAGGATTATTGTAGATTGTTATGATTAAAAGAGCAAGTATTACCCCGTTAAAGCTGTCTTCTAAGGGGTGATTTTTAAAGTGTTGGATTTGTTGTTGTGCCCATGAATGTATTCTGTGAAGATCGTTCTTGAGGCCGTTTCTTAGAGCACAAGAAAGTTCTTTTGTTTGAGCGCAAAAACGTGACGTTTTATCTTTACAAAGTCGCATGATTTTTTGTAGGGAATCGCGAACTTTTTGAGGGCATTGTTTTGGGAAAGATGAGTCATTTACAGGCGAGCATGTGCTGCACAGAAGAATAATCGTCAACCAAAAACTTGTAAATACTTTTTTCATGAATCTCCCTCCAAAAGAAGTTTGAAAGAGTCTACTTGTTTTTCCATAGATTGTTTTTTAACTTGCCCAGATAATTTTCCCAGGGCCTTTTTTAACAATTTTTTTGCGGATGTTAATCTTTGTTCTCTTGTTTCTATGACTCCTCCTAGATTGTATAAACGTTCTGGAGAGTATACAAGATTGTTTATGACGTAAAGCGATTCTTTTGCCCCTTCTAATAGGCCTTTTGCTTCTCCGGGGAGTTTTTTTTGTTTTTCTAAGAGAGCTAATAGTTTGTTTGTTTGCGACAATAACATTTTTGCTTTCATTGACACTTGTTCATCCCTGTTGATTGTAAAAATATCGTAGAATTTCTTAAAACCCCACATTGTATAGCCAAGTGTGCATACAGCACAGGCTTTACATTCATCTTCAGTCAGTTCTTCTCCGGTCAAAAGTTTAGCAAGCGCAGGTAAAAATATAGTTGGGGATAATAACATTGGTGGAAGAGACGCTATAACGACATCCGAAGGCCTTGCATATTTTGCGCATGTTCTAAAAAAACGTTTGATATGTGTTGGAATCATACAGATAGTTTTTTTTCTGCGAGTTAAATAAGTATCTTGGTAAGCAATGCTATCTAGAAGCCTCTTATACTTATCAGGGTCTTCTTTTTTTATGCCTAAACATGTTTTACCAAGCAAAATAGTTCCCAAGCAAAAAGCTGTTAGCGTTTTTTTTAATTTGTTCATACGATATCTCCATCTTCGGGATGTTTTTTTGTACAATATTTTCTATGACATTGTAGGCAAAATAAGCTACTAATACATGCGCAACACACACTACCACTACAGCATATAAGTATGATAACACATGTTGGTAGTTTTGTTAGTAAGCATAATGGCAAACAAGTTCCTACACATCCGAAGGCCAAGCCAGATATACATCCATGTGTACTTGCGTCAAATTCAGCACTTGTTTCTGGTTGACGAGGGGTTAAGTTTTTGCAAGAGCAACAATGGTTTTTTCGAGTTGGCATATAGTATTGATTTTTTTTAGATTGCATAGAGTAGACAGTTGTTTCAGAACAAACCGTATACAATAAAAGAATGCATAATATTTTTTTTAAGTTTTTCATCAATATAATTTTTAAAAACTGAAGACATATTTTTACATCATGCTTAATACGGTAACAAACGTACGTAAAAAATGCAACGCTAGGACGCTGTGAAGGCAAGGGAGCCTTGAAGCTTTTGCGTGTTTTTTATACAGCGTTATCACCAAAGCTGTTGTTATAACTTTTTATTCGTATGAGTTTACTGCCATCTATGCTCCACCTTTTATGACAGAATTTTTTTAGCATAAAATCTTCTAGTAAGGTTACGCATGTACAACAACCATCGATAGCAGCAATACTTAGGGCTTCTGTTAAAGCCCAATATGTAACGGCAGTAATAGGATTTTTCTTTAAGCCGACATAACAAATAAGATAATGCAAAATTCTTTTTGCAATCTTCCAAGTACTGCAACATTTGTTTAAGCATTTGTCATGTGGGTCTTGTAGCTGTCCATGAGATGTTATGCATGGTGGTGCAAGTAGGGGCTCTACTTTTGTGTCTTGCATTGCACATACAGGCTTTAAAAAAACAAGAAAAGTTATTGCCAGCAGAAAGAGATTCATCTTTTTAAGACTTTTTATATCCATGATTTTTTCGTTTGCAAAAGAAAAAGAGTTTTTTATCGATGGTTATACAAAGAGCCCGGCGATGGCTGCGTTTAACAAGTTAACAAGTGCGCCGCCCAAAAGAGCTTTAAGTCCAAGCTTCGTAAGCATTTGGCGCTTTTCAGGACAAATAGCACCAATGCCACCAATCTGTATGCCAATGCTTGAAAAGTTTGCAAAACCAGCAAGAGCATAGGTCATAATAACTTGTGTGCGTTCAAGTAAGTTTGCTTTAATAAAATGTGAATATGCGACAAATTCGTTAATTACGATTTTTTGTCCCAGCAAGGCTCCTGCTACTTCACGGTCAGGACCGGGAACGCCAAGAATATATGCAACACCATAAAACGCTCGGGCAAAAATATCATTAAGCGAGTATCCTAAGCTCCAAAGTAATACACTGTCTGCTAAAGCCATGAGACTTATAAAGGCTATAAGCATAGCCGCAACGTTTGCAGCTAAACGTAACCCGTCGCTGGTTCCCGTTGAAATTGCATCAAGGGTGTTACGTGTTGTGCGTTTTAAAGAAACTTGGTTGCCTCCAAGTGTTTCAGGAACTTCTGTTTCAGGAATAAGTATTTTGGCAATCAAAATTGCGCCTGGGATTGCGATAATCGTAGAAGAGACTAAGTGTTCTATTGGCACACCCATGCTGCCGTAGACAGCAAGAAGAGAGCCACTTAGGTGCGACATGCCGCCGACCATGACGACGAGCATTTCTGATTGTGTCATCTTGGCTAAATAGTTTTTAATCAAAAGTGGGGCTTCTGTTTGACCAAGCATACTGTTGCCAGCAACGGCTAACGTTTCAGCCCCAGATGTTCCAAAAATTGGGCGCATGGCCATAGCCAAGCCCTTGACGATAATTTGTACGATGCCCAAGTGAAAAAGAAGCGACATAAGCGCGCCGAAGAAAATAATTGTTGGAATAACTTTGATAGCAAAAATAGCACCCCATGAGCCAGACGCATCTGCAAGATTACCAAAGACAAAACTTGCCCCAGAGTCTGCAAACATATAGATCGACTTAAAGCCGTTAGCGATTGTTAAAAATATAGATCGGCCAACATCTGTTTTGAGAATAAAAAATGCTAACCCAAATTGAACAAGCAAGGCACTTAAAACAAGACGTGGTTTTATTTTTGTTTTGTTGTTTGAGAACAAGAACGCAACGGAAATAATGGCGCCAATGCCAATTAAACTTATGTAACGGCTGTCGGTAGTAAGATACGTTATAAGATTGAACACTCTGGTCTTCTCCTAGTAAAAGGGTTATCATATTTTTTTACTCACTATGCGTAAGGATATACGTAAAAATTTTGAAAACAAGAAGAAGTTTAGAAATAAAATTTAGAGAAAAAATTGTATGGTTTGTTTGTTTCTTTGATACGAATCTGACCCTTCTGTTTTGTTCTTTTCGGTGCCAAGGTTTTGCAGGGTGAAGCCAGACAAATTATACCGTAGGCGAAGGGGGGGGAGGGGTGCTTGAAATGTTTGAATAGTAAGGGCTTTTGAATTCGTTATTCAAGAATGCTTGAATAACGGGTGCGATTTCGGTATCTTATTTAAGTATACTTGAATAACGATTCTGTATGTTATGTGAATTTGTTTTGTTGAAAAGGGTTTGCTATGAGTAGAAGTGGTCGATATGTTTCACAGTTACAAGGCTATAAAGCTTTCATTCCATCATCGCTTCCTCCTAAGCCGCCATTAAAAGTTGACAAAAAACTTCAAAAGAAATTAGAGCAATCAAAAAATTTGCTGGCGCGGCTTGATGGAATGTCTGATGTTATGCCGAATATAGATTTGTTTATCGCTATGTACGTGAAGAAAGAAGCATTGCTCAGTTCACAAATTGAAGGAACACAAGCGTCATTAGAAAACGTTCTAGAATTTGAACAGGGAACAATTTCGTCAAGCGCATCGAATATTGATGATATTGGCGAAGTTGTAAATTATATTAAGGCACTTAATCAGGGTATTAAGAAATTAAAAAAGTTGCCTATGAGCTTGAGACTCGTAAAAGAACTTCATGCGATTTTACTAAAAGGGGTTCGGGGAAAAGAAAAGACGCCGGGAGAGTTTAAGAAAACACAAAATTGGATAGGTCCTGCTAATTGTACATTGAAAGATGCAATATTTGTTCCTCCCCCACCAGAAGAAGCGCTTAAAGCGTTGGGCAATCTTGAAGTGTACATACACAAAGATACAACGTATGATGATCTTATCAATTGTGCTCTTATTCACTATCAGTTTGAGACGATTCATCCATTTTTAGATGGGAACGGTCGACTTGGGCGATTATTGATAACGTTTTATTTTATATGGAAAGGTGTTTTACAGAAGCCTCTTTTGTACTTGAGTTATTACTTTAAGAAACATAGACAAGAATATTATGATCGCTTAAATTTTACTCGAAACAAAGGTGATTATGAACAATGGGTAGACTTTTTTTTAACAGGTGTCATTGAAACAGCACAGTCTGCTATTGAAAATACAAAGAAGATAGTTCACCTTCATGATAAACACGAAAAGCTGTTATGGAAAAATAAAATTTCTTCGCCTTTAGCTGTTATTTTACTCGAGAAAATTTTTTATCATCCGATTTTTAGTATTGGTATGATACAGAAAAAGCTTGGTGTTTCTTTTCAATCAGCTGTGACGCTTGTTCAGCAATTTGAAGATATTGGGATCATAAAAGAGGTAACAGGCAAAAAACGGGGCAAGCGATATGTCTATACGCAGTACCTGAAAATATTATCTGAGGGAACAAAGCCATTATAGTTGTGTAAACGTTGGGATAAAAACAAATGTTACGACAAATGTTCGAAGAGTGATCCCTGTTTTCTTCGTTGGTCGATTTCCCAGTCGATTAATGGGTTAAGCAGATCGTCAAGATCGCCTTGCATGATAAGATCGAGTTTCTTTAAAGTTAAGCCAACGCGATGGTCGGTAACACGGTTTTGTGGAAAATTATATGTACGAATCTTTTCTGCCCGCTCACCTGTTCCAACTTGTTTTTTGCGCTGAGCGCTCATTTCGGCTTCTTTTCGTTCTCGTTCAGCTTCGAGTAGGCGAGATTGCAAAACCTTCATGGCACGAGCTCTATTTTTAATTTGAGACCGTTCATCTTGGCAACTGACAACGACGCCTGTTGGCAAGTGAGTTATGCGTACGGCAGAGTCAGTTGTATTAACGTGTTGCCCTCCGGCACCACTAGAACGAAAGACGTCTATGCGTAAGTCTTTGGGATTAATTGAAATTTCGACATCGTCGGCTTCTGGCATAACAGCAACGGTGACGGTTGACGTGTGGACACGACCAGCGCCCTCTGTTTTAGGAACCCGCTGCACTCGGTGGACTCCAGATTCAAACTTGAAAAACTTAAAAACGTTTTTGCCTTTGATGTGAACGATAAGCCGACTGTACCCACCAATATCAGTTTTACTTTCTTCAACGATAGAAACTTTCCAGTATCGAGCAAGGGCATATGTTGTGTACATTTTGAATAAATCGGCCGCAAATAACGCGGCTTCTTGGCCTCCAGCTCCTGACCGAAGTTCTAAGAAAACAGAACGGCGATCACGTTCGTCAGCGGGATATAAAAGCTGGTCGAGTTCACGCTGAAGAGTTTTGAGTTCTGTTGTATCTTGATCGATTTCTTCGATATAAAGCTGCTTGAGTTCAGGATCTTTTTCTTGGTCGACTTGTTTTTGATGTGTTGTGATAAGTTTTTCAAGATCAGTAATTTGTTTATGAAGTGTAAGCAGCTCTAAAAATTGCGATACTTTTTTTTGTAGATCAATACGTTCTTGTTGTGCAAGAGAAGAGTCAGCAAGGCGCTGACCTATTGAGTCGTATTCATCCTGTATGCTTTTCCAGTCTAACATGCGCCAAACTCTCTAAAACAAAGTTTATTTTTTCTTTTTGCTGTAACGCTGTTTAAACTTTTCAATACGTCCAGCTGTATCAACGAATTTGTGTTCGCCTGTAAACAGTGGATGACATGCAGAGCAAATATCTATTTCAATTGATTTTTCTGTTGAAATAGTTTCGATGCTACTACCACAGACACACCTGATAGTAATTTCAGATACTTTTGGATGAATATTTTTTTTCATAGTTCTTTTGACCTTTATAATTACGAATACGCGTATAAATATTTATGTTAGATGGCGATACCTTTTTGCTTGTGTCGATCTTTTAATAAATCGATTATCTTGACAGGAAGTACTTCTGCTTTTCGTACTTGCCCTAGATAACATGAAGCATAATCCGCCCATAAAATCATATTAAACAACTGTTCTTCGAAAGTATCGCCTAAAATAGGGGGTTTGTAAAGTGTTACCCCTTTTTCTTTTAAAATTTCGCTTGTAGCTTCTATGGCCTTTTTTAGATTGTCTGATAGGTAGTTTGTATGAAAAAAAAGAACGAATGGTGATTTTTCAACCTGTGTAAAGCCGACCATTAAGTTGTGGCAAAGTTCTGGAAACGCCGAGCTAGCCGCATGAATCTTGCTGTTTTCGTTAAATTGTGTTTGAGCACGATAAGCACAAGATTGACTATCTGAACTTACTCCCCAAATGTGAAAGAAAGCATGTTTACTTGCTTTATTGATAAAGTCATCAAAATACGATTGCTTTGAAAAAAGAGGAATTGTTCGTTCTGTGTGTTTGCAAAACGAATGGACTAGATTCTTGCCATCTAGGAGTTTTGCATAATCAAAGAGGCCCAATAAGAAGCCTAGAAAATAACCAAGAGCAAGCCGTGGTGCAAGCGCTTCTTCTATGTGTACAAATGGTAATTTTTTTTCAGTGGCGATTGTTTGAGCTTTTCCTCCATGAGCTAAAATAATAGTTGGAATGGACTTTTCGACCAATTGGTTAAGGGCGCTTAATGTTTCCCAGGTATTTCCCGAATAAGAAATAACAATTGCAAGCGTTTGGGCGTCAATAATTGCTGGAATGTCAGGAGAGTCAATTACAAAACTTGTAATATTTGGTTGTTTGTCTAAAAATGTCTTAACAATTCTACCTGCTATACCTGATCCACCCATACCAACGAATGCTATTTTTTTTATTTTTTTGTCCAGTATGTGCCCATGGCTATTATAAAAGTTATGAGCGAGGTCAAAACCTTTTGCGAGTTTGTCAGGCCACAAGCCTAAATCTGAAAAAATCATGTGGTTACCCTTATGTTACTATGTTAAGACTATGTTAAGTTCTTTGCCCAAATTTTTTGCAGCTTCATAGATTTCTTTTTGTTTTGCTGTTTGGATAATAGACACTAATTCTTTTTGTGCCTGTTTATGTTGTCCTGTTTTATGCAGGCATTTTACAACATGCAGTGGTATATACGGAAAGTTTGCACTTTGCTCTTTGCACTGTTTGTATAAAGCAAGAGCTTCTTTGTATTTGTTTGTATTTAAGAGAGACTGTGCATAGTTATAACGCAAGACAATATTCTTTTGATCTTTTTCGTATGCTATTTTAAAGTTCTTTGCTGCGTTAGCATATTTATATTTCATGTAATAACAAGAACCAAGTAGAAACGCTGTGTTTAAGTAATTTTTATTAACACGCTCAAAATATGGGATTGCTTTGTCTATGTTATTAACAGCATGTTGAGCTGCTGCATATAAATAATATACATCTTGATCATGAAGGTCATGTTTAAATGCATTTTCGTAAGCGACTATAGCTTCTTTAAATTTATTTTGAAGATGATACGTTCGGCCAAGGCTTGCGTATGCTCTACTATACGTAGGACGCAAGTTTATTGCTTCTTTAAAACACATTTCTGCAGGGGTATATGTTTTATTTGTCAGATGTAATAAGCCTAGATTATGAAAAAGTTGCGGGTGCCCTTCTCCTATATCAAGCGCTCGTTTATAGTGTCCCATTGCCTTTTCTTTGTCTCCTCGAGCTTGAAAAATAGCTGCAAGATTAATGTGTGGTTCGCCGTAAACATTATCACAATCTATTGCTTTGTAAAAATTATCTTCAGCCGCATGTACATCGCCACCCTCCCATAAGGCTGTTGCATAGTTGTTATACGCGCGAGCTTTTTTCGGTGCTTTTTCGATAACATCTTTCCAGAAAAGTAATTCTGAGCTCCAGACGATATTTCGTGCGCTTGTTGAAAAGCCTAATAAAAGAATAACAAGACTTATAATTCCCATATTGTAGCGAGCTATAGTTTTTATATTTGTCAGCTCTGATATAAACTTAATTACGTACATAATAATAAGTGCGATAAAAAATAATATCCCAAATGATGGTAAATATGTTTTGTAATCACAAATAAGTTCTGTAGATGGGAAAATACTTGCTCGGGGAAGTAAAGATGTAAAAAACCAGCAGATAGAAAAAACAATTAGATTACTTTTATCTCGTATAAACATATAGATTGTACTAAACAAGAGTAATAATAACATTAAGAATGGGACTATAACGTTAAACTGAAAAATGCTCTTGGCAAGCTTAACGTCATAGTCAAAACTTAATTTAGGAGGGTAAAAGAAGATAGAAATATAGTGTAAAAGAACTTTGAATTGTGAAATAAAATAGGTTCCCATCGTAATAGGTTCATGCGCAGATCCTGTTAAAATATTTCCCCGATTATTATGAAGCTCTGCGCCTGCAACTGATGCTGCATATTTTGTTCCTATGCCTAAGCTCATAAGTGTGCCAAAAAGTACGACAAAATAAAGACCGTGTAGGGGGAGTCTTTGTTTAAAAGATTGCCAGTCCCCTTGTGCTAGAAAAAACCAATCAACAAAGACAACCAGAAAGGGTAAGGCGATAATAATTTCTTTTGTTCCTGCAGCAAATGCTGTTAAAACAAATGATAAAACATATAAGCTTACTTTTGTTCCCAAATTAGATGCTTTTACTGCGTAAACAAATGTTAAGAGCACCGCAAATGTGAAGAAGACAACAAGTCCTTCAAGCATCATTTGCGTTATATACGTTACGGTTTGTGTTTGAACAGGGTGAAGTAAAAATAACCCAGTAACAAGTGTTGAAAATAATAAGCCGTGTTGTTTCAAAAAGCTTTTTTCTTTGAGGTTTTCTATAATCTTAGAAACAAAGAAAAAAACAAGAATCCCTGTTAATAGGTGTATAGATAAATTAATAATGCGATACCCAAAGGGGTCAATTTTCCAATGCTTATAGGCAAACTGATTGAGTAGACGCGAAATCCATCGGGAGACAGAAAAGAAGAGTCCCCAAGGGTCAAAATTTCTTATGTGGGGGTATTCAATAATTGTTGGTAAATCGTCGAATACAAATCCATACCAAAGCGATGGATAATAAAAAGCAAACGTAACTCCTGAAAGAACAAAAGCGAGTAATATCTTGAGTCCCGTTTTATAATTACGTGTTTTTGTCATACTCATTTTAATCTCCCCTAGGCTTTAGGTTTTTCAGAGTCTCTTTTTGCAAGGGCGCTTTGCAAGTCTTTGAAACGTATGCTTTTTCCCCCTCGGTCATCGAGTTTTTCTTGAATTTCTAGACGGGATATTTCATTTTTTACGACTTTCTTAAAAGAATCAGGGACATTTTTTAACGCTAAGAGATTGTTTAAATAACCTCTTGCTTCAGGAACTTTTTTCATTTGTTCCAAGCACCGGGCAACTCTGAAAAACGCTTGAGGCAATGGGTTTGGAAGTTGGGTTGTTTTTCTAAATAATGCGAGAGCTTTATCATATTCTTTTTTGGTAAACAATGTTTCGGCTAAATTATATGCAAAGCGAGCATCGGTTGGCTCTTGGCGTACAAGCTGCTCATAAATAGATTGTGATTTTTTGTAATTTTCGGTCATAAAATAGGCATTGCCTAAATTAAACCAGACCTGTTTATCGTTTAACCCACGCTTGATCGCTGTTTCTAAAACGCTTGCTGCATATTTATATTTCTTCAATTGTAAGCTAATTTGCCCGAGCTTATAAAAAACTTCTGGCAAGTCTAAATCCCCTTCGACGGCTTTTTTTAGATTAGCCCATATTTTTTCAGGTTCTTTTTTCGCTTCGTACATACGTGCTTTGTTATAAAATGCTTTGCCATAATACGGTCTAATCTTGATAGCAAAGTCTAATACGTTTTCAGCTTCTTTGTACATCTTTTTTTGTAGATACAAAGAGCCCAAGTTGTTGTATGCTTCGGCGTAATCAGGAGATAGGTGAATAGCGAGTTTGAGCGATTCTATAGCTTTATCAAGATTGCCAACCATAGAATGAGCAACAGCAACGTTACTTAGAGGGTCTTGATAATGTTTGTCGAGTTCGATGGCCCGGTTATATTCTTTTATTGCTTCGTGAAATTTGCCAGCTTCTGAAAGGGCAACCCCATAGTTGTTATGTGCACGTGCTTTTAATGGCGCTCTTTTTACGTTATATTCCCAAAATGTTTCGGCTGATTCCCATTGTTTGTTATGAACATATGCCCATGTTAAAACAGGGATCATACTGATAAGCATCATGCTGAGTACAAGATTTTCTTTGTGTGCATATTTATATCTAGTAAAAGCAACAAGCATGTCTTTTTCTTTGAGCGTTTCATAAAGTTTAAGTAATAACTTAATAATCCCAATGCTTACGATAAATAATATCCCAACAGATGCTAAATATGTTTTGTAATCACAGACGAGTTCTGGCGATGGAATAATGGTAGAACGTGGGGCGACGCATACAAAGAACCAGAATAATCCAAAACTAACAAAGCTGTTATTTCTTTTAATTGCAGAATAAAGTGCGAAAGAAAACAATCCCAGCAAGAGCAAAAATGGGAAAAACGACAAAGGATCAAAGAAGCTTGATACAAGAGTCCAGTCGTATTCTACACGGGCAACAAATGGCCACACAAACATAATCAAATAGTGCAAGATAACTCTGAACTCAGAAATTAAATAGTGAAACGGTGTAATAACATCAAACGCTTGCTTGGTTAATATATTTCCCCTGTTATTAGCGGTTGAACGTTTAAGAGATAGTGCATCGATGGCAACATGTGAGCCAACATAGTGTAATAACCATCCGATAAAGAAGACACCAAAAATGCCATACAACCATGAGCGTTGCTTTAGATTAGCCCAATCTTCTTGGGCAATAAAGAACCAGTCGATTAATAACAAAAGAAACGGTGTTACAACGACAATTTCTTTTGTGCCGCATGAGAGCATGCCAATTATAAAGAGCGAGGCGATAGATAACGTTTTGGAAAAAATGGTTTTTGCTATTACAACTCGTACAAAAGAATAAAGCGTTGCCAAAATAAACAGAGACGCAAGCCCTTCGATTCGAGCTTGTATAACGTACGAGACTGTTTGCGTTTGAACAGGGTGTAGTAAGAATAAAGCAGACGTCGTACTTGCGATTAAAAGAGCGTGATTATAGAAAAACGGCTTTTTCGTTAAGAATCGACATAATTGTAAGACAAGCAAGAAAAGTATTATTCCTGAAAAAAGATGTATAAGCACGTTAAATAATCGATATGAAAATGGATCAAAGCGACCAATTTTATAATTTAATGTGTTGAGCCAGTCACTAAACCATCGGGAATGGGTCCACCATCGAGCAAGGGGATTGTCAAATCGAATAGTAAATTTCTTTGAAATATTAGCAAGGTCATCAAATTGAAACGGATATGTTAACGATGGCCAATAAATAAGCATTGTCAAAAAAGAAAGAATACTTATTGGAATAAATTTTTGCCAAAATGAAAGCTTGGTTTCTTCTATCGGAACATCTGGATTGGTTGCTTGTGTAGTTGCTTTTTTTTGAGAAGCCTTCTTTTTTTGTTGTCTCATTCTTTCCCCTTTATTTTTATGACACAAAAATATGATCCTACTCTAATTACCTACACACGATTCTAATACAAAAAAAACATATGTCGAATAAAAAAGCCCAAAAGTATATAATTGCTATTTGAAGAACATTTGACCAGACCAAGAAACTCTCGTATTATTAATTATATTGCGTATATCTTGCGTATATGTTACGTATGTAAAAGCACAAAACAAATTTTATAGGAATGCAAACACTATGGTTTCACATGATTTTTTTGCCATGCTTAATAAGTTGGCAATTTTTTTCCCGGTTTTTCTTTTAGTTTTTACCTGGCGAGGGTTTGTTAAAGCCTTTGTTGCTAAACTTATGGGTGACGATACAGCACAAGAAGATGGTTTTTTAACGCTTAACCCCTTGGCCCATGTGGATATTTTAGGGTTAACGATTATTCTTTTTGCTCTCTTTTTTCTTGGTTGGATGCTTTCTGAAACATTGCCTCGTGGCATGCTTGTTCTTATGCTTCTTGCCTTTGGAATACGATGGACCATTCCCATTTCTATAAACGACAGTAATTTTAAACATTATCGTTTAGGCGGCATTCTTACGAGCCTTTCCGGGTCTCTAGGAAATTTTGTTCTAGCGTTTTTCATGATCTTACTTGGCAAGATACTTGCAACACATGTTTTTCTTGAGACATCTGCGCGTTACGTCAGTGTTACGATTTTTGAGCTTTTGCGTGCTGTTATTGATATAGCGGTATGGTTTGGCGTTATCGATCTTATTCCTATACCACCGTTTGATGGTGGCCGAGCCTTGCGATATCTTTTGCCACATTCGCAACAACATATAGTTGATTGGCTTGAAGAGTATTCGCTCTTTATTATTCTCATACTCTTTTTTGTGCCGTTCATAAGTGATTTTTTTTGGGGAGCGCTTCACATGTTTAATTTATATGTTAAAGCTCTTATGATTAAACTTTTATTTTAGGAATTTATATTATGATGACCCATAGTTTTAGTGATTTTCTGGCCCAAGTAGTCATA
The DNA here is from genome assembly GCA_964519365.1 of uncultured Pseudomonadota bacterium. GTDB lineage: Bacteria > Babelota > Babeliae > Babelales > RVW-14 > CAZFHP01. The sequence goes on from CAZFHP010000028.1 coordinate 15,837, forward strand.
CTTTTGCCTGCGTTTTTAATCTCACTATCATTTCATGAGTTTGCTCATGCGTGGGTAGCAACGCGTTTTGGTGATAGTACGCCAAGTCGTATGGGGCGCTTAACGCTTAACCCATTAGCGCATATTGACCCAATGGGGCTTTTGTTCTTGCTTATTTTTCGCATAGGCTGGGCAAAGCCTGTTATTTTTGACCAACGTAATTTCAAGTCGCCTCGTCTACATTCTATTTTAACAGCGCTTGCGGGACCGTTTTCGAATTATTTACTTGCACTTTTCTGTTTTTATTTTATTGCGTATTTTCCAAGTAATTTTTTATCGCCCGCTGTTTCAATAAGTCTTTTGCAAATTTTAAAAGCAACAGCATACGTTAATATTATGCTTGGGACGTTTAATATCTTGCCAATACCCCCGCTAGACGGGAGTCATGTTATTACGGCGTTTTTAGCCAAAAGCCATCCTGAAATTCTTGTTTGGCTGTATCGTTATTCTATGTTTATACTCATTGGGCTTTTTATTTTACCACCAACACGGCTTATGCTTGTACGTCTAATTTTTATAGCAGAATATTTGATTCGATCATTAGTCTTTTAAACCCGAGTATATCGATGAAAACAATAGAACCTATTTTTGAAAAATTAAAACACGGAACAGTTCAAGTTATTCCTGAAGATGCTTTTAAAAAGAAGCTTGAAAAAAAGAAAACTCTGAAAATTAAATTAGGCATGGATCCAACTGCGCCTGATTTGCATTTGGGGCACGCTGTAGTGCTTAACAAAATGCGACAGTTCCAAGACCTTGGGCACACTGTTATATTTTTAATTGGCGATTTTACGGCCCGGATAGGTGACCCGACAGGTAAATCAAAAACGCGACCACCGTTAACAGAAGACGATATTAAAAAGAACGCACAGACATACTTTGAGCAAGTAAGCAAAATTCTTGATCCAGACAAAACAGAGATTCGTTATAATTCTGAGTGGCTTAATAAACTTAATTTTGCAGATGTTTTAAAACTAGCAGGCAAAACGACGCTCGCCAGATTAATAGAACGAGAAGATTTTCAAAATAGACTTGAGCAAAATATTTCAATAGGCTTTCATGAACTTTTTTATCCTATCATGCAAGGGTACGACTCTGTCGTATTAGAAGCTGACATAGAACTTGGGGGTACAGACCAGACGTTTAACTTATTAATGGGGCGTGATTTACAAGAGCATTATGATCAAGAGCCGCAGGTTATTATGACCATGCCATTGCTTGAGGGTCTTGATGGTGTGCAAAAGATGTCCAAAAGTTTGGGTAACTATGTTGGGCTATGGGAAGAGCCAGTTCAAGTATATGGTAAACTTATGTCTGTTTCTGATACGCTTATGTGGCGCTATTATCATTTGTTATTAGACAAAACAGAACAAGAAATTACGATGTTACAAAAAGATGTTCATCAAGAAAAACGTCATCCCATGAAGCTTAAAAAAGAAATGGCGTTTGGGATTATCAAGCGCTTTTGGTCAGAACAAGAAGCGCACAAAGCTCAAGGAAATTTTGAAGCGCTTTTTCAAAAGCAAGATTATTCGCAAGCAAAAGAAGCAGCTATTCTTTCTCATATCTCTAATCCCATCTGGATTGTAACGCTTTTAAAAGAACTTAAAACAATCTCAAGCTCGTCTGAAGCAAAACGTCTTATTCAATCAGGGGCTGTTCTTGTCGACGATAAAAAAATCACAGACTTTAAAGCAGAAATTACATGCACGTCTGGGATGATCGTTAAAGTTGGCAAACATAGAATTTATAAACTCGCCTAATGGTGATAACGCTGGTCTATAAATAAAAATAGCTCTTGACAAAAAAGAACCCCTCTGTAATCTTTGTCTAAAATTTGTGTGTTTTTATTGTGTGCTTTAATTGGGGACCTATTGTATTCCAATATAGTTATAAAGGGGTTGATATGAGATCTTCTATTATTACTTCTGTTGTTATGAGTGTGGTCATATTTTTGAGCTTGGACCAAGTATTTCCTGGTTGTTTTTCTCGTAAAACGGGGGCTTTTGTTCGTGAAATTTTTCTTCATCCCAAGCAAACCGGATCATTTGGGGAAAGTGGTCCGATGCTTGCAAACCAAATGGTTGTTACAGGTTTTAGTTTGTGTGATGTTGAAGATAGCGAAGGGATAGACATTCTTGAAGTTGGCGCAGGAACGGGTCCATTTACAGAGAAAATTGTTAAACTTGCTGGAAAGAACGACAGAATTCACGTTATTGAATGTAATCCTAGATTGGCAGAAATTCTAAGACAAAATTTTAAGCATGATGATCGTGTAACGGTTCATTGTTGTTTTTTGAGAGATTTTAAATTGCCAGAAAATTGTACTTGTTTTCCCTTAATATTTTGTGGGTTGCCGTGGAACCAGATGAATTCAAAGCAGGTAGAAGAAAATTTGGATGCGATAAGAAGACTTCGTGCTGATGATGGGGTATT
>CAZFHP010000029.1:0-17856 GCA_964519365.1 uncultured Pseudomonadota bacterium
GAAAGAAAATCGAAGGATTTCAAGAGCAGATCAAAAAAGATCACGAAGCTATTGAAACCATGGAAAAAGAATTAAGCAAGAAGAAAGAAGTTTTAAGCAAAGATGCACTTGAAGAAAAAACAAAAGAAGTTTCAAAAAAGAAGTTTTTTATAGAACAAAAGATGGAAAACTTCAGAATGGAGATTCAAAAAGAACAAGTAACTTTACGTGATAAACAGTTAGCTTTGGTTGACAAAATGTTTAAGAAGCATAATTGGGGTCTGATGATTGATAAAAATACCCCAGGCGTTTTGTTCGTTTCTAAGGCGGTAGACAAAACAGATGAACTCTTAAAGATTATCGATGCTGACTATGAAGCGTCACTTAATAAGAAAGACGCAAGAAAGACAAAAAAAGCGTAAAAATTTACATAAAAATTTAATTGGATAGCATCATGAATATAAATCTTTCGGTAAAAGATATTATTCGGGTCATTGGCTCTTCTGATGATACTGTGTCATGTTGCTATCCGGATTCTTTTGTTGTTAAGCGTGTTGAGTCGCTAGAAACAGCTGGGCCAGAAGATCTGGCTGTTATTATTGATCGAGGGGAAGCGTCTGTTTTTGATGATGTTTCTGCTGAAAAAATCAAAAAGAGTGCTGCGGGTTTAATTTTAACGCATAAATCTATTGGGAAAGACAAAAAATATATTTTAGTCAAAGATGCTCTTGTTGCATATCAAAAGCTTGTTGCTTTTGTCCAAAATCGTGATTATGCCCAGAATAACAAGCAAGATTCAAAACAAAAAAATTATTTTGTTCATGAGTCAGCTGTTGTAAGTTCAAGGGCGCAAGTTGGTGGAAATTCTGTTGTCCATGCGCATGTTTTTATTGGGCATGACTGTAAAATAGGCTCAAACGTTACGTTATACCCGGGGGTAAAAGTTTTAGACCGCTGTATTATTGGCGACAACACGATTGTTCATGCCAATACAGTAATAGGTTCGGATGGTTTTGGGTATCGTGTAACAAAGCAGGGGCTGCAAAAGATCCCACAAATTGGGATTGTGCGCATTGGTAATCATGTTGAAATTGGGGCAAATTGTTCGCTTGATAGAGCTGCCTTTGATGAAACTGTTATTAGCGATTTGGTCAAAATCGATAACAGTGTTCACATTGCGCATGGTGTTAAAATAGGAACAGGGACGGCTATCTTGGCACAAACTGGTATTGCGGGAAGTGTGACTATTGGTTTGGGGTGTCAGATTGGTGGTCAGGTTGCTATAAAAAACGATATTCGAATTGGCAACGGTGTAAAAATTGTTTCAAAAAGTGGGGTTATGCATAATCTAAAAGATGGGGCAATTGTGTGTGGCATTCCTGCTATTTCGTTTTCACGGTGGAAAAGGTTGTCTGTAATTCTTGCAAAGCTTCCCGAATTATTTAAAAATCTACGAGATCTTCAAGCGCTTGTAGCTCGCAAAAAAAAGAGAAAGTCTTTCTGGTCTAAGTTTTTTGGCCAATAATTTTTAAATTTTTGGTTTAATGTTTTGTTAGGGGAGTATTGCTTGAAACACTGTGAAAGTATGTGAGATTGCGCATGAGTAAAAAATCAAACAAAAGTTCTGTTCCGGAATTTGTATACGATAAATCTAAGATCAGGGCGATTATTGGCCTGGGCAACCCTGGGGCAAAATATTATAAAACCCGTCACAGTATAGGTTTTCGTATTATCGATGAATTAGCAAAAACGCTTTATGCCGAGTGGCAGATGTCACATGATATGGAGCATGCCCAAGTTAAATTATCGTTAGATCCATATGCTAGCGAAGATCTTGCTCCTGTGCATTTTGTCAAGCCATTAACGTACATGAATAACTCGGGCAAAGTTCTGTCTTATTTGCTCAAAAAGGGCATAAAGCCGGATCAAATATTAGTAATTCATGATGAGCTTGAAAAATCGTTTGGGCATATTCGTGTTAAGTTTGGGGGAAGTGCCAAAGGGCATAATGGCTTACGTTCGATTATTGATCGTATTGGCAAAGACTTTTGGCGATTGCCATTTGGTATTGGCCGGCCTGAAGATAAAAGCCAAGTTGGCGATTATGTACTTAAGCCGTTTGTTCCAGAAGAAGAGAAAGAATTGGGAAGTCTTGTTGGTCAAGCGGTTAGATTAGTTTTGGGATAGTTTGTATGAGTAAAGAGCAAACGATCAGGTGTTTTTTGCAGAATTTCTGAGGGGAGCTTGAAAAAATCCACAAATGCTTTAAGTTTAATTCCCCATATGTCTGTTTAAATTGTTTTTTGATGAAAGGGTGATCTGTGATATTTCCATCGGATTTTAAAAAAGGTTCAACAAAAATTTTATGGAAAGATGAGCCGTGGCTTATTCTTGATTATAAATCAGTGCAGCCAGGTAAGGGTGGGACGTATATGAAAACGAAGATGAAAAATCTTATCACAGGTCGTGTTTTAGAAGAGACCTTTCGATCAGGAGAAAAATTAGCTCAGCCAGATCTAGAGCAAGTTCAAATGCAATATCTGTATTCGTCTGATGGCTTATATCACTTTATGGACCAAGAAAGTTTTGAGCAAGTTGATCTGAGTGAAAATCAAGTAACATCGGTAAAAGATTATCTTCAAGAAACGATAATTTATAGTGTTCTTAATTTCAAGGGTGAGCCAATTAGTGTTGATCCTCCAATGTTTATGGTGCTTGAAATTGTCAGTACAGTTCCAGGAGTTAAAGGCGATACAGCTCAAGGTGGTAGCAAGCAAGCGACGTTAGAAACAGGACTTGTTGTTAATGTGCCGCTTTTCTTAAACGAAGGGGATAAAATTAAAGTAGATACGCGCGATGGCAAGTATATCGAACGAGCTGATGCTTAATTAAAAAAGTAAGCGTGTAGCCATATCATGTATAGAGGGCTCTATGAATGCTAAAAAATGCGATCAGGTAGAGAGTAATGAGCAAGAGGAGCGTTGTCAGGAGTCAGAAGATGTTCTTTCTTTTAAATTGGAAACGAGGCGTGATCAGAGAGTTCTTGCGTTTAATATAATTTATGCGATGGATCGTTCTGATTACAGTATGGATTTAGATACTATCGTTGCCAGTTTTACATCTGAATTTGATTTAGTTATATCGGAAGATTCTTTTATTTTAACATTGATTCAAGGGGTTATTGATCAACGAGATGAACTTGATGTGCAAATTAAGCCGTATCTTAAAAATTGGAAACTAGAACGCTTAGGGTGTTGTACACGGTTGATTTTAAGAATGTCTTTATGGGAGCTGCAAAATACAGATACTGCTATGTCGATTGTAATTAACGAAGCAGTCGAGCTTGCAAAAAAATTTGCAGAAAAAGATGCATATAAGTTTATCAATGGTATCTTAGATGAGATGTGTAAAAATGGTTTAGGGCAAGAGACAGAAGAGAAAACCTCAGAGGAGTAGGCTGTGAAACAAAAAGATTTTGCGTGGTTGCGTGAGATTAAAGATAATTCAGAAAAGTTATTTTTTATCTTGGGTCCCTGTGCTATCGAAAACGAGAAGCATTCTTTAAAAGTTGCCGAATGCCTAAAGAAACTATCTGAAAAGTTAAAGTTTAACTTTATCTTTAAGAGCTCTTTTGATAAAGCTAATCGTATGTCCGTAAAAAGTTATCGTGGTGTAGGTATTAATAAAGGGCTTCGTATTCTTGAAAAAGTTCGAAATACGATAGGAGTTCCTGTAATTACAGATGTTCACGATGTTTCTCAAGTAGCTTCAGTAAGTGATGTTGTCGATGTTATTCAGACTCCAGCGTTATTGTGTCGTCAGACCGATTTAATTGCTGCGGCTGGAAATACAGGCAAGCCAGTTAATGTTAAAAAAGGTCAATTTATGACGGCAGAAGGCATGCAGCATATAGCAGACAAGGCTCTTTCAACTGGTAATAAAAATATATGGCTGTGTGAGCGTGGAGCAAGCTTCGGGTATAATAATTTGGTCGTAGACTATCGAAACTTCTCGATTATGAAAAGTTTTGGCCGCCCTATAGTGTTTGATGTTACTCATTCTGTTCAGAGGCCTGGCGGGCAAGGTTGTGCGTCTAGTGGGGATCGGGGGCTTGTGCCGTCTCTAGCCGCGTCAGCTGTAGCACAAGGGATAGCAGGAGTGTTTATGGAAGTGCATGAAGATCCAGAAAAGGCTCCGTGTGATGGTCCAAATTCTGTACGGTTAGCCCATCTTGAAAATTTGGTTCGTTATCTTATTGATTTAGATACATGGGCAAAAGAGCGCGAATTACCTGAAGTTTGGTAGCTTTAGATTTTCTGAAAGTTATTTGTTTGGATATTTCAAGATTTGTGCGATCACATATCGGGCGATAGTTTCTGCTGCAGAAATATTTTCAGTAGATTTTTCAAGCTTTCCCGGGTGCTCAATTATTTGTGCATTTGGGTGAACCCAATTAATGCGTTTTGCTTCGTGCATTGACCGTACAAATGCTTTATGTGTACGGTTCATACTGTTTACGCTAACAACATATGTTTGGCCAGTAGGCATAAAGTCACAAAGTTCTGATACCATCGATGCTGATTCACCTGTTACAAATGCTTGAGAATTGGGTGTTGTCATAAGAGTTGCAAGTATAGCTTTATATGCGCTTGGGACCCCAAATTTAAAATCAAAAAATTGGTATGTGGCGTTATTCTCTTGCATGCTTTGAATAAACGCCATACTTACAGGGTCTATTTGCGAATTTTTTTTGTGAAAATTATTTACGGCTCCTGACGTTTTGTCATGTTTGCCAGTTCGTGGGCCGTTGGTAATTAAAACACAAGACCCAGATTTTTTTGCTTTTTGTGCGACAAGTTGTCCAAGTAAGCGTGCTTCTTCCTGTGTGAAATATCGTATGGTTCCATCAGGAGTTGGTGCGTCGCCACCAAGAAAGACGCCAATATAGCTTGGTGCTTGTAAAAACCTTTCTCCTATCCAGTTATTGTTTGCTTTGAATAAATCGTGTTTTTGTAGGTTATGTGCAACGCCGTTTGTTTCAACGAGTTTTGTTCGCATATTTTTAGAATTTTTTATAATTTTTCTAAAACTTTCTGTGATTGCATGCTTTGGTAGAGCCAAGATATCTATTTTGCCGATAATATTTTTCAAGCCATCAAAAACTTGGTGTCCAGTCCAAATCGTATAAATATTGTCAGTATCAGGGCTTTCTTGCGAAAATGCGTTTAGACCGAAGCTTCCAGAGCTTATTATGATTTTTTTTGTATTTTGCTTGTGTGTGAATGCGCCTTCAATTTCTGATATGTTACTATTATGTGAATACCATTTTTTTATCGAATAACGAAGATTTTTTTTCTCGCATGCTCGAATAAGAGCATTGCCTATACCACTTGTCTGATTACAGTCTCCCACAAACGCTTTATCCATTAGTAGATTGATTGATAACGGGGATTGAGGCTTCTGTGGTAATAACGGTGCATGAGAGCGTAACAACGCGAAAAAAGATGTAAATACGAATGGTAAAAAACAGAGCTTCAGAAGTTTTTTTGATAACGTCATGAATGGTCCTTAAAATAGTTTAACAGAAGAAAACGGTTTTACAGAAGGTTTTTAGGGTAAATTATATAAAAAGCTATGTTAAAAGACAAATGGGTTTAATATTATTATCCAGAATGTTTTCTATGAGAATTTTAAGCATATTCTTATTTTGACAAATGTGCTAGCATGGGATATTATGCTTAAATAGTCGTAATTAAAGTGTTTTAAGTAATTGTTTTATAACTATTCGGGTTAAAATAACTATGGCAGTGAAAAAACCAGTGAAAAAAGAAGGTTCAAAAAAAGACGTAATGAAAGCTCAAGGAAAACCTGCGTCTCATGGCGTTGGACGTCGAAAAAAGTCTATTGCTCGAGTTTGGCTTAAAAAAGGCGGCAAAGGGGCTATTGTTGTAAACGGCAGAGATCATATTACGTATTTCGATACGAATGTAACGCGTAGTGCTGTAGAAACCCCATTTCAAGTTACCGGAAAAGAAAAAATATTTGACGTCAAAGTTAATGTTTGTGGTGGTGGAATGGTAGGACAAGCAGAGGCCGTTCGTTTAGGAATTGCTCGGGCGTTGCTTGCGTTTGATGATTCTTTAAAGCCAGAACTTCGCAAGCATTCTCTTTTAACCGTTGATTCTCGCGTCAAAGAACGTAAAAAATATGGTCAACGTGGTGCACGAAGAAAGTTCCAATTTGTAAAGCGATAATTGTTATTGCGAATTCTTATCGTGAAAATTATTTTTTCGTAACGTTGCGCGTGTAATTTTTATGTCTATTAATTTTGTGGGTTAAATAAATGTGTGGAATTGTTGGGTATGTTGGGGGCAAAAAGTGTCGCCAATTACTTTTGCAAGGCCTTGCTCGTTCTGAGTATCGCGGGTACGATTCAGCAGGTATTGTTTGTATTGATTCGCAACATCACCATTTTTGCTATAAAAAAGAAGTTGGAAGTGTTGCTTTATTTGAAGAACACTTGCAAAAAGTGCGTTTTGATGGTCATATTGGCATGGGGCATACACGGTGGGCGACCCACGGGGTTGTTGATAAAAATAATGCCCATCCCCATTTTAATTGCGAAAAAACCGTTGCTGTTGTTCATAATGGGATTGTTGAAGGGTTTGAAGAACTTCATACAGATCTTGTAAAAAAGGGACATGTTTTTGAATCTTCGACAGATACTGAAGTTATCGCGCATTATTTTAGCTTTCTTGTAAAACAAATGTCTTCATTGCATGATGCTATTAAGTGTTTAACAAAGAAATTACAAGGCGCTTATGCTTTGGTTATTCTTATGGAGCAATATCCAGATCAACTTATTTTAATTCGAAACAAATCTCCATTATCTGTTAATATCGGCAATAACGAAATGTTTGTTGCATCTGATTTTGTTGCGTATTCAGATAAGACCCCGAAAGTTCTTTTTCTTCCCGATCGAAGCTTTGCTTTTGTAAAAAAAGATACGATAGATCTTTATGATTTTGCAGGTAAAACATTGCCTGTCATGCCGCAAGATATTGATTGTACGTTTAATACAACCGATAAGCAAGGTTTTAAACATTACATGCTCAAAGAGATTTATGAGCAAAAGCGAGCAATTATGCGTACGATTTCGTTTTGCAAAGCGATTGGAAGTTCTAGTGGAAAAGTTTCTGTTCCGAGTGACCTAGATTTGTATCGTGCAAGCAGAATGGGCTTAGAGTATAACGATGCTATTTGGCGACAATTGGGGCATACTGTTGATCAAATAAAAAATCTCAAATATATCAATCTTATTGCAGCAGGAACATCGTGGCATGCTGCGCGTATAGCACAGTTCTTTTTTGAGATTGTGTGTAAGATTCCCGCAAAAGTTTATCTGGCATCAGAGTTTCGTTATATGCCGTTTTTTTTCGAGAAAAACAGTAGTTATGTTCTTATTTCTCAGTCTGGCGAGACTGCTGATACGCTTCAAGCGTTACGCCTGATTAATTCGTTTGATCAGCCAACAATTGCTTTAACGAATGTTGCTTCAAGTACCATCGTTCGTGAAGCAAGTGGTTTTTTGCCGATGCAAGCTGGGCCAGAAATTTCAGTTGCATCAACCAAAGCATTTTCTACCCAATTAGCAACTCTTTACTGGCTTGCTCATCGTATAGCTTTTGAGAAAAAACTTATTACCTGGCGCGATATGCATGAGGCAGAAGAAGATCTTTTTATTGCGGCTGAAATTTTAGAAAGTACAATAGAATTATATAAGTTATCTATTACGCAAAAGTTTGCGGCTTATTATGCAAAGTATAATAGATTTATTTTTTTGGGCAGGCATATAAGTTATCCGTTTGCGTTAGAAGCAGCATTGAAGCTTAAAGAAATTTCGTATATTTTTTCTCAGTGTTATCCAGCTGGGGAATTAAAACATGGGCCGATTGCTTTGATTGATGAACAAACGCCTGTTGTTTTATTTTCTTCTCTGGACGATGAAATTTACAAAAAAACGATATCCAATGCCCAGGAAGTCAAAGCTCGGCGGGGGCATTTGTTAATTTTTGCTTTTGAAGGGCAAGATGAACTTATTAAACTTGCCAATAATGTGTTTGTTATCCCCCGTGTTAAGCCGTTACTAGCTCCTCTTGCGATGACGGGCTTAATGCAATTTCTTACATATCAAATTACTAATGTTCTTAATCGGCCGATTGATAAGCCAAGAAACTTGGCTAAGTCAGTAACGGTTGAGTAGTCGTGAAGAATATTTTCAGATTTTGTTTTTTGTTTTTTTGAAAAGAAAGTATCTATCATGATGAAACAATTCTATCGTATGCTTACGTTTTTAAGTATTTTTTGTTTTTTGGGTAGTAGTGATGTTGTGTTTGCTAAAAATAATCGCTTGAAAAACAAAAAGAAGTTAGTACAAGAGACTAAAACAAAAGAAGCAAACAGAACGAAAAAAGTAAAAAAGAATGGGGCGAAGAAAAGAGTAATCGTGTTTACGAGTAAGGGCGGGTATGGTCATCAGGCTGCGAGTCAGGCTTTGTTAAAAGATTTATCGTCTAATTATGACATAACGATTGTTAATCCGTTTCAGCGACTTTTGCGTAAGATGGATTTTTTATGGAAAAACTTCGATGGAGAGCAGGGGTATAATAGTCTTTTAAGTAATGGATGGATTCGAACAACGAATATATATAAGCGTCTTGGAGCAAAAACGCTAGGATATTTATATGGTTGGAAAATAAAAAAAGTTATTAAGCGATTTTTAAAAAAAGAAGATCCAGACTTAGTTGTTTCTGTTATTCCGATGCTTAATTTTGCGGTTAATTGTGCAACTCAGAAGTTGTCGATACCGTTTTTGTTGATAACGACTGATGGTGATTTAGCGCATTGGACTGATGGTATTAAACACGTTAAGCGATCTGATTTTTGTGCAACAATTGGTTTTGAAATGCCTAGGACGCGAGGTGTACTTAAAAAATCAGGGCTTGATGATAATCAAATTTTATTAACTGGCTTTCCCATTAGACAAGACTTTTTAGAAAAAAAAGATAAAAATAAAATTAGGAAAGAATGGAAAATTCCAAATAACAAATTTACGATTATGATTTTGATGGGCGGTGCTGGCTCTCAAGCAACTTATGAGTATGCACGAAAAATAGCAGCGATGGATATTGATGCACATTTGTTAATATGTACAGGGCGCAATAAGAGCGTAAGGCGTAAGCTAAGAAAAATGCACAAAGAAGATGGTATTTCAGTATCGATTATTCCGTTTACGAAAAAGATATCTGATCTTATGTCTGTGTCGGATCTTCTTATCACTAAAGCTGGGCCTGGGAGCATTAACGAAGCATTGTACATGGAATTACCGTTAATTATTGATAGAACAGGGCCGGTGTTGTTTTGGGAAAAAGAAAACATAAATTTTGTTCTAAAGCATGGCTATGGAGATGTTTTGAAGAAATGGCGTAAATTTAAAAAGCTCATCTGGAAATATTGTTACAACAAAAAATATTATGCGCAGAAAAAAAGGTCTTTGCGTAAATTTAAGAAACATGATTTTTCGGCTAATATTAAGAAGATCGTTGCACAATTGTGCCCGGAAGTTTGATCTTTAAAGTTTGCTGCTATTTAAAATCTATCGAAAGAGAGTGTTTGTGAAGTGAAAAAGAGTATGAAGAAAGAAATAATTATTTTTACCAGCAAAGCTGGAAATGGACACCAAACAGCGAGTCAGGCTTTATCAGGAATATTGTCGCCTTTGTATGATGTACAGGTTATTAACCCCTTTGAAAAGATTTTAAAAAATCTAGATTTTTTATGGAAAAGAATTGATGGGGAAAATATATATAACATGCTTTTACGAAATAATTTTATTGGAACAACCAATTTTTTATGTCAAAGCTTAAAGGTTCAGATACTTACCTGGTATAAAAAAAAGATAGAAAAAGCATTGGCACGTTTTTTAGAAGATAAAAATCCAGACTTGGTTATTTCTGTTATTCCAATTATTAATTTTGCCATTAATAACGCTACACAAAAACAAGCAATTCCGTTTTTGCTTGTAACGACGGATGGTGATTTAACGAATTGGACATATAATATTAAAGAGATAAAGCGGTTTGATTTTTGTGCAACTATTGGTTTTGAAACACAAAAAACAAGAAAAAAACTTATTTGTTCAGGAATGGCTGATAGTCAAATAATTCATACAGGGTTTCCAATAAAGCGTGATTTTTTCGAACAAAAAAATCATGAAAAAATTAGAAAAGAATGGCTTGTTCCTGACAATACGTTTACGATTATGATTTTTATGGGTGGCGCCGGTTCTTTAGAAACATATCGTTATGTTCAGAAAATTATAGCAATGGGTATGAAAGTACATCTTCTTGTGTGTGTGGGCAAAAACAAAAAAATGGCCTATGCTTTGGAAAAAATAAAACGAGAGCTTTTAAATAAATCTATCTCGTTATCGATTATCCCATTTACTCATAAGATCTCTGATCTTATGTCTATCTCTGATCTTCTTATTACCAAGCCTGGTCCAGGAAGTATTAACGAGGCATTGCATATGCAATTACCGTTAATTTTGGATCAAATGGGCTCGGTGCTTTTTTGGGAAAAAGAAAATATTCGTTTTGTGCAAGAGCATAATTTTGGGGATGTTTTAACGAGCTGGCAAGCGTTAGAAGGGCTTGTAAAGAAATATTATTCTGATCGGGAGTATTATGCCCAGAAAAAAGAACATTTGAACAAATTTCAGGCACCTGATTTTGTTGGGAATGTTAATAAGATCGTTACAAAACTATGTCCGCTTATGGCTAAAAAGAGCCAGCTAGATCGTACGACATTATCTTGAAATAGACTTTAGTAACTGCTTTTCGATTGCTTGCATCTTTTCAAATTCAGCATCCGTTTGATGATCATAGTTTAACAGGTGCGCGATTCCATGGGCGATAAGCGCATGTAAGTGTTCTTCGAATGTTTGCTTCCAGAAAGCAGCCTTTTTACGTGCGTATTCAACTGAAATAATAATGTCGCCTAGGTTTTTATCTTCAGGATTAATAACCGTTATCTTTTCTCCAGGCTTTAATTCTGGGTGATAAGGAAACGATAGAATATCTGTTGGTTCATTTTTATTACGATATGTGCGGTTGTATTCTCGAATTGTCGTATTTCTTGTGAGTAAGATCCCAATATCAAAATCGTGATATCCTAGAGAATCAAGCATTTTTTGTGTGACCGTTTTAAGATCGTCGATATCGATAGGTATTTTTTTTTGCCTGTTTTTGATTAGAATCATGATCGTAACTTTTATTTGCACACAGGTTTTACACGCACACGTGTGTGACCCACGTATTGTTTTCTGGTTCTTGTTTGATACAAGACTTATCTAAGTTTTTTTCAATAAAACTTATGTTTATCGCTTTACTAATTCCCGCAATTAACGCTTGTTCTTGCTTGAGCTTTTCAAGAAGCTCTATGTTTTCTGAGCAAATAGAAAGCTCATGGAGCTCTGTTTTAAGTGAAAGCTGGTTTTCGCTTTTAAGTTTTCGTACTTGATCTACGATAGAAAGTATTTTTTCTGTTACCGTAACGCTCTGAGTAAAATCATACGCATAGCGCTTATCATCAAGATATGTTACATGAACAGATTGTGCTTTTTCTTGATCTCTAAAAATTTCTTGATAGAGCGTTTCTGTAATATGTGGCAAAAAAGGTGCGTATAACTGTAAGATTCCAAAACCTATCTCGTATAACGTAAAACGCGTTGCCTCAAGCGTTTGATTATCATATTTATCAGGGTTGAAAAACTGATCTTTGATTAACTCAAGATAGTTATCACAAAAAACATGCCAGAAGAATTTTTCGATATGTTCGAGTGCATGGCTATATTCGTAATCGTCCATTTGCTTTTTATAAGCTTGTACTGTTTGGCTAAACATGTGTAAAACCCATTGGGCAACAGTGCCTACGTTTTCAGGGACATTTTTTGTCGAATCGAGCTTTTTATATTCCTGAATATGATCTTTGCAAAATCTAAACGCATTCCATAATTTTGTTACAAGTTTTTGCCCGATTTTAAGTTGGTTTTCGCTAAAAGCAGTATCTGTGCCAAGTTTGCCACTTGCAGACCAGAAGCGTATAACATCTGCTGGGTACGTATTAAGTAATGTTTCGGGAGCCATTTTTTGGTTCCCTTTTGATTTTGAAATCTTTTCTTTCCCTGATAAAACATGGCCTGAGATCATGATATCGTTCCATGGAATTTGATTGTGATGGTAGTAAGCTTTGACGATTGTATCAAAAGCCCATGTTCGGATGATATCGTGAGCTTGTGGCCGTAAGCTCATAGGTAAAGTTAGATTTGTTCCAGTATTGCTTTTTTGTGCGCTTTGCTCTGGCCAGTTAAGATTAATTTGGGGTGTGAGCGACGATGTGTTCCAAGTGTCCATAATATCAGTGTCGCCCGTAAGATCGCTCGAATTACATTTAGGACATTTTGTATTGGGATATGATTGTTCCTGAGGGTCTATCGGTAAATTGTTAGTTTCTGCAAGCATAACATGCTTACAATCGTTACAATGCCAAACAGGAAACGGTATTCCGAAAAAACGCTGGCGAGAAACACACCAGTCCCAACTGAGATTTTCAACCCAGTCACGGTAGCGAGCTTTCATAAACGCAGGTTTCCAGCGTATTTTTTCAGCGAGTTCTAGAAATTTATCTTTGTTTTCTAAAATTTTTATGAACCATTGAGAGAGTACAAGATATTCGATTTCTTGTTTGCAACGTTCGTGAACATTGACGTTATGAGAAATAGCTTTTTGGCTAATAAGCTTGTGTTCTTTTTCCAAAAGTTCAAGTATTACTTTACGTGCTTCATGGACCCGCATGCCAGCAAGTGGTCCTCCGGCTTCGGTCCATTTGCCATCAAAACCAACAAGATGTATGAATGGGAGTTTATGTGTTTTGTACCAGTAAATATCTGTTTGATCTCCAAAAGTACAACACATAACGAGCCCGGTGCCTTTTTCGGGGTCAACTTTTTCGTCAGGTAATATTTTTACTTTGTTTTTAAAAACAGGAGTAAGGGCATATTTGCCAGCTAGTTGTGCATAACGCTTATCGTTGGGATGATAAAAAATTGCTACGCATGCCGGTAAGAGTTCAGGCCGTGTTGTTGCAATGATAAGCTTTTGCCCGTCTTCTGTTTGAAATTCAAGGTCATTAAACGTTGTCGTTACGTCTTTATTGTCAAGTTCTGCTTGAGCGACAGATGTTCGACATGTTGTGCAATATAGTGACGGTTCTTCTTTGCGATACACTAGATTTTTGTTGTACAATTCAATAAAAGAATATTGTGATATTTTTCGTACATTATCAGATATCGTCGAATATATTTGACTCCAGTCGACTGAGAGTCCCATTTGTTTCCATAGATTTTCAAATACTTTTTCTATTTCGACTGATTCTTTTAAACAGAGATTAATAAAATCAGATCGTTTAAGCATGTGAGCTTTTGTTTTATGCTTTTTTTCAACGTAGCGTTCTGTTGGGAGCCCATTATCATCAAAGCCCATTGGATAAAAAACGTTATAGTTTTGCATACGTTTATAGCGAGCAATAATATCTGTGTGAGTGTATGAAAAAATATGTCCTATGTGTAACGTTCCAGAAACAGTTGGCGGTGGAGTGTCGATACTGTATGTTTGTTTTTGAGAATTTTTATCAAAAGCATAAAGCTTTTCTTTTTCCCAAAGATCTCGGGCTTTTTGTTCGAATTTTGTATGGTCGTAACGTTTTTCCATTATCGTAACTTCTTTAGTTTTATGAAATAAAATTTTTATTCAAAATATCTAAAAAACAGTATACCATAAATTCAATGGGGTAAGAATAAAGATTGGTCTGCTATGATTTAGAGTACTATTTCGAAGATTGTTTTACTTTTTGGCGGAGTTTTTTGTGTATATTTTCAATTGTAAATTTTCGCAAGAAGTTCAATAGTTGCTTTGTTTTAGGGCTTTTTTGATTTATTAAGAGCTAAATGCTACGTTTAAGCCCCTTTGTGGAGCCGTGTAATATTTTGTTATTTTTTATCCCAAGAAAGAGCATAGATTTATGATTACGAAGATTACAAGAAGAATTTTGGCTTCTATATTTTTGGGTGTTTCTTTTTTATCCTTTCAGGTTCCTGCTATTCAAGCTCGGCCTGAAACAGTTCCAGAAATAGCTCAGGCAGTAACGGGGCCCTTGCGGGCTGTTTGTGCTTTGTTGATTAATTATACTCGCAGAGACAATGCACAAGAAGATAGTCGTTCAAAAAAAGCACTGTTTTCTCGTGTGCTTGCACATTTTGGTCGCGCAGCAAATGGGATTTTAGCGCTTTATAATCAGAGTGATTCGTATCATTATCATATTCCATGGGTTACACATGACATAGGATATGCGATATATGATATCCGTAATTTAATCATGAAGTTAAAAAATAAGAACTCAGGGCAAGACAGTGAAATTAACGAGAAAATTTTAGAAGCTGCGATTAGAACTAATCCTCGGGTCAACGGGGCACTTAAAGTTCTTGATGCGCTTTGTAAGAGCGTAATGCCATTACTTGAGGGAGGCTTAAGTTTTGCTGTTGCATTGGATACTAATGATTCTCGATTGCATAAACTAGAGCGGGCGAAATTAAATGGTTTTTGTTCATTATCCCGTTTGATGGCAGAAGTATTTGATGTTTATAAGAATCCCAAAGTTAGGGCCCTTTTTATCGCATTAGTTGTTGCTAATATGGTTTCTTTGGGTTGGGATTTGGAGCGATACAAAGAAGAAGTAGTGCGTTTAGAAGAAGAAGAAAGAGCCCGAATAAGAAGAGAGAGAGAACAACAAGAAAGGCAAAGGCGACGAGAAGAACAGCTTCGGCGAGAAAGAGGAGCTGGGTTGAGGATTGAAAGAAATCCTGATGGTGAAGAGAATGAAGTGAGAATTCGCATAGGGGATAGAGAGCCTGTTAATGAATGCCCTGTTTGTAGAGGGGATTTTGAAGTTGGTGGTAGGATTGCAGTTTTAAGATGTAATCATATACTATGTACTGTTTGCCGTGATAGATTAAATGGCTTTTGGAATTCTCCAGGCTATCGTGATCTAGGGCATTGGAATGTAGAATATGAAGCAAGAGGTCATGAGTGCCCTGTGTGTAGGGATCATAGAGTTCGGCGCGAAGAGCGCGAACATGTATTACACGTAGGTCACTAGTTTGAGCAACGTTTTAATGTTTTTTCTCTTAACAAAGAGCATAGATTTATGATTACGAAAATTACAAGAAGAATTTTGGCTTCTATATTTTTGTGTGTTTCTTTTTTATCATTTCAGGTTCCTGCTATTCAAGCCCGACCTGAGACTGGTTCTGAAATAGCTCAGGCAGTAACGGGGCCCTTGCGGGCTGTTTGTGCTTTGTTGATTAATTATACTCGCAGAGACAATGCACAAGAAGATAGTCGTTCAAAAAAAGCACTGTTTTCTCGTGTGCTTGCACATTTTGGTCGCGCAGCAAATGGGATTTTAGCGCTTTATAATCAGCATGATTCGTATCATTATCATATTCCATGGGTTACGCATGATATAGGATATGCGATATACGATATACGTAATTTAGTTATGAAATTGAAAAATAAGAACTCAGGGCAAGACAGTGAAATCAACGAGAAAATTTTAGAAGCTGCGATTAGGAATAAACCTCGAGTTAACGGTGCCCTTAAGGCTCTGGATTCTCTTTCTAAAAGCATAATGCCTCTTGTTGAAGGATCTTTAAGTTTTGCTGTTGCATGGGATACCGATGATTCTAAATTCCATAAGTTAGATCGAGCTAAATTAAATGGATTTTGTTCATTGTCCCGTTTGATTACAGAAGTGTTTGATGTTTATAAGAGTCCCAAAGTTAGAGCCCTTTTTATCGCGTTAGTTGTTGCTAATATGATTTCTTTGGGTTGGGATTTGGATCAATATAAAAAAGAAGAAAAAAAAGAACAGGAAAGACAGCGACAAGAAGCGGACCGCATAAGATGTGAGCAAGCAGTTGAGAGGCATCGCAGAAGGCGTGATAACTTGTTCCGGAGAAATGCTTTGTTCCAAAATCATGCACAACAACAAGGTGTGAGGGTTGAGAGGGATCCTGCGAATCAAGGGCAGATTCGCGTCATCGCTGGAGGACAAGACCCTGTTGATCAATGTTTGGTTTGTATGGAGCCATTTAATGGTATTTGTGAAGGTGAAATTCAAAGAGATGGACAAAGAAGAAATCAGGTTGAGATTCAGGATAGAGAAGCGCTTGCTATTTTACATTGTAATCATGTATTGTGTGCGGGATGTAGAATAAAGATGTATGAGCGTCCGTGGGATCAAGTAAGTAATCGTCGTTGTCCCGCTTGTCGAGCAGATATGGATATATGGCGTGAGCGTCTTATAATGGTCCGGGATGTTCATTAAGATATAATTTTATCAAAAAGAAGAGGCGGCAAATGTTTTAAACAATTTCCGCCAGTTGTTTTTTGTTTTTTTATCCCCACAAAGTTCGTTTAATTTTTGCGATAACTATATCAATATAATCTGTTGCTTGTTTAATTTTCAAAACAGCCAGCCCGTAGTAAATTAGCATAAAACCGGTAACAAACAATACAACATGTAAGATAATTTTAAAAGCGACACCAAGAAGCAGAAGTCCAAAGACAAGGGCGAGGATGCCTTTAACCGTATCAAGATTTGGTATTGCGGGCTTATTATTCATCTATTTTCTCCTTTTCAAAAAACAAAAAATTTTCACCTAGAAAAAAGATACCATAATTTTGGTCAGACGTGCAATAGCTGTAAGAAAATCAAAAAATAAGTTATGAGAAAGAAGTTGTTACGCTAATATACTAGATTAGTATATTAGATTGGGGCAAATGTCCCGTAGAAAATAGTTCGTTGTTTTTCGCGGCACATGTCGGTCCACCGTGTAGAGTAAAAATTTTCCCAAAATTCAGAATTTTGGGTACGTGTAAATTTGCCTGAATAGGTGATTGTTTCAAGCATATATTCCCATAATAGTTTTACGTCAGTAGAGATATATAATTTACCTGTTTTTTTAAGTTTTTTATGTGCATGAGAAACAAAATCAAGATTAATAACCCGACGATTATTATGGCGACGTTTCATCCAGGGATCGGGGTGGAAAATAAAGATATTGTCGATGCTATTGTTGCCAAACATGTCTTCAAGGCAAATATGTCCGTTGCCATGCAGGGCTAGAATGTTTTCAAGCTTATGTGTATCGATTTTTTTTTGGAGTAATTCGACTGTTTTTTTCCTGACTTCAGCGCCAACAATCAAACGGTTTGGATGTTGGCGTGCATAATCAAAAATAAATGTTCCTTGTCCAAAGCCTATTTCAAAATCAATTCCCGTGTATTGAGCTGGGTCGATTAACGCTTTGAGATTTTTAAATCGTTGACGACAATAAAAAGGGTTTGTATGAGTACGTATGCGCATGTGTTTAGTAATATGTTATTGGGGTGGATAGTGGTCAGACATTGTTATTTTTTTTAATCCAAGAAAAATAAGATGTAGCCCAAATGCAATCAATAGAATTTGCCAGGCGATTTTGGTTAGGAACGGGAATATAATACAAAGTCCTATAAAAACAAGCATAATCCCCTTTAATTTTTTATGAAAGACAGAGCAAGAGTTTTTTTGAATAGAATGTTTGGGGTGCTCTTGAGAATAGTTTTTCATAATTGGTACCAAAATTATTGGGTAAAAACGATTTGTATAGGATGCTGTTTTTGCGAAATATGGCGTCCCCAAGGGGATTCGAACCCCTGT
>CAZFHP010000030.1:0-17572 GCA_964519365.1 uncultured Pseudomonadota bacterium
ATGCTTCGCGTAATAGTACACACCATACTGGTGTACCCCATGCAACCGCTGCATCATTTTAGTATTTATTAAATCAATCAAAACAGCGTCTTCTTCTTCGTCCAACTCAAAGTCACCATACAATGTCTGGATAACACATGTCCCACTATCCATTTCACATAACATGCCCCCGACTAAAACCATATCACCCGCTAAAAGAGGAAACAAGCAGACATAACTAATAACCAAACACACTATAGAGCGACTGATAGATCGTCGAAGAGAATGGGCAGATAGTGCCATCATAATAACGAACCCTCAAAAAAATAAACTATTGGTAAAACTTAAATACAAACCTATGATTAATTATCACAATTTAGACGCGTTAAATATTTACGATATAAAAAAGTGTGTTTTTATAGTATACTATTTTTGAGAAATTTAAAGGCTTTTACTAACTTTTTAAACTTTATGAACGAACTTATATTCATCACACACACTATTATTATCACGTGTATAACAATTGGTGCTTTTATGCTTGGCAAAGAAGCGCTTGTTGGTTTTATATGCATACAAAGTATTTTGGCAAATCTCTTTGTCACAAAACAAATCACACTCTTTGGGTTACATGTAACAGCAAGTGATGTCTATGCTGTTAGTGCACTTTTGAGTTTAAATATCTTGCAAGAATTTTTTGGCAAAACTATCGCAAAAAAAACAATCGCCATAAATTTTTTCGTGCTCTTATTTTATTTAATCATGACCCAAATACACATCTGGTATGCCCCAAATATTTTTGACCAAACACATAATGCTTTTACGCAAATTTTACACGTCATGCCACGGATAACGATCGCTTCGATAGCTACATATTTGCTTGTCCAACTATGCGATACACAGCTTTATTATTTTTTAAAAAAAGCTTTTGCGGGCAAATATCTGGTCATACGTAATATAACGTCGCTTGCCTGCAGCCAACTTTTAGATACTGTTCTTTTTAGTTTCTTGGGCCTATATGGGATAGTTGGCTCAATTACGCATGTTATTATCGTCAGCTTTTGTATAAAACTTTTAGTTATCGCAAGCAGTACGCCGTTTATCGCGTTAACAAAAGTCTTCCGTACCAAGTATGCCAACACAAAAAGTAAAGAAATTTTATGAGCAAATTTAAATTCGAACTTATTCACACATCAAAAAAATCACACGCCCGAGTTGGGCGCATTCACACGCCACACGGGATAATAGACACACCAAACTTTGTTGGCGTAGGAACAAACAGTACACTCAAAGCCCTTGACAGTAAGATCGTCGAAGAGCTCGACCTGCAGCTTATGTTCTGTAATACGTATCACTTGATGCTCCAGCCGGGTGCCAACATAATCAAACAAGCTGGCGGGATTCATAAATTTATGAACAGATCAAAACCCATAATTACTGACTCCGGCGGGTTTCAAGTATTTAGCTTACTCTATGGGGGTGTGACCAGTGAGATCAAAAGCAAAGGCACAAAAAAAAACAACGCGAGTGTTTTAAAAATATCAGAAGACGGTGTACTCTTTCGGTCTTATCGTGATGGCACAAAAATACTCTTAACCCCTGAAACATCAATACAAGCCCAAAAAGATATTGGCGCAGACATCATGATAAGTTTCGACGAGCTACCACCGTATCACATTTGTGATAAAAAACTCAAACAATCGTTTGAACGTACACATAGATGGGAAAAACGGTCTCTTGATGCTCATAAGAAAAATCCAAACAATCAGGCACTATATGCCGTAATTCACGGGGGAATCGATAAAAATTTACGCAAAAAAAGCTGCGAAATTTTAACACAAGAAAATTTTGACGGGTATAGTATCGGGGGAAGTGTCGGGAAAAATCGCGAAGAAATGCTCGACATGTTACAGTTTATCATGCCCTTTTTGCCAACAAACAAACCAAATCACCTGTTGGGCATAGGTGACTTAAAATCGCTTAATTCTTGTATCCCACTGGGCATCGATACGTTTGACAGTTCTCACCCAACTAAAGCAGCACGACACGGGCTCTTGTTTACCAAAAACGGCCGCCTGCGTATTACAAAGTCTGGCAACGCACAAATATTTAGGCCAATCGAAGACGATTGCACATGCCCAACATGTAAACACTATACGCTTGCTTACTTATGCCACTTGTTTAAAGCCAACGAGTTAACAGCATTTACACTTGCAACGATACATAACATACACTTCATGGTCCAGCTCATGAAACGCTATCGCGAACAAATTTTGAACAATGAAGTCTAGGCCGCCCACAGCTACGGCGAAGATTTATCGATAGCCACAATCAAATTGATAAGCGCCTGATCAATGGGCTACACATGCTACGCCCTGCGAATAATACGGTTAAGCCGCATTATTCTCCGGACTTAAAAACTATGGATCCCGGTTCAGCGGCGGGACAAATATAAGTCGATAGTTTTCTCTACATAATCGATAGCTTTAACCCTTATTCCTCGCGTTTTTTGTTCAGATTTAATTTCCGGATTCACTTAAACTTGCGTTTCGATTAATTGCCTTACAGAAGAATAAAAGTCTTAAGTCCGGAGGATAATACGGCTTAACCGTGTTGTTCGTAGGGCGCAGCATGTGTAGCCCATTGATCAGGCGCTTATCAATTTGATTGTGGCTATCGATAAATCTTCGCCGTAGCTGTGGGCGATAAATCAAACTTTAAACATTAATCCCAACTTGAATCATCCAACACATATCCCGTTACTTCTACTCGCGCTCCAGCAAGTACGTGTACATCTAAGTCTCCCGCTTGCCCAAGACTACTATCGCCAAAAATAATCATGTTACTTGGACAACTTAACGTAACGTTATTATCAAGATACAAGCACCCTTTGCTTAATCTAATACCCATGTCACCAGCCTGCAAACTCGAACCATTCAAGAACAAACACGATGTCGTATCGTACATATTAACAAGCGCGTTATCACTCACACTTGGCTCGTATAAAAACTTCGTGCGTTTATCAAAACCCCATGTACTAGCATCTGTAATATAACTATGATGCGAACTCGTATATACAAGTGCTGACGTTCCAGAAACAATAACGTCGTCGTGAATAAATAAGTGCCCAGTATCAAAATAATAATTATCAGCAAGAGCAAGTTCACAGTTTTGCAAACAAAGCCTGCCAGCGCTACCTGATATGCTCAGCATAGGGTCAACACTTGAGTTTCGCATATTTTTTATACGCGTATTTTTTATCGTAAGCGTTACGTTATTGTCAATCGTAATTTGGGCATGCGGCTCAAGCATAATCGTCGTCCCGTGACCATTAATAATCGTGTCACTAGTAATACGTAATACTTGATTCTCAGGAATCGTAAAATTACATGAGAGCACAAGAGAGTTCCCGTTACCATCAATAATCCCCCCATTGCTTACATACGCATTTGACGCAAATTTCATGTCATTTTCTAAGCGTAAAACACCCGTATCACTTAAATTAATTTCGCCAGATATGGGCGTCTCTGTTCCTAATACCAACGTTACCCCATCAGTTACTGTAAAGCCAGCTTTGTAAAAAACATAGTTTTGTTCAAGCGTGCTTTCTGTATACACCTGGTGCGTTTCGTAAATCTTAAACGCACTCACCATAGCGTTACTCGTATTCTTGCAGCAATACACAAACGCATTACTGTTCACGCGTATTGTCTCATATAAATCTTCTTTTTCTTGAATCGACCACAACGCCCCGCCCGGCCAATTGACTAGCGCATTACTATTATTGCGTATCCCAAATACAAGCGCGTTACTCGTGTTCTTGCAACAAAACAAGAACGCATTGCTCGTCGTTCGAGCATATTGTAATACTTCCTGTTTTTCTGAAGCAGAAAAAACAAAACTTTTTACGTTAAGAATCGCATTGCTATTATTCTTAAGCCCATTCACAAGAGCATTACTCGTATTCTTACAACAATACGATAAAGCATCACTTGTACCAGACACGACATCTAATACTTCAGGCGCTACAAGATTTGCAGAGCGATATAATAGAGCGTTACTATTATTCTTAAGCCCATAATTTATCGCATTGCTGTTTGAAATCGTTAACTGCGTTGGCGGCTCTTGGCTCCCTTCCTGGCTAATAACAATAGCATCTGGATACTGCTCAACCCATTGCGAAGCATCCTCTGACCCAAAGTACTTGCGAATAGAAAACTCACTCCACCCTTGTACTTTGCCTATTTTATTTAACGACAACTTTGAATCAATCTCTTTGATAGAAATATTCGATGTGTAATTCGCAAAACGTATACGAGCATCGACAGAACTAACCACGTTCAGCATACACAGAATGCTTAGGCTGATAAAAAAACGTCTACTCACAACAAACCCTCTCTTTTTTATCTGTCTTATCCTTCTTATCTTAGTTATCCTGGCCTGTCTCGTCGTAGCTACCTGAGCGAAGACGGATTCAGACAAAGTTCAAAAACCTATATCGATTTCAAAAACATATCAATATTCGGCAAGGGGCTCAAACACTCAGCTTGCGCATCAAACGAATACACAAACATATCATCACCTCGCGCCACATCTTTCTCTACAGCAAGATAAAATCCGTTATCACTCCAAGCAACTGAATACATGCACGCACCATCGTTTGCTTTAGCGTGCGTTACAAGCCGCAACCCTCCAGTGTCTTTTAACGTACCATCATACAACGTTTCAAATTCAGACGCATACACACGTATCTCTTGTCCCTCTTCTGTTCCTGTTATGACAGCCAAGAACTTTTTGTCTGGCGACCATGAGGCTTCGCTCATGCGCCCAAGAGGCTCCGAAGGGCAAGCCCCCGCTCTCCTCCCCCGTTCGCCCTGAGGGCGAGCCTGAGCTTTGCGAAGGGGAGCGTCTCGAAGGGTATCATTATAAATATCTTGGGATCTCGTCACGGGCTCACAACACTCATCAGAACACCCACAAATAGTTAACGGAAACGCCATAATCGCATTACTGTTATTTCGCAACCCATAAACAAGCGCGTTGCTCGTATTCTTGCAGCAATACAAAAACGCATTACTCGTCGTACGGGTAACCTCAAGGAGTTCTGCTTTTTCTTCTGGTGTAAATTCACCGGCCAGGACATCAACAATCGCATTACTGTTATTCTTAAGCCCATACACAAGCGCGTTACTCGTGTTCTTACAGCAATACAAAAATGCATGACTTGTCGTACGGACAATCTCTTCAAACACCCCACCTGTAGCTAACGCAACAATAGCATTACTATTATTCTTGATCCCATAATTAATCGCATTACTGTTCGAGATAATTAGATTAGTTGTCGGCTCTTCACTTCCTTCTTGACTTATAACAACTCCATCATCATATGGCTCTACCCACACAGAAGGATCGTTATCACCAAACTTTTTTACAATCGAAAACTCAGACCAACCGGTAACTTTATTCGATTTATTGAGCATCAACTTTGAATCAGTTTCTTTGATAACAATATTCGAGTCATAATTAACAAAGTGAATACGCGCTTGTAACAAGCCGGTCATAGATACAAGAATACACAGCGACCGTAACGAACATCTAGACCAACGCTTAAACAACCAGTTATACTTTTCATACGTCTTCATAAGCACACTCCCAACTCTTTTTAAATCGAATCATCAAGAACAACACCCGCTATTTCAACATGCGCGCCGCCAAGTACCACAACATCTAAATCCATATTTTCTCGAGAAGAATCGCCAAAGATTATGCCGCTACTAAACGGTTGATGCCGTGTATCAAAACTATAGCCAGCTTCGTAAACCCGCAATTCATGATTATCACTAACACTATCATGCCCGGGGGTTGGATTAAGCTCCGTTCCAAGCGCCAGATATTTTCCATCAGAACGCCACGAAACAGCATTTGTTGCAACCCCTTGTTCTTTGCCTAACTCGCTCAGTTCAACCAACGTACTTCCATCAAATTGACACACCAGTAATTCTGGCAACGCTCCGCCATCGCCATTACGCCCAACAGTAATATAATTCCCACAAGGGCTCCACGCAACATCACGGATTGTACTGGTATTTGTCAAATCCAAACTAGCAACCCCAGTCAAACTTGAGCCATCTAACTGATACACTTGTAATTCATGATCAGACGTCAAATTTTCTGGTGTCGGGTTATGCGCCGTTCCAACAGCCAAATAATTTCCATCAGGGCTCCATGCAAACGCATACACGCCAACACTCCCCTGATTCTTGCTATCAACACCAACAAGCGTTGCTGTGGACGTCGTATCAAAACGATAGAGCTGCAATTCTTCACCTGTATCTATATTCGATAGAGGCTCACCAGGCGTTGGATCTATCGTTGTCCCAACAGCTAAATATCTTCCATCTTTGCTCCAGGCAACAGTATTAACAGCACTATTATCGCTTCCCATGTCTTTACTAACAACACCGTTTAACGTTGGAGTACCCGTCGTATCAAACTGAAAGATCTGCAATTCATGGTTAACATCAATATCAGTGTCAGTCTGAACATGGGCATGCGCACTTGTACCAACAGCTAAGTACACACCATCGGGGCTCCAAGAAAGCGAGTGAATATCAGCACCCCGTTCATCTTTGCTTGCAACGCCCTCAAGCGATACTGTCCCTAGCGTACTAACTCGATACACTTGTAACTCATGGCCAAAGCCTATTCCTGCATCGTCAGGATCTGGCGCATCACCAGTTCCAACAGCAAGATACCTGCCATCAGGGCTCCATGTAACAACATTAACAGCAACCGCTTCTTGATCTACACTTGCAACAAGCGTAAGCGTAGGCGATGGGCTTTCGTTAAATCGATATAGAAGCAATTCGCTCCCCGAGCCACCACCAACACCGGCAGCAAGCGCAACCGCTACATACCGTCCATCAGGGCTCCAAGCAACATCGTTTACTTCAGCAAACCCTTGGTCCAAACTCGTGATACCTACTAAGTCACTCGCATCAAAACTATACACACGCAACTCATGCCCTGTAAGTACACCCATATCATCCGTCGTTGGATCAACTTCAGTTCCTATTGCCAAAACATACGTTTCTTGTGGGTTCCAGTCAACAGTTTTGACAGCAATCGCACCCTGGTCTTTACTATCAACACCTGTTAAAGCACTTCCATTAAAACTATAGACACGTAACTCATCACCAGACGTAATACCAGTCTCACTTGTTGTTGGACCAGCATCTGTCCCTATCGACAAATAAGACCCGTCAGCACTCCATGCAACTGAGTTAACCGCAACATCTTGATCTTTACTATCAACACCATCCAAAACATTTACATTCAAAAAATATACCCGTAATTCATCTCCGCTACTAATCCCAGTTTCACTTGTTGACGGATCAACTCCTGTTCCAATAGCCAAATACTTACTGCCAGAAATTTCAGTCCAAGCAACAGCATTCACAGCAACGTCCTGATCTTCACTCGTAACAGCCAAAAGCGTTGGTGTTGATACCGTATCAAAATTATAAACCCGCAACTCATCTCCCACACCAATACCGGCCTCATAAGTTAGAGGGTCTACTTCTGTTCCAATCGCCAAATGCTCTCCGTCTGAAGTCCAGGCAACAGAATTAACCGCAACCCCTTGGCCTTTACTAAAAACACCCGTTAAAGAATTTCCATCAAAACTATACAATCTCAATTCATGCCCCAACCAAGTGTTAGTCTCACTTGTTGTTGGATTCGCAGCTGTTCCAACAGCCAAAAACATATCGCCTGAAACTTCGGTCCAAGCAACAGCATTAACAGCAACCCCTTGATCTTTACTTGCAACACCAACTAAAGAACTGCCATCAAAACTATAGACACGTAACTCATCACCAAGAATAATACTTGTTTCGCTAGTCGATGGGTTAACATCTGTTCCAACAGCAAGATAATTCCCATCAAGGCTCCATGCTACTGTATTAACGGCAACTGACCCTTGATACTTACTAGCAACGCCTGTTAACGTACTGCCATCATATTTGTATACGCGCACATCATACCATGACTTGTCTGCCCCTGAACCTTCACGAGCTCCAACCGCCAAATACTGCCCATCAGGGCTCCACGCAACTGTCTGAACAATATATCCCAGGTTTGAATTCGACTGATCAACACTAACAACACCAGTTAAGCCTGACAAAACTGTTTGTGCAGCGCTACTTAACGTTACGTCATTGTCCAAACACAATACGCCTTTTGTTAAACGTATCCCCGTATGTGTCGTTTGTAATGTCGCCCCATCAAAACACATCCCCGCCGTTTCACTTACCATGTTTATTAAATTATTATCGCTTGAACTTGGGCAATAGAAAAACGTCGAACCACGTTCAAAGCACAGCATCGCTCCATCACAAATATAACTCGCTTGTGGGGAAGAATATAAAAACTCATGGGTACCAGAAATTAATACGTCGTCATGAATAAATAACTGTCCATCTCTGAACATAAAATCACTGCCCAAAGCAAGCTCTGAGTTCATAATAGCAAGTTGCGCAGATGGCCCATTTAGTTGAATAATCGGATTGGTTACATTGTTACGAGAACTTTTAAGACGGACGTTTTTGAGCGTCAACGTAACGTTATTATCAACAATAATACGCGCGTGCGGTTGAAGATAGAACGTCGTTCCATGACCATGGATAGTCGTATCACTGGTAATATGTAATGCTTGATTTTCTGGTATCTCAAATGTACATGACAAGGCAAGAGAAAAACCATTGCCATCAATAATACCACCAGATGTCAAATATGCATTTGAACCAAAATAAAGATCGTTAGTTAAACTTATTATTCCCGTTTCGCTTAAATTAATATTCCCCGTTACAGGTATGGGCGTATTGAGCGTTAAAACTATATCAGGATTAACGGTAAACCCGCTTTTGAAAAACAATAAATTTTCTTCACTCGTATCGACATTATACGTTTGATGCGTATCGAAAACAGTTACAGCATTATCAAAATCAATTACAGCATTATCAAGAGCAGTCTCAGCATTGTCAAGAACAGTTGCCGTATTAACAATCGCATTACTGTTTGAATAAACAAGCGTCATATCAGGCAATGGATCAAGCTCCCGTTTTAAAAGAACAATCCCATTGCTATTGGAATATACAAGCATCGTAGCCGGCGCTTGACTCCCCTCCTGACTAATATCAACACCATTATCATAAGCCTCACCCCAATTACGAGCACTTTTATAATCGTCAGATTTAACAATCGAAAGCTCACTCCATCCCAAAACATTACTTGGTTGTTCTAACGTTACCTTAGAATTGGTCGGCTCAATAAGAAACGCTCCTCGATTACAAAATTTAATTCTTGCCTGTACAGAACTACTATGCTCAAGTATGACAAAAGCCAACAAACACATGCGTAAAAAAAATATTCTTACGTTCTTCACAACCATGATCCTTTCATAAAAACCCAACGCCTTACCTCTTAAGTAACTTTTATTTATACCGAATCGTCAACAATAACACCGTTCACCTCTACATATGCCGCACCCAATACATGCACATCCAAATCACCCGACCCATCAATAAGCGATGAATCGCCAAAAATAATTCCCGTGTAAAACGACTGGTTTCCACTTTCACTCAGGGCATCACTATTCAAAAATACTTTGTTTTCCAAACACAGGGTTCCCTTGCTTAATCGAATTCCCGTATGTGTTGTTTGTAACGTTGCACCATCTAAAAATATCGTCGACGTATCACTTTGCATTTGAATTAAATGATTAGCCGTAATGGGAGGGTTATAAAAAAATGTTGAATCGTTCTCAAAATAAAACATACCACCATCACAAATATAACTTGATTGCGATGAACAATACGAAAACGTATGGGTACCTGAAATAAGAACATCATCATGAATGAATAACTGCCCATTTGTAAACGTAAAGTCACTTCCCAAAGCAAGTTCTGCATTCAAAAGAGTAACCCGAGCTCTTGGGCCAAGAGGATGAATAATTGGATTGGTTACATTATTGCGGGCACTTTTAAGACGTACATTCTTCAACGTCAACGTAACGTTATTATCAACAATAATACGAGCATGTGGTTCAAGATAAAACGTCGTCCCGTGACCATTAATAATCGTATCGCCCGTGATATGTAATTTTTGATTTTCTGGTATCGCAAACGTACATGACAATACAAGCGCAAAACCATTCCCATCAACAATACCCCCACGCGTCAAATATGCGTTCGAACCAAAATAAAGATCATTCGCTAAGTTTATTGTTCCTGTATCGCTTAAGTTAATGTTCCCCGTTACAAGAATCGGCGTGTTAAGCGTTAACGTTTTTCCAGCATCAACCGTAAACCCATTTTTAAAGTACACCAAGTTTTCCTTTGTCGTATTTTCTGCATACGCTTGATGAGTATAGTAAACATTTACATCTTTCCCGTAAACAGCTACATCATTGTCGAAAACTGTTACATGCGTATCAAGATAAACAAGCGCATTGCTATTCGAACGAACAGACAGCTCATCGTGAGCCGCTAACTGATCAAACTTTTGTGCTAAATCAGCCATGGCGTTGCTATTCGAATACACAAGCATCGTCGCAGGCGCTTGACTCCCCTCCTGACTAATATCAACGCCCTCACTATACTGTTCACCCCAATTATCAGCCCTTTTATAATCGTCAGATTTAACAATCGAAAGCTCACTACGCCCAAAAACATAATCCGTATTGTTCAGTGTTACTTTAGAATCAGTCGGCTCAATAAAAAACGTGCCTCGATTACGAAACTTAATCTTAGCATGCACAAAGCTATTATGTGCACATACCACAAAAGCTAATAAACAGATACGTAAAAATATTCGTACGTTCTTCACAACTATGTCCCCATTCCTAAAAAAATAATATCAATCTCAAACAGATTCATTAACTACGTTTCCTATTACTTTTAAGCGCGCTTCTGCCAACACATGCACATCAAGATTCCCATCGAAAATAATCTGTGTACTTTCAGGACACTTTAATAAAACGTCTTTATCAAGGCACAAAATACCGGTGCTTAATTTAATGCCCATTGCCCCCGCTTCAAGTGTTGCCCCGTTTAAATATAAACATGACGTTTTATCATGCATACGAACAAGTGTATTATCATGGATACTTGGGTTGTAATAAAAACGTGTATGTTCATCAAACCCAAACAAAGCTCTTTCTGTAATATAGCTAACACATGGCGATGCATACACAAATGATACGATCTCAGAAAATGCGCTAGAAACCATAAGATTATCATGAACAAAAAGCTGCCCGGTATCAAAATAATAATCGTCAGCCAATACTAATTCGACGTTTTGAAGCGCAAGCCGGCCTGAAGATCCAGAGATAGTTATCATGGGGTTATTGCGCGAATTTTGCGTGTTAACAATGCGTGCGTTCTTAATCGTTAACGTCACGTTACTATCAACAGTTATTTGTGCACATGCTTCTAACGTTATGCTCATGCCTCGACCATCAATAATCGTATCGCCTGTTATTCGTAAAATCTTACTTTCTGGAATCGTAATGTTCTCCGAAAACACAAGCGTATTCCCGTTACCATTAATCACACCCCCACTATCAAGACAAGCCCCTGAACCGACATGCATATCGTTATATACGTTTAACACGCCTGTGTTACTTAAATCTATATGCCCTGTTGCAAATAATGGCGTACGTAACGCTAACGTCTTGCCCGCATGAACCGTAAAACCATCTTTAAAATACACACTCTTTTCTTCTGTCATATTATCTGTATATACTTTATGGGTATCATATATTTTTACAGCTCGCTTAAACATATCACTCTTCGTACAAACAGATGCTGCTAACTTTTGTTTTTCTGCGTCTGTAAATAACCCCGATCGTAAACTTCTGATATTATTTTCGCCATATAAAATATCTGCACGTGATGGCGTATAATTCTCTTCAATATACGTCAGCGCATTACTGTTTGAAAGAATAAGATTACTCGCAACATCTTGGCTTGCCCCAACACCAATCATACTGTCGTCCTGATAAGATTCAGCCCAAGTAGTAGCATCTGTTGGCCCAAACTGTTTGTGAACAGAAAGCTCTCCCCAGCCATATATTTTATCTGCCTGCTTTAAAACAAGCTTTGAGCTCTCGCTATTAATCCCAATGTTCGAAGTATAATTGGCGAAATAAACAGTCCCATACGTTTGCCCCAACAAACACATGCACAATCCCAAAAAACAAACGTTTATAAACTTCATGATGCATCACCTGCTTCAATCATCTTGATAAACGATCTAACGTCAGGATTATATTTTAACGTTTCAGTTGCCCTATCAAAAAAATACACGACAAACTCCGGCTCAGCGTGACCACACGCAACTCCCAAATACTGACCATCAGCATCCCATTCTATCGAGTCAACATACACATTATCGCGTGCGCGCACATGTGCAACAAGAGATATATTGTCAGAGTTCTCATGATGCTCTTGCCCAATCTCGTTAACGCTATACACTCGAATTTCATCGCCGAAACAACCCTGGATTATACGCGCACAATATTCGTTATCAGGTGCCCACGCTATATCATGTGCACGTATGTCGTTATGCTCGTCTTTTAAACAAATATCACGCGTCTCCAACTTATCGTCAGCTCGCGCGCAAGAACAGTCTTGACGCGATACAGAACACTCACAAATATCTAATAACTGCTCACCCAAAATATCTCGTGTAATTAAGTTATCTGCTAAATTAACAACAGCATGGCTATTTGAAACAACTAGATTTGCCGCCGGAACTTGGCTCCCCTCTTGGCTAATAGTAGTATCATCAGCATACTGTTCAACCCAGCTTGAAGAATCTTCGTCCCCAAACTTCCTGACAATAGAAAACTCAGACCATCCAATAACATGACTCGCCTTTTTCAGATATAATTTTGAATCAAGTGATTGTATCATCATGTTTGAATCATAATTTGTAAACGTAATCGTCCCACGCAACGAAACACAAAACAAAGCACTGAACACAACACATAGACACACACATACTTTTACTGTCAACCATATTTTTGTAAGCAACCATATTTTTGCAAAATCTCTCGATCTTTTGTGAGACATACAAACTCCTCTCTTTTTTTAAATTACTTTTTGTTTACACAGAGTCATCAACAACGATCCCTTGTAAGTCAACGTGCGCCCCACCAAGCACATGCACATCTAAATTACCAGACCCATCTATAATCGAACTATCACCAAAAATAATTCCCGTGCTTACAGCTTGCGGCACATAGTCAACTCGATACACATGAAGTTCTGAATCTGATGGAAGCGGATTGGGATAGGGTCCTGATGGATTTTGAAATGCTGCTGTTCCAACGGCGATATAATTACCGTCAGGTCCCCAGTCAAGCGCAAGCGTAGGGGCGGTTAAACTTCCACCAAAATACACAAGCGTTAACGTTGTCCCATCAAAATAATGAATCGAACGCACATTGTGCCAACCACCCGTAATAACATAATGCCCCTCTGGACTCCATGAACATTTAAGAGTACTCATGGTATTAATACTTGCATGCCCCGTAAATCTCTCTGTCGCTGCATCAAACGTATACACATGTAACTGTGGGGCAGTCCCTTGGCAAGCAGCTAAGTATTTCCCATCAAAACTCCAATCAATCGTGTTAACATGCGTCGTATGATCCCAACTGGCAACACCCGTTAGTTTTTCTGTTCCATAGTCAAAGCGAAAAACCTGAACCTCATGGCCACTGGTAATCCCTGCATCTGAATACGTTGGTCCATTGTTTGTTCCTACGCCAAGATACTTTCCATCTGGCGCCCAAGAAACACCTCTAACATGCACGCCGCCCTCGTCCTTACTATCAACGCCCGTAAGCGTTTGCGTTAATACATCAAACCGAAAAACTTGTAATTCATGCCCACTCGTAATACCGGCATCTGAATACGTCGGATTTGCTTGTGTTCCAACAACAAGATAGCTCCCGTTTGGACTCCATGAAACTGAATAAATAGCTTTCCCATCATCTATACTATCAACACCAGTAAGCGTTTGCGTTAACTCATCAAACCGAAAAACTTGCAGCTCATCACCACTGGTAATCCCAGATTCACTTATTGCAGGGTTAACACCTGTTCCAACGGCTAGATATTTTCCATCAGAGCTCCAATCTAGGGCAAAAACTGCATCATTCCCTTCATCAATACTATCAACTAACGTAAGCGTATGCGCTTGATCATCAAAACGATAAATTTGCACTTCTGAACCAAGTATTGAACTTGAATTCGCACCAATCGCTAAGTACTTCCCATCAGGGCTCCATGCAACAGATCGAACACCATCATAGGTACCAATCGTACTTGTAAATAAATTTTCATACGCAACATCAGTTAACGGCGATAAAAATTTTCGCTCGGCCAAACTATTTAATATCACGTTATTATCACAACATAACGTACCCGTACTCAATTTTATTCCTGTATACGTTGTTACAAGCGTTGCTCCATCTAAAAACATCGTCGACGTATCACTTTGCATTTGTATCAAGTGATTATCTTCTGAACTTGGGTTATAAAAAAACGTTGAGCCTTTATCAAAGCCAAACGTCGCACCATCACAAATATAGCTCGCCTGCGCAGATCGATACCAAAAAGCATGATGCCCAGAAACAAGAACATCGCCATGAACAAACAACTGCCCGTTGCCAAAATAAAAGTCCTGAGTAAGCGCAAGCTCAACGTTTTCTAGCGCAAGCTTACTTCCTGCACC
The DNA here is from genome assembly GCA_964519365.1 of uncultured Pseudomonadota bacterium. Classification (GTDB taxonomy): domain Bacteria; phylum Babelota; class Babeliae; order Babelales; family RVW-14; genus CAZFHP01. Next base: position 14,782 of record CAZFHP010000030.1, read on the forward strand.
GTTTAAATTAATTATTGGATCAGCACTTGAATTTATTCTGTGTTCGAGTTTCATGTTTCGTAACGTAAGCGTCACATCGTTATCAACAACAATTTGACCATGCGGTTCAAGCGTAAGCGTCTGCCCCTGACCATCAATAAGCGTGTCTTGTGTAATATGCACCTGTCTGTCTTCTGGAATATAAAAACGCGACGGATCTAGATACCCCGCCCCCGAACTCTGGTCCGGGACAAATATATCACCATCTTGAGCAACAAATGCCCATAACGATATATCACTTGCGCCAAGAGAACGTTTAAAAGTATTTTGGCTCCAGCGAGTACTGTCATGATGCCAGCCTGTCAGAGCATCAATATTTGCGAGTTTAAATTGCGCTTGATTATTTCCAGCAACAAAAGCCGACTTGCTGTTAACAAAATTAAATTCAGCGCACATACACATATCAAAGCTTATAAACGACCATACGAATATTCCAAGCAAACAGATCTTTATTACGCGCCCCCAACAAACACGTTTTGTTTGAACTGCTGTTTTCATCATAACGCTTACTCCCACTACGCTTACTCCTACTACACGTTCAAAAAACGCGAGCCAAAATTTTCTTATCACACTGAATCATCTACGACAAGCCCTACTATATCAACACTTGCCCCACCCAATACCTGCACATCTAAATTTCCTGAACCATCAAGCTGAGAACTATCGCCAAAAATAATCCCGTTATTAAGCCCATGCAACGTCATATCAAAACTATAGTTCGCTTTGTAAATACGAAGCTCTGAATTAGTATTATTGTTCGCAACAACCGACAAATATTGCCCATCTGGATGCCAAGAAAGATCACGAATTCTTGAAGCAACGGAAAAATTATCTTCAGACAATACTGAACCATTATCAAACCTATAAATACGTATACTGGTATCTCCTGTTGCAACATATTTCCCGTTTGGACTCCAAGAAACAGCGTCTGTAGTCAAGGCGGCTCCACTTGACGCATTTACAGCTAATGTTTTTGTTAAATCATTAAAATCATAAACAATAAACTCGCTTCCCGCTGCACCACTTGGGTTTCCAGTTGTATTATTAGCTGTCGATACAGCCAAAAAGTTTCCATCAGGGCTCCATGCAAGATAAAAAACAATAACACCAATATCATCACAAGCACCTGTTAAAAGCGTAAGCGTTTGCACTTGTGCATCAAATTCATAAACAAAAAGCTCTTTTCCTGCAGCACCACTTGGTAATCCAGACGTATTATTATTTGTCCCAACAGCTAAGAATCTTCCATCAGGGCTCCACGCTAAAGCCTGAACATCACTTCCCATAAGCTCTGAAGCAACAGAAGATGGCGAAATATTTTCACCATCAAAACCATAAACAAATATCTTGTCACTTAAACCACCCGTTCCTACCGCTATAAATTTTCCACTCGGATGCCATCCAACAGAAAAAACAAAATCGAGTCCACCCATATCATCGACTAAAGATAACGTTACACCATCAAAACTATAAATCTCTATTTTTTTCGTATCATAAATACCAACCACTAAGTATTTTCCATCGGGGCTCCATTTAATAGACTGCACACTCCCATTAATTTCCGTTGGGCTTATTGGATTCGTAGCAAATTTTGTTCCATCAAAAGCATAAATACGAATCTCGTTAACGGCACTCTTCTGGGCTCCTATTGCCAAATATCGACCATCAGGGCTCCACGAAACAGCCGGAACATTTGGACCTCCAAATTCTACTTCAAATATAGGGTTATCAAAATCCATAACAAGTTTTGTCCGTGCATACCCACTCAAAGTCACACTGTTATCCAAACACAATGTACCCCGACTTAAACGCATCCCCGTATGCGTTGTTAAAAGCATCGCTCCATCAAGATAGATACTAGAAGTATCACTTGCCATTTGTATCAAGTGATTATCTTGTGAACTTGGGTAATAAAAAAACGTCGAGCCGTTTTCAAAACCAAGCGTCGCCCCATCACAAATATAACTTTCCCGCGTCGACCGATATGAAAATATATGGGTCCCAGAAATTACGACGTCATCGTGAATAAACATTTGTCCGTCACGAAATATAAAGTCACTTGCCAAAGCACATTCGACGTTTTGAAATGCGACCTGTGCTCCATGCCCTGTAGGTCTAATAATTGGGTTTGCAAGATTATTGCGTGTATTTTTAATACGCATGTTACGTAACGTAAGGGTCACACCATGGTCAACAATTATGCATGCTTCACGTTCAAGCTCAAACGTACGCCCACCGCCATCAATAAGCGTGTCTTGCGTTATATGTATTTGTCTGTCTTCGGGAATATAAAAACGTGTGGGATTAACATGCCCCAAATCTTGTTCTTGAGAAATCACGTCACCATCTTGTGCCACAAGGGCCCATAGCGATAGCTCAACAGGCTCAACAGAACTAGCAAAAACTTGTTGGCTCCAGTTCGCTACATTCTGACTCCACCCTGTCATACTATTACTATTGCCTAGTTTAAATTGTGCGCTTGTATCGCCTGCAAAAAAAGATGCGTCTTGACCAAAGCTAAAATTAGCACACGCATTATCATAAGCAAACATGCCAGAAACTATGACCGTACTCACCAAAGATCGCAACAACATACGATACCAAGGGCCAAATCTTGTCATCATGAAACATACTCCCATTATCTCCACTCAACTCCGATCCATAACTGTCCGTAATTCAAAAAATCTTTGAAACCACGATAAAAAAAATCCGTTCGCCCTGTGGAGTCTCGTCGTAGCCACAGGCTAAGAGG